>JACPHD010000008.1 GCA_016188785.1 Parcubacteria group bacterium | reverse complement strand
GAAGCCATGAAAATGGCTGATTTGGCGGTGACGCGAGCGGGACTCGCGACTTTGTCCGAGTTGTCATATTTAGCTAAGCCGAGTATAATAATTCCCATACCCGAGTCGCACCAGGAAGCGAATGCGGAATTTTTTAAAAACAGAAAAGCCGCTATTGTAATTGAACAGGAAAGTCTGACCGCGGAGAGTTTTACTAAAACGATAAAAGATTTATTAGCTGATAAAAAATTACGCGATCAGCTGGCGGTGAATATGAACCAGGCCATGAAGCCGGGAGCGAATCAGGCTATGGTTAAGATTATCAGGGAAATAATAAGATAATTTCATGAATCTAAAATCAAAAATTCGGGAAATACCAGACTGGCCAAAACCGGGCATAAACTTTAAAGATATTACCACGCTGTTAGAAGATAAACAGGCTTTTCGCCAGGCGGTAGAACTCTTGGCCGCGCCTTTTCGCGGACAGGCGATTGATAAAGTCGTAGGCATTGACGCGCGCGGTTTTTTGTTAGCCGCGCCCGTGGCCTATGTTTTGCGAGCCGGTTTAGTCATTGTGCGTAAAAAAGGCAAACTGCCCTCAAGTTCAATCTGCCAGGATTATACCCTTGAATATGCCAGTAATACGATGGAAATGCATGACGATGCCATTAAACCGGGCGAAAATATTATTTTAATAGATGACCTGTGCGCTACCGGCGGCACGGCTTTAGCGGCCTGCGATTTAATTGAAAGGCTGGGCGGGAAAATTATGGGCATCGGTTTTTTAGTTGATATGCCATTTTTAGGCGGGTCGCTGAAGATAAAAGAGCGGGGAATTTTTGTAAATTCATTAGTGGAATATGAAAGAGAATAAAATCAAGATCGCCATTATCGGCGGCAGCGGGCTGGATGATCCGGGCATTTTAAAAAATGCCGTGGAATTAAAGGTGGCTACGCCCTTTGGCGCTCCGGCCAGCCCTTTAATTTGCGGACAAATACAGGGCGTTGAGGTGGTGGTATTGGCGCGGCACGGCAAAGGCCATACGATTATGCCGACTAAAGTGCCATACCGGGCTAATATTTGGGCGTTAAAACAAGCCGGTTGCACCCATATTATCGCCACCACGGCCTGCGGTTCGCTGCAGGAGAAAATTAAGCCGCGCGATTTAATTTTTTTGGACCAATTCATTGACTTTACCAAACAGCGCAACCTGACTTTTTTTGAAGATAAAGTCGTGCATACGGCTATGGCCGAACCGTTTTGCCCGCGCTTAAGACAGGTTTTAATAACAGCGGCGCAAAGTTTGCGGCTGGCGCATCAGGCAATTGGCACTATGCTTACCATAGAAGGCCCGCGGTTTTCCACCCGCGCTGAAAGCCGTTATTTTAAAAATCTGGGCGCGGATGTTATTAACATGTCAACCGTGCCGGAAGTAATTCTGGCGCGCGAGCTTGGCCTCTGCTATGCTTCTGTGGCCATGGCCACGGATTATGACGGTTGGCGGGAAGGCGAGGCGGCCGTAACTTGGGAAATGATTTTAGAGGTCATGAAAGACAACGCGGAAAATGTGAGAAAACTTTTACTGGAAGTAATTCCGAAAATAAATTTTGAAAACTGCGGACATTGCGGAGTGAAATAATTGTTTTTTTGGACATTCATATTTATTATAAATTTAATTGGCTATTTTAACTATATTCAATTATAGCCAATTAAGAATGTTTGGTCATTTTTTGGGCTTCGGGCAGAGGGGTTAGGGGTGAATGCCCAAAATCCAAAACCCCTTATTCTTTTTTAAGTTATATCTATTTTTTTAGTGCAACGATAAATCCAACCTTCAGTCTCAGTACAGGAGTCGTCTTCTGGCAATAATCTGTTTTGACAAAGGGGTACACCTTATACAGTGTAATTCTCAATAAATTTGTTTATTTCTACTTGAAAACCTGCCGCCTTGAAACGGTCACTGTAATCCCTGCCACAAACACGAACATGATCACTTTGGCCAAAAAACTTTTCTCTGCCTTCCGGAGATGTTATGCTAAAATCTTCGAAAGTTAGATTTATTTTTTTACCATTAAACTCATCTTTTATAGGAACTTGAATAATGGCAAAGCAGCCTGATTTTAAAACTCTAAATAATTCTATTAATGCCTTGTTGTCATCAATTATATGTTCTAAAACATGAGAACAAAAAATAACATCAAAAGAATTATTATTGAAAGGCAAATTGGTTATGTCTGCCTGCATCATCGCTACCCCGGGATCAATGTCGACGCTCAAATATTCGGCGTTAGTATAAGACTTGAATAATCTAGTAATTACTTTTTCTGGCGCAAAATGCAAAATTTTTATTTTAATATCACTCGGCAGTACATTTTTAAGATATAAGTAATAAAGGCGATGACGCTCAAAAGAGCCGCAATTTGGACATAACACATTATTGCGCTTGCCTGATGGCAAAAATTTTCCCCCTCGCCAGTCACAACAAGGACAATTAACTAAATACTCATTACCATTTGTCAAGGGTGCTATTTTGGCATAATAAAAACATTTTATTTTATTAATGACATTTTTTATTTTCATGGTTTGTAATTTAATCCCCCTCTATAAAATTAATGAAAAAGAAATTTTAAATTTTTTTAAAACAATTGGGCGCTTGCCCGCCGAAGCTTCAACGCAGGAGGGATAGCCCAAAAAAGAAAAGGAATATTTCAGCTAATGGCTTCGGAATAAGCGAAGTTTTAGCCTTTTTTATTTTTTCTAAAATTAGCTAAAATAAATTGGACTTGACAATATATCTAATTGCGCTATCATATAAATGAAAAAGGCTTTCGGCCGTGCTATATGCGTTAAGGCACAATTTGGCGGAAGGTCCTTTTTTGTTTTTGGTTAATCTTCAGGGAATACAGATGTCAGCCATTTTTCTCCGAATTTTCTCTCTTCCTTAATTTGCACAAAAAAAGTTTGACCATTTTTAGTTTGGCCGGTGAATCTATGTAATAATTCAGACGGCCTCTCATTGGTTTGAATGGTTTTCGGGTCGTGGCGGCTGTTTTCAATCAGCTCTAGGGCGCAGGGAAAAAATTTTAATCGGCGAGCTCTATCGCGAAAGTTCTTATCGCCTAAACGGTTCCAGAATAGCTGGAGAAAAATTTTCTGTTTGTTAAAATAAGCCGACCGAACATACGGTCGTCTTTTTGTTTTTCGGCGTATCTTATTATAAAGAACGAAAGCCTTTTTAACGAAGGATTATTGCCTCTTAAATCTAATTGAGTATGAATTTTGACCGCGGATTTTCCCAGTTCGAAATAGGCCCATTTGAATGTGGCCAGGCACAATTCAATCACCGTTGAATCTAACACATAAACCGCTCCGTCCAGTTCTATTTTGAAATCACTGTCGCTGAGATATAATTTTCTGGCTCTGGCAATCAGCAGTTGCGCCAAATCATGATAAATTTTCCAGTCGCGATTTTCATTAGCGCGCGCCAATGTCGACAACCTGAAATTATCAATCTTAAATCCAAGGTGATATAGCAGACTTGAATGAGCGTTCAGGCATAAAACGATACCGCACGAGACTGCGCAGGTTAGTTAGTTGTCCGAATATCAGCGCAAGCAATTGATCGCGACAGCTTAAGCTGCGGACGCGATTATCGCCGCCATGGCGCTTAACGCATTTATCAAATTCATATTGAGAGACAAATTCAATTATTTGCGCAAAAACATATTTTCCTTGATGCATAGATAATTAGCTTAATTTATTAAATTATGCGCTAATTATCTCATTGGCAATTCAAATCGTAAAATTGTAAAAAGAGCGTTTTAAAACTAACATTAAATAATATTTTAAAGAAATTTTTTGCTTAACGCGACAGTAGTGGGTATCGCTATATCCGAAGTTCTGCGGAGCGTAGCGGAGCAGAATTTCAGCGTAGGCTTCCGTGAAGCCGTAGCCGGATATAGCGTGTTAGCTGATGTATATGTTTTTCTTTGATTTGCGATAGCAAATCACTTTTAAAAAAGAATTCAATTTTGTTTTTTTGTTTTGGGCTAAAAAAAGAGGGGATAGGGGTGAATTTTTTTAGCCCAAAACTCCTTATTAAGAATTGGCGATATACGAAGTAGATTTGCCTTTGCCGACGGCTTTGATCATTTTTATTTTTTTCAGTTTTTGCAGTTGTAATTGAGCTGTTCGTTTTGGGCTAGATAAAATATTTTCTACATCTTTTGCGGAAATTCGTCCAACTTGATCTATGAAGTCAATAATTTTTAATTGTTCAGGAGTAAGATAAATTTGTGATTTAATTTTTCCATTAATATTACGATTAGCTAAGGGCAATATTTTATTTTTTACTTCATCAATTTCTTTTTTAAATCCTTTGACGAAATATTCCAGCCACGAAGTAATATCCGTGCGCCGCTCATCGTAAGTTTTCCCCACATTAATGGCTTTATAATACGCCTGCCTGTTGGTATTATAATAATCTTCCAAGGCGAATAAACGGCGGAAATCATATCCTCTTTGATAAAGCATTAGCGTGGCCAAGGCGCGCGCCGTGCGGCCGTTGCCGTCGTTGAATGGGTGAATAGCCGCAATTTCTAAATGGGCAATTCCGGCTACAATTACTGGATTTATTTCTTTCTCTTCACTATCTTTAAGCCAAGTAATAAAATCAGCCATGAGTTTTGGTACCTGGCCGATAGTGGCCGGAAAATTGCGGCGCTAAGGTTTTATTTGTCACTAATTTATGAATTTTTAAAATCACTTTTTCGGTAATCGGTTTTTTATCGGCTATAACTTTTTCAATATATTTTAAAGCGTTTAAATAATTTTTGACTTCATAAATATCCCGATCAGGTGCGTCTATCTTTTTTTTGGCGTATAAGGCTTCAACTTGCCCCATATTCAAACGGTTGCCCTCTATCTCGGTGGAATGATGGGTCATGCGGATTACTGCCTGGCGGCGCAAGCGCAGTTCTTGTTGGGGAAGTATTTTCGCACGGTCAATAATGCCTTTTGCTTCGGCTATAGCCGTAAGGTTGGATAAAATCTTGTTGTTTAAGTTATATTTAGGATTATACATAGTTTTAGCTTATACAAATATCATATCACAAAATTATGATTCGCGCAACATTCGCGCAACATTCGCGCAAGGAATAATAGAAGGGCAGGGGATGAATGTCTTTGCCCCGAACACCTTATTTTATTGTATTTGGGCTATCGCATCCCTTGCTCTTATCACATATTCTTCTATCGCTTTCGGTCTTTTATCAATCGCCCAGCGAAGTGTGTCTATTTCATTTAAAAGATTCAAAACTTTTAAATCAGGCTCCATCTGTTTAAATTGTTCTTGGGAAATTCCATACCCATCCAAAAATGCCTTTAATGTTTTTGCGCTTGGTTTACTAGCCAGAAGAATTTCGTTGAGTTCATAATGAGGAACAATTTCCGCGCGAGCGGTACCCCAATCTAGCAAATATATTTCCCCGCTTGAATTTATTATAGCGTTTCTAAGCGCGATATCCGAATGGCATAAGCCAAAAGTAAATTTCTTCTCTGGCAACGATTGAAAAAGCTGTTTGATTTCTTTTGATAACTGCTGGTTAAGCACGCCCATTGAAAGTAAGATATCATTATTATTTAAACTATCAATATTATATTGGAGGTGCTTGTCCCATGATCCATCAAAAAAACCATCGCCTGTAAAATTTTCTCCCCATCCGGTAACAGTAATAGAATTTATTTTTTTCGTATATTCGCCAAGTTTTTTCCATACCTTTATTTTTTTCTCGTCGGAAAAAGAAGACGACCCGTCCAACTTATAGACATCACACTCCAAAATCAGACTAAAATATGGTATAATTAAGGAATGAGAAGCCCTAAACTTAGTGATAAACAAGCCTTGGAGTTGCGTAACCTTGTCTATTGCAATGAACGCTCGAGCCGCGAAGTCAAACGCGC
>JACPHD010000007.1 GCA_016188785.1 Parcubacteria group bacterium | reverse complement strand
TACAATTGGACCATTAGCCTATCTACCGGCCTACGGCGTTGGAATTTATCCCTTCGCCTATATATCTGGCCTGATTTTCACTTTAATCTTATCTTACGCCATCATCGTCCATCGCCTGATGGACATCAAATTCGTCCTGCGCCGCTCCTCGGTCTTTTTAGCTTCCCTGTCCGCGGTGGTACTTATGGCCTGGATTATGAAATACATTTTTGATGACTGGTTTTATAATTATCCAACCTGGGAGCATTTAGTGATTTTAGTGGCGGCTTTGTTTGTTTTTCCGCCGGTTAAGAAACGTTTCTATAAATTAGCTAATAAATATTTTTTTTCCTCGCTTTATGACTCTATCGAAGTCATCGCCTCGTTGTCCGACAAACTGCGCTCCACTCTGGAAACCGAAAGAATTTATGATTTTATTTATCAGATTCTAACCAATGCTTTTCACACCAAGTCCTTCGGCATTCTGACTTATAATAATGAAGACCAGAGCTACGCGGCCGAGTATAATAACGGCTTTAAAATTAGTTCGCGAGAAATCTTTCCCGCGGATAAATTGCTTGATGAAATGTTTATTAAAAAAAACCAGCCGATTATTACCGAAGATAACGGCCATACGCCCGAGTTAAGCGGCAATAAAACCATAGAGACTTTAAAAAAAATCGGCGGTCTTATCGCTTTAGGCCGAAAAGAATCAGGCGACATGTATAATGACGAGGATTTAAGAGTTTTGGCAGTGACCGGCGCGCAAGTCGCCATCGCTTTAGAAAACGCTTTACTGTATAAAGAAACCAAAAATTTTAGTTTAAAACTGCAAAAAGAAGTGGCCAAAGCCACGCGCGATTTAAAAAAAGCCAATGAGCAATTAAAAAAATTAGACGCGGCCAAGTCTGAATTTATTTCCATCGCCTCGCACCAGCTAAGAACGCCATTAACCGCGATTAAAGGCTATGTTTCTATGCTGCTTGCCGGCGATTTCGGCGTTTTAAATCAGCCGGAAATAGAATCTTTGGAAAAGGTTTATTTATCCAACGAAAGATTGATCCAGCTGGTGGAAAATTTATTGAATGTTTCCCGCATTGAATCCGGCCGAATGCAGTTTGATTTTAAGCCGGTTGATTTAAGTAAAATGATAGAGAGCGTAGTAGAAGAATTATCCGGTAACGCTAAAAATAAAAATCTGCTTTTAGAATACCTGCCTGCGCAGGCAGGTAAGCCGTTAGTCAAGCCTTTGCCTTTAATTAAATTAGACGAGGAAAAGATCAGACAGGTGGTTATGAATTTAATTGATAATGCCATAAAATATACCGAGCGGGGCGGTATAACCGTCACTTTGGAATTATTAAAAAACACGGTTAAATTTTCCGTGGCTGATTCAGGCATGGGCATCAAGCCGGAAGATATGTCTAACCTGTTTAAGAAATTTTCCCGCGGTTCCGGCGCTTCCTCCTTAATTCATACCGAAGGCACCGGCCTGGGCCTGTACGTGGCGCGTATGATGATTGAAGCGCATCATGGCAAGATCTGGGCCGAGTCGTCTGGAGTTGGCAAAGGCGCTAAATTTTGCTTTGAGTTGCCGGCGGGGTAGAAAGATGCTGTTTGCTGGTCTATTTGTTCGCCATGGCTTTTATGACTACCATTGCAAAAATAATAAAAATATGTTAGTTTCGTGGTAGCTCGTTGATAATGAATGATTAAGTTTATCTATGGCCAACAAACAAAATGAAAGGAAAAGTTATGGCAGACAATAATTTTGAAAAACACGTATTCAAGAAAGATCGCTATTCTAAGGCTCGTGGAGGTAATTCATGTTTTCTCAATATTTTTTGCAGCTCTTGCAAAAGCCACGTCGCTCTGTACCAAAAGGATGGCCCCGGCGCTTTGATCCGGATGTATCTTGACAGAATTTTTGCGCCGTCAAATTTGGCCGATTTGCAGTATAAAGGCGGGAGTAAGAAAAATTTGCCTAATTTACAGTGTAAAAATTGTCATGCGCTTATCGGAAATCCGATGGTGTACGAACTAGAAAATCGTTTGGCCTTCCGCCTTGTGCCTGGCGCTTTCATCAAAAAAAATAGCGACGGAATGTATCCGCCATTAAAATCGTAATAGAAGTTTTAATAGAAATATCAGACCAAGAGGAGAACGTCGATGGCTATTATGGTTAAATCACCCGATATGGATGAAATTATCAGGAAGTCTGGTGAATCTGCCGCAGATGTCGTGGCTTTTCTTGAAATTGTGAAACGTTCAATGGAGCCGCTTCAGAAACGTATTGCTGTTATTGAAGGTGGAATTAATCGATTTTACGCTGTTGAGAGAAGGGGGGTTGGCGTTTTGAATACGGTTCATGGCAAGTTTTGGCAGTTCAGTTTCGCTATTGATGACCAGTGGGAGAAGTATTCCGTGATCGTAAAGGCGAAACTTGATTTAGAAACATTTATTCCCATTTTTAGTCAGAAAGACCGCTTGATCTTGCGCACCGATTCTGGATGTGAGACTGGTCAAGTTTTCGGCGATCAGACGTGCGAGTGTTATGAGCAGTTAAAGCTCGCCATGCAGACGATTGCGGAAGTCGGCCAAGGGATGATTATAAACATTCCTCGCCAAGACGGCCGGGGTATGGGATTGACATTTAAACTTGCTACTCTATGGATACAGGACGCGCTTAAGGTTCATACAGTTGAATCAGCCGGTTTATTGGCTCCTGGCGGCGTGATTGATGTCCGGACGTATTCGGGCGTTATTTGTATCCTGAAATTTTTCGAAGTGCCGCCATCGTGCATCATCAACCTTGCTACCAATAACCCCGAGAAAGTCGGTGTATTTAGCGAAAATGGCTACGTAGTTGCAAAAGACTTCGTACCGATCGTTATTGAACCGAATGAGCATACTGTGAATCATCTGCGGGCCAAGGAGGAATACCTCAACCATCAGGGGCTTATTAAAAAGAACGGAGAATGACATGCGCGCGAATGACCAAATTTTTGCGAGAATGCGCTCGCACGGGACTTTATTGTGCGTCGGGCTTGATCCGGATCGGCATAAGTTGCCCATCGAAGTTCTCGAAAAACCAGGGACGGATGAAGAAAAAGTTTTCGATTTTCTGCAGGGTGTAATTGATGCGACCGGAGCGTATGTTTGCGCGTATAAGGCACAGAAAGCGTTTTTTGATCTACTGCCCGGCGGACATGATGTTTTAAAAGAGATTGTGCATTACGTTCACCAGAAGCAGCCGGGCGTGCCTATCATCATTGATTGCAAGATCGGAGACATCTATAACACGATGGAGGCTTACATCGAAAATTTGTTTGGCTCAATCCAGGCGGACGGTATCGTAGTTAACCCGTATATGGGCGACGATGTTATTGTCCCGCTCATCAAATTGGCAGATAAGGCAATTGTCGTTCTTGTCAAGACGAGTAACGCCTCTGGCAGTATCGTCCAAGATATTGTGTTAAGCGATGGACGATTACTTTGGCAATACTTGCTTGATCTCTTAGTAAACCACTGGAACAAGAACGACAACATGATTCCAGTGCTGTCGTCGATTTCTGGGTTGGATGTAATGAAAACTCGTTTGCTGATTCCTAATACGATGCCGATTTTGCTCGCTGGTGTTGGCGCTCAGGGCGGTAATTACGATGATCTGCCTAACTTACTTAACTCGGAAGGTGTAGGCGTATTTGTTAACTCATCGCGCAACATTCTTTATCCCGCAAGCTCCGAACCATGGCGAGCCGCTATTGCAACGGCGGCTGTTGAGATGAAAGAGACATTGAACCAGGCGGGGAGAACGTTATGAGTAAGTTTCTGCTTTTACTCGGTCCATCGGGTGTTGGTAAAAGTGCGATTATTGACGAATTGTCAAAATTCGACAATAGGTTTGTTTATATTTCGCCTTACATGACACGTCCGCTTCGATTAGGAGAAAAAAATAAAGTCGCGGTAAGCGACGAACAGATGGACGAGATGTGGCGGCGAATTAATGACGCATATTTTCTTGGACAGGTTATTTATCGTTTATGTGTCGCCGCCGTCAATTGATATTTTGCGCCAGAGATTGACAAAGGATGTCTATACCAGTTATCTGCGATCCATTAGTTAGATTATTTAACCCTGCGGCTATATTTGCTAGTATTATTTGCAAATATGGCCGCGGGGTTCACTATTTTTATTTATTTTTGATAAAGATATTTTGAGTATATTTTTGATAATTAAACCTATGCAAGCAAAATTCATATTAAAAAAAGATACGTATAGAGAAAGCAGAGGCGGTTATTCGCGATTTCTTAATATTTTTTGTGATAGTTGCGGGGCGCATTTATTGCTATATCAAAAAGACGGGCCGGGAGAACTTAAACGTATGTATTTAGATCGCGTTTTGGCTCCAAAGGTTTCGCCTCATAAGAACAGCGAATTTCTTTGTCTTTCATGTAAAAAAATCATCGGGACATTTTATATATATAAAAAAGAAAAACGACGCGCTATTCGTTTATATCAGAGTTCTGTTTTTAAAAAAATTAGTAACGGCGTTTATCCGATGTCAAAGCGTTGATATTTTATAAATATTTATGCTTGAAGCGCTAAATTTTGCTTTGAGTTGCCGGCGGGAAAAAATTGACTTTATAAATTATCGCGCTAAAATTAAAGTATAAATATAAACATAAATAACATGATAGATAATCTTATTTTAAACAAAAAATCAATAGAAAGCATTTATCAAACTATTAGCCAATACCACGAAAAATATTTAAAACAATTTGGAGTCAAACTGCCGAAACTTTACGCCGCTAATAAGGGCAAGTTTACGAAAGACGTTTTGGTTTTAGTTTATCTTGCTTACGATTATCCCAAAACCAGAAAAGTCAGCAAAGAAGAGTTAACCAAATTTGTCAGAAGTTATTATCCGAACACTAACGATGTGCAGCAAGCGCGTCATTTGGGCGCGCAGGCCGGTTGGTGGATAGTCGCCGGGGGACGAGATAATATTGTTTTAAAAATAAAAAGAGGCTCATATCAGCTTTACACATTAGAGCAACCTTATCCTGGCTTTAAAAAGGGACATAGAATTTCCGGAACTGATAATTGGGAAAAAATTAAAGAGGTCTATAATTTTCGTTGCGCCACTTGTGGTTCGCAGGAAGGAAAACCTCATCTTCACTGGCCTGCGACTAAAACTAAATTGCAAAAAGCGCATATGGATCCAAATAGACCTTTGATTGCCGGAAATATTATTCCCCAATGTCAGAAATGCAATAGAGCCGACAGAAATAGGTGGGTTTATGATGAAAAAGGCAGAGTTATAAAATTGGCAGACGCAAATTTCGTTAAAAATTTTGATAAAAATGTAAGGAAGAAAATTTATAGGATATTGCATAAAGAAT
Organism: Parcubacteria group bacterium; assembly: GCA_016188785.1. GTDB lineage: Bacteria > Patescibacteriota > Patescibacteriia > Patescibacteriales > GWC2-42-12 > JACPHD01. The sequence goes on along the minus strand of JACPHD010000007.1, from coordinate 35,288 downwards.
TTCATGAAAAATAATAAATTTATAAACAAAATAATCTGTTCTGACACTTTAAAATTACTTCCTCAAATTGAAAGTGATTCAATTGATGTTGTTTTAACGGATCCGCCTTATTTTTTAGATAAGTTGGACAATAATTGGGACTATGAGGCAGTGTCAAATCAAAATAATCAGTACGCGATTAAATCACTGCCGGCTGGAATGAAATTTGACCGAGAACAGGGTAAAAAATTTTATGCTTGGTATTTAAAGATCTCTGAAGAAATTTTTAGAATTTTAAAGCCTGGCGGTTTTTTCTTTTCGTTTTCTAGCCCTAGACTATATCATAGAATGGCTTCGGCGATAGATGATGCCGGCTTTGAAATTAGAGACGCTTTTATGTGGCTCTACACTCAAAATCAAGCTAAGGCTATGGGAGTTGATCATTTCATCAAAAAAATGAGTATAGACGAAAAAGCCAAAGAAAAAATTAAAGAAAAACTAAACGGCTGGAAAACCCCGCAGATTAAATCCTGTTTTGAACCAATTGCCATGGCCCAAAAACCAACCGATCAAACTTATCTTAATAATATGCTTAAACATGAGGTGGGTATGTTGAATACAAATGTAAGAATTGGCGACAACATGTATCCGGCAAATGTATTCACCGTTGATAATATAAATAGGTTAATTGATAAAACCTTTTTATTGCCAAAGCCAACCAAGAAAGAAAAAGGAGAATATAACGACCACAAAACGGTTAAGCCCTTGGCGGTCTGTGAATATCTAATTAAGTTATCAGTTTTTGCCAAGAATGCGGTCGTATTAGATCCTTTTATCGGTAGCGGCACAACCGCCGTGGCCGCTAAAAAACTGGGAAAAAATTATATTGGCATTGACGCCAATAAAAATTATGTAGAAATTTCCGAGAGAAGATTAAAAGAATTAGATGAAACACCGGATTTATTTAGAAATGTAGCATCCATTAAAGAACCGAAGACAAAAAGTTTGCAAGCACAATTACAAATAGTCTAGATTTTTTTTCGGCCTGTACGTGGCGCGCATGATGATTGAAGCGCATCATGGCCATATCTGGGCCGAGTCGGACGGCGCGGGCCAGGGCGCTAAGTTCTCTTTTGAGTTGCCGGGGAGGAAGGATTTTTATTAAATAAAGGCCGGATAAAGTGATTTTTGGCGTTGATTGGCCGATGTGTAAAATTGAAAAACACATTGAAGAAGAAAAATTTTCTATAAAAATTTTATTAATGTTTATAATTTACTATTAATACAATGAAATCACAAATATATAATCACGCCAAATATTATGAAATAGCTTTCAGTTTTGTGGATCAGAAAAAACAAGTTGATTTGTTTGAAAAATTTATAAAAAAGTTTAGCAAGAAAGAAGTAAAATCTGTTCTAGATATAGCTTGTGGTACCGCTCTTCAGCTTGAAGAAATGGCCAAAAGAGGCTATAAAGCCATTGGCTTGGACGCCAGTTCCAAGATGCTCGATTTGTTAAAAAACAAAGCGTTAAATGGTGGTCTGGAAATAGAAACAGTCAAGAATGATATGAACAACTTCAGGTTAAAACAAAAAGTTGATTTTGCCTTCATAATGATGGGATCCATTATTTATGTAAAAAATAATGAGTCGTTTCTTTCTCATTTAAACTCGGTTGCTGATTCGCTTAGTTCCGGAGGACTTTATCTTATTGAAAATCTGGCTATCAATTGGGCAGATTTAGCCTTTTTAAAACCCCAATCGTGGATAATGAAACAAGATGGAATTAAAGTCAAGACTACATATCAAATATTACCCAAGGATCCGTTGAGGCAAATTATAACGCAGACCTTAAAAATGCAAGTTAATGATAATGGAAAGAAAATGGAATTTGTTGATAAGGATGACTTGAAAATTATTTTTCCAGAGGAATTTAAACTCTTGATAGATGTTAATGGTAGATTTGAGTTCATCGGTTTTTTTGAAAGAGAAGAGGCGAAGATATTGAAGAAAATATCATCTGATAACATAGTTTTAGTTAGAAAAAAATAGTGTAAAATAAAAAAGGGGTACTTGACTTGACCAAGATGGCAAAACGAAAGATATTAAAAATTCTCTACGAATATGGTTAATATTTCAAAAAAAATAATAGAGCGTGTGCGTGCTGTTATTATCAACTCCGATAAAATTCTACTCATCAATCGTATTAAAGATAACGATTCTTACTGGGTTATACCTGGCGGCGCTGTAGAGCCTGGCGAAAACCACGAGCAGGCCATTAAACGAGAATGCCTTGAGGAGTTGGGGGTTCAAGTGGAAGTGGAAAAACTTTTTTTGCAAAGAATGGGCGATAAACCTGGAATAAAGGGTCAGTCAGAATTTTTCTATCTATGTAGCATCACCGGTGGAAAGATAGGCGCTGGACATGGGCCAGAGCTTCAACCAGTAACACAATACAAAGGTGAATATAAGATTAGGTGGGTAGAATTAAAAAATCTGCCAGACATTAACCTGAAGCCGGAGGAGGTGAGAAATAAAATCATTCAGCAAACAATCTTAGATAAAATCAATCACTCAATTGTTGACGAGCCTGTCAATCCCTGAAAATACTATACCACTTTGGGCGGTTGGCTAAGAAAAATTTGTTAATAAAAGATTGGGTGAAATTTTCCCGCGGTTCCGGCGCTTCGTCCTTAATTCATACCGAAGGCACGGGCCTGGGCCTGTATGTAGCGCGCCTGATGATTGAAGCGCATCAGGGCAAAATCTGGGCCAAATCGGCCGGGGTTGGCAAGGTTCTAAATTATGCGTTGTTTTAAATGTAAATTATGAAGAGCTTGGCGCATAGGTTAAGAAATAATTTGCCGCATAATAATTAAACAAAAATGCGTTTATTGATTGGCTTTTTTAAAAATTTAGGCTATAATAAAGAAAAAGTGTGGAAAACTTTAATAATTTACATATAATTTAAAAAATTATGTCAAAAATGACCAAGTCTCAACTGTTGGACGCCATGGCGGCTGAAGCCGGTATGAGCAAGAAGGACACGGCTAATTTTATTGAAAAGTTAGCCAATTTAGCCTTAAAAGAGGTTAAAAAGAATGGTGAATTTGTTATCCCTGGATTGGGTAAATTAGTGAAAATTAACCGCGCCGCCAGAATGGGCCGGAACCCAGCCACTGGTGAACAAATTCAGATTAAAGCTAAGACTGTGGTTAAATTTAAAGTGGCTAAAGCGGCCAAGGAAGCGGTTTTGTAAAAGGTAAAACAAAGGATAGACAAAATAAACCCCCCACCAAATTTTGGTGGGGGGTTTGTCTGTATTGGTTTATTATCTTTTAGCTCCTGAATAAGCGATTGATCTTACAATATCCCAGGCTAAAGCGCTAACCGGCGCGTGGCCGTAAATGGCTTTAAAGCTTTTAATGGCGGCTTTTTCGCTGTTAGTGTTTCTGGCGGACGGTCTTAAACCGTAAGAGATAACCGTTACGGCCGCGTTGTCATTAGGCTGTTTCATATCAGGCGAGCGCTTATAGACTTTCTTAAATTCTTGCGTGGCTTTAGTTTCCGCAGTTGTGCTTTTTTCGCTCGGCCAGCGGCCGTTGCCGATTTTAATGGCGTCTGACCATTCGGTTTCGGTGGTCGGCACTTTGCCAAAAGCTGATTTGTAAGAGTTGACTACGCCGGCACGTTCGCCCGCGCCCAGGACTTTGGTCGTAGGCGTACCGTAAGCCACAAAATAAGTAATAGCGTCTTTGGCTGTGGTGGTGACTGCTTTCAAACCGCTTACTAATTTAGCCGTGTATTTAGTTTCAGCCGCGTCTTCGGCTTTGGCATCAGTTTTTATACCCATATCAGCCGCGAGTTTCATTGAGTTGCCGCTGAATAGAGTGGTAGCTTCGGCCACGATGTTTTTAATCAGCTCGGCTGCTTTAGCGGTAGCGTTGGCTGGCGTGGCTGGCGTGGCCGGGGTGGCTGGCGTGGCCGGGGTGGCTGGCGTGGCCGGGGTGGCTGGCGTTTCAGCCGGCGTCGGCGTGGCTGGGGTGGCTGGGGTGGCCGGAGTAGCTAATCCGCCGCCACCGGATACTGCCGGAGGGTTGCAGGTAGTTGAGGTGCTGGCCGAGGCCGCTGATAAGGTATAGGTACCGCTACAAGTAGCTACGCCGCAGGTGGGCAAGGTATAGGTGCCATCATTTTGATAGTAAGTACTGGCGCCGGTTTGCGCAGTACAAAGTGTGACACAGCTTTCAGTAGTTGAAGGCACAACAGTATAAGTAGCCGAGGCCGTAGGCAGGGTAACATAACTGGTGCCGGCTGTGGTGTTGTTAGCGCAAGCGATGACCGCGCCGCCGGAATTTTTAACTTTAATGCTTTTTACTAAACTGCTGGCCGCGCCAACTTTAAAAGTTCCCGGGTTAGTTACGGTGAAATCTCCGCTGGAAAAAGTCCAGCTTTCCGCAGTGGAACTGTTTAATATTAGTAAGGTAGCATTAAGGCCATCACCGGTAACCGTGTCTACAGTAACGTCATTGTTAGCCGTAAAATCCGTGGTGGCCGCGACTACTGCTGAGGTAACCAATAATAAAGCCAATACAGTTGTGACTAGAAATTTTTTCATAGAAATTTATTAATTATTTGGCTTTATTTAATGGCCATCCAGGCCCAAGTGTGAGAGGCGATAGTTAGCGGAGTAGAAGTGCTGGTGTTAAATACTTGTACTTGAATTACATTGGTTCCGGTGGAAGAGGCGCTGTTGAAAGCAAGGTATGTTTCCAGGTTAGACGGTGTTACAAAAAATTTGTAAGTGTTGTCAACTCCAGTAGCGGTACAATTGGTTGTGGTTGCTGTTCCGGCTCCAAGTGAAGTGCCAAAATCTACCGTGCAGGTTCCGAATAAAAGTTTGGCTACCGTGGTGCCGCCGCCGAAATTAGCTAAAGTTGATGAGGCGTTTTGTAGTTTGACTAATCCGGTTGAGGAAGCCGTTGCCAGGTCAATGTTGCCGGTAGTAGTCAGATTTTCATCGCCAAAGCTGATAGCGCCGGTGTCAGAGTTGATGGTGGAGGATTTTAAAACCGCTGTGCCAGTCGTGGAAGCCGTAGCAGAAACGGCAATGGTGCCAGTATCAGAACCAAGTCCGGTTGATTTTAGAACTGCCGTGCCGGTAGTTGAAGCATTGCCGGAAAAGGAAGCGGCTCCAGAGGAAAATGTTCCGCTGGTGGACAGGTTTTCATCGCCAAAGCTGATAGCGCCGGTATCAGAGTTGATGGTAGCTGATTTTAAAACCGCTGTGCCAGTCGTGGAAGCTGTAGCAGAAACGCTAAAGGCGCCGGTGTCAGAGCCAAGAGACAGAATTTTTAAGCTGCCAGTACTGCCGGCCGAGGTGGAAGCGGTGTTAAAGTTGAATGTTCCGCTGGACAGAGTTAAGGTGCCGCTGGTGGACAGGTTTTCATCGCCAAAGCTGATAGCGCCGGTGTCAGAGTTGATGGTAGCTGATTTTAAAACCGCGCTGCCGGTGGTTGAAGCATTGTCGGCAAAAGTGGTGACTCCGCTTACACTCAAAGTACTGGTCGCGGTCAACGCTCCACCAATGGAAGTCGCTCCATAGATGGTGGTCGCTCCGGTAGCGGTCAAAGTGCCGCCAGTGTTAATGTTCGTTCCAATGGTTGTGGCCGCCGCGACAATTCCTGCCATAGCGAGCGTTGCGACCATGGAGGCGACAACTATCTGGATAAGCAGTTTTGATTTAAATAATTTTTTCATAGTCTTTTTAATTTCTTAATTTGGTTAATAAAAATTAATATTTAGGCCTAACAGAATATTAATTTTTATTGTTTTTTATTATTTATAAATTTATCAAGATTATGAATTTTAGCCGGTTAGGGCTCGACCTTTAAAATTCTGTTTGATAAATAATTTTGGTTTTTACCCCGTTAGAAAAAGCCTTTGACGAAGTCGGAGGTAAATAATTCTGTCGCAGTTGGTGGTTTAAAGCCACCAACAAGCGACATTTTTCTAACGGGGTTTACCTCTTCGCCCCTGAATATGCTACGGCTCTTACTATGTCCCAGGCGGTGGCGCTTTTCGGGTTATAACCGTAGATGGCTTTAAAGCTCTTAATGGCGGCTTTCTCGCTGTTAGTGTTTCTGGCCGCTGGCCTTAAGCCGTAGGCGATTACGGTTACGGCCGCGTCATCATTAGCATTTTTTCGGTCAGGCGAGCGCTTATAGATTTTCTTAAAAGCATCAGTAGAAGCATTTTCTGATTTAACGTCGCGGGCAGACGGCCATCTGCCATTAGCGATTTTTATTACATCAGACCATTCAGTTTCGGTTGACGGCACTTTGCCAAAAGTTGATTTGTAAGAGTTGACTACGCCGGCTCGTTCACCAGCGCCTAAAACTTTAGTGGTGGGCGTGCCATAGGCAATAAAATTAGTTAGGGCGGTTTTGGCGCTGGTAGTAATTTTTTGTTTGTTTATTAAATTGGTCGTATATTTTATCGCGGCTGAAGTTTCAGCTTTGTTATCCTTACTTGAACCAATAGCTGATAAAATCTGTTCAGTTTTTCCGCTGGCAACTGTGGCGGCTTCAGCCACGATATTTTTTATCTGTGAAGTGCCGCCGCCGGCTGTGATAGCTGGAGTCGCAGTGATCGCGGGGGTGGCTGGTGTTGGGGTGGCGGTGGTAGCCGGCGCAGTCGGCGGCGGGGTGGTAGTTGGTGTGGGTGTAGGGGCCAGAGTTGACGGAGAAGCAGTCTGGAGATTACCGCTGGCCGGAGCGATTACCGCTCCTCCAGAAGATTGAGTGGTGGCTGAAACAGCGCCCGAGGCGATTGATTCGCCCGAACCGTTTATGGCGCTTACTTTATAATAATAAGTCGTGCCAGCGGTTAAACCAGTATCAGAATAAGAAGTGCTGGTAGTGCTAGGTTCACTGCCTACTCGGGGAAAGTCGCCGCTGTCAACCGTATTACGGTAGAGATCATAGCTTACAGCTCCGGAAACCGCGGTCCAGCTTAAATTGATCTGCGTTGTGCTTTGAGTGGACGCAGTTAAACCAGTTGGCGTGCCTGGCGCGCCATCGGTTGTAGAAACCGGAGCATAAAGCGAAAAGTGAGTGGTGGGGGCCGAAATTGTAGTCGTGGCCACATTAGATAAATTAGCGGCCGGTGTATGCGCCGAGTCAGAGCTGTCTAAAATCGTGCCATCTGATTTGTAATAAGTAATGGTTGAAGGCAGAGTTACCCAGTTGGCCGTAGTTTCGTCCCAATAAGCCATTTGCAGTTTGTCCGCTTCTGTTTTAGTGTTGATTGATGAATCAGAGGCCGAAGGCGTGGTGGCCAATTCAGTGTTATTATAGCTCATTTCCACAGTGACGGAGTTAGATAATTTTTTAATCGGATTTTTATTAGAATCAATAGCGGTTATTTCTATGCCTTTTTTGTCAATCGGCTTGGAATTTGAAGTGGAGCGCACATTATTGGTTTCTTTGGTTTGGATATTACCGGCCGAAGTATCCTGACTTAAAGCATTAGCTAACATGGTTATTTTTACTCCAGCCACCGGGTCGTCCAAAGTGCCGCCGCTTGACGGGGTAATGGTTTTTGATTTTGGCGGGCTTAAGGAAACCGTGGAGCTTAAAGTAATATTATTGCCAGCCGATGAGCTAGTGGTAATTATAATCGGATTGCCCGAGTAAGCAGTTTCAGCATAACCCTCGGCCACGCCATAAATTTTCCAGGTTCCGGCTGTAATCGGCAAAGTGAAATTACCGTTAGCGTCGGCCTGGGTGCCGGAAAAACCAGCGCCTTGTTTTTCCGCGCGCACAAAAGCGTTGGCCGCGCCGGCAGAGCCGATTTTCACCTGGCCGGAGATGTTTAAAGTGGAAGCGGTTAAGGTAAGAGTCTGGCTGGCCGGATTAGCGCCATTAACCGTTAGGTTGGATGGGTCGCGATAATAGCCTGGTTTCATGGCATTGATGATATAATCCGTGGCCGAATCAGCCACTTGCAGGCTCCAGGCATAAGGCGTAGTAGAAGCTGATTTAGTACCAAAGTGAATGCCGCTGGAGTTATTAATAATTTCTACCCAGGCATCACCCACGCTGGTAGCGCCGGAAACAGTGCGTAAAGTCGGTAAAGTCACGGTTAAGCTTTCCGCGCCATTAACCGTAATTACGCCTACGCCGGTAGAAGTGGCATAGGCCGTGTTGACTGTAGTGCCGGCGATGGCGGTTAACGGTAAGCTTATGCCCGGTATGTTAACCGCAACTTTATAGCTGCCGCTAGGCAGACTTAAGCTGGTAGAAGTAGCATTAGTAATTTCCGCGCGGCCGCCCACGCCATTGATGTCCATCAATTCAACAAAAGCTTTAGTGACCGAGGAAGAGGTTAAAACAGTAATAGTGCTGGTCGCGCCAATGGCGAAATCTTTGCCGGTGATATCGCCGGTAACATTAAAGGCGGCTGTGGTTGAGGCTTCACCCATGCCTGGAATGTTAAGTTTTATAACATAACCATTGCCTTGCGGCACTTTAAAACTGTATTGGCCATTTGTACCGGTAATAGCTTCATTAGAAGTATTATTGCCGTTAATGCGGACAAAAGCGCCTTGCTGGTTGACGTTGTTCACGGTTACCGTACCGGCAATAGAATTAAAGGTGCCAGTGCTAGAAGGCGCGAAATTTTGGTTGCTGGCATTAGCTCCGCTAATAGTCACTGTCTGTTCAGTTAAATTACCGTATTGGGGCAGGAAGACGCCAACTTTCCAGGTGCCATTTGATACATATAAGGTATAGTTGCCGGAAGAATCCGTATTAGCATTAGAATGGCCTGGTCCATCCGTGCGGTAAGCATAAACCGAAGCGCCTTGCACGACATTGGTACCATCTGTGACTTTACCGGAAATTGTATAATCAGGCTTGGCGATTTTTAAGATGAATGAGGTTAGCGCGGTCGCGGCCTCTATGGCCGTAGTAGAGCCGTCAATTAAAAGATAAGTAGTGGCATCGCTAGTAACTACTACTGGCACTTCTTTGGACGAAGGCATGCCAGGTACGAATGAGCCTACAATATAAGAACCGTCGGTAACGCCCAAAGAGAAAGTGCCGTCAGTAGCGGTTTGGCCATGCGTGCCCAGACCGCCTTGAGGCGAATAAGCGTAGACTTCAGCATTGGCCATAACTTTGCCGGAACCGTCTTTAACCGTACCTTTAATATATTTATCAGCCGTAGTTAAAGTAAACTTAAGAGTGCCGTCATTAGCCGTATCGCTATTCTCCACCACCGCCGGACTGCCGCCGGACTGTACGGTAATATTTACCGGTTGAGGCGGCAGATAAGTTGGCGTGGGCGGCGGACCGGACATAGGACCTTTAGGCATCTGCGGACCTACGCCCACCATCCAATTGCCATCGGCTAATTTAAGCGTAATACTGTCATAATCGTTAGCATTACTATTTAAGGTTACTTGTTTAACTTTAAAGCCAGTAGGCGAGCCGGCAAAAACATCAATCGGCTCGCTGGCTGGACCTTTAACCGAAATGGTAACTGATGTGCCTGAATCAGCGTTGGTTAAGCTGATATTATAAGTTACATTAGCATTAGTAATAGAGATTCTTTCCGGCATTTGTTTGCCCACAAAGTCAACCGTGCCTAAAGTGATTGACGGATCAGTGAACAGGAAATATTCACCGGCGGATAAGCCAGTGAACGAATAAGCAGCGGTCGTTCCGCCGCCGCCGTCAAAAGTGGCCGTAACATCGGTCGGTCCGGTCATGGGCGACATCAGATATATTTTAGTAGTAGAACTAACGCCGTTGGCGCCGGTAGCCGTAATCGTGCCACTAATGGAATAAGCGCCGCCGGTCTGAATAAAGAAGGGCTGTGAAGTTAAAGATTCTAATAAAGTGGAGCCATTTTTGGTTTTAATGTCAACCGTATAGCCGGCGGTATTAAAGTCTTTAGGTACCACGGAATTTATTATACCGGCGATGTCTAAAGTTAAGAAATCATGACCGGCGGAATTAGTGGCTGAAGAGAGATAAACAGTGACGGCGCGCGCTGCCGTATTTACCACTACGCCGTCATCAGCCAAGCCGCCTTGCGCCGCGCCTGTATCATCGGCGTTGGCTGTAGTAGCGCAAGATTTACCGCCGCTCACATTGGTAAGGCATTTAAAGGTGGGTGCGCCTGTGCCCGGACCATTTAAGTCCGAGCGCATGGGGCTGTTAATATCCTGTTTAGCCCCAGTTATATCAAAACCAGTAGGGAAGGTTAAAACAATCGTGCCGCCGGCCGGAATTTGCTTAGAAATAGGCAGACGCACGCCGTAGATCGTGGTTTTACCGGCCATCATACTGAATGGTTTGACATCAACCGGCGGCGCAAAACCAAAAGTGGAGCCGGAAAAGCTGGTAGGCATAAAGCCGCCGCCCATAGAAAAAGCGTCAGAAGACATGGCCATAGGGCCCAAAGCGCCTTTAGTGGTGGAACTGCTTTGCACCGGAGCCTTAGCCGTATTGCCAGTAGTCATAACATTGCCGGCCGCGTCCTTAACCGCGTAGACTGAAACATAAACCTCGTTGCCGGCGGTTAAGCTAACGCCTTTAATAATAACGGTATTGGTGATGGCATCATAAGATAAAGAGACATCAGCGCCTAAAGTTACGGTGGCGCCGCCGGTTTCCGCGTTGAAGCCGGTTGCGCCTTGTTTAATGGTGTAACGGGCTGGATTTAAGGTGGAAGAAGCATAATTTAAAGTATCAACCGCTTTGGCCGAGTTCATGGGCTCGGAAAAAGTAATGGCTAAAGAATAATCATCCGCGTTAATGAAACTAACCGTGGGCAGTCCGGTGTCAGCTCCGCCGGTAGTGAAGACAGAAGTAGAGGCGGTTAAAGCCTGGCCGTTTAAAGCTAAAACACTAGCAGTCAAATTTATAGTATAAGTAGTAGTGGCATTAAGCGAGTTTTTCGGTATAAAGTAAGCTTGGCGCTCGGCTGGCCGGTAATCAACCGTGCCGTTAACAGCGGTTGAGCCAATGGACAGATAGAAATTACTGGTAGTTAGAGTAGAGGCGTTCATGTCTTTATTAAAGCCCACGTTAACTGCGTTGGTGTTGACTGATACGGCCGTGGCGCCGCCAGTCGGATAAAGGCCGGTGATGGCTGGTGCGGCCGTATCGCCATCAGCGCTGGAAGAAGTTTTAAATTCAGTCAGGTACATCTGGTTAGCTTCTCCGCCCGGAGCTGAAAGAGTCATGCCGGAAGAAGCTTTGGCCCCGCCCAAAACTTTGACGCGGTAGCGCGTGCTGGCTGTCATTTTTGTTGCATTGTCAGTAATCGTAACCGTGGCGACTTTTTTAGAAGTATCCAGGGAAACTGAATAAGAAGCGGCCGCAACGGCAGTCTCGGTATAAGGCGGATTAGCGCCGGACAAAGTATATGGTTTTAGATAATTTTTTAAAACATAAGTACCAGCGTCATCGGCCATGGCTTCGGAAAAATTAAACACAATTTTTTGGTTAACCGGTATATCGTACATGCCTGGCGCCGGGGTTGAGCCGGTAACATAAGGCGGGGTAAAAGCGCCGGAGCCGAAAGTGCCGCCGCCGGAGAAAGCGCCAGTGCTGGTGTTAAAGCTGGTAAAGTCGGCTACCTTATTAGTAGTAAAAGAAAAAGCATAAGAGCCGTCCGGCTGGTTGCCCTGAATGGCATTATTGGCCGTATCCGCCACGCTTGGCGTTATTTTCACCACAATGGTTTTATTATCGCCAAAAGTATTGGGGCTAGTTAAGGACCAGATGGCTAAATTGTTTTCCGCGGGCGCGCCGGCTGGCGGAGCGTTTTGATAATAAGTTAGAGTGCCGCTAGCCGTGATATTAGTTAAAGCGCCGGTCAGGGGATTAAGCGAGTTGACCGTTATATTACCGCTGTTAGTTATGACGGTTTGATTCATGGCTTTATCAAAAGCCATAAAAATTTTAAAGTTAGAATCATTGCCCGGAGCCATACCATTATCCGGCGGGCCGCTAAATTTAAGGTGCGGCCTGGTGGTATCGCCGCCAAAGCCGCCGCCGCCGCCCGAATACAGGGTAAAGTTAATGCCAGTGGCTCCGGCCGGTATACCGTTTATGATGCTGTCGGTATAACCGGTTCTAACCGCTACGATATCATAAGTTCCCGGAGAAAGATTACTTAAAGTATAAGTGCCGTCTGCGGCCGTGGTAGTGTTAAAGCCGGTGCCTTTTATAGAGACGGTGGCGCCGAGAATGGCCGCGGGTGTGCCCGCGTTATCCATCACTGTGCCGGTAATAGTGGCTGAACCGGCGGCCGCAGTAGTAAGTTGGAACGGCGCATCGCCAGTATTTTTATACCAGGTAGTATTGGTGCCGTCATTAGCCTGGAGCCAATAACGGACAAGCGCGCCGGCCGCGCCCACACCGCTAGCTCCAGCCGGAATAGTATATTTAAAATAACCGTTGCCAATAGAAATCGCCGTGGATGAGCCGGTGGCGTCGGTCGGCGTACAGCCGGCCGTAGCGCAGTACAAGACTTTAGTGGTTAAAGCCGGCGTGGTGCTGGCATTAGCGATGTTATCCATGACGCGGGCGAAAATATTTAAAGCCGTGCTGGCCTGGGCCGAGAAAATCGGCTGGTGGTCAATTGAAGGCGGAGCATTGTCGGCAATTTCAGCAGTGGAAGTGAAACTGCGCACCGCGGTCATTTCTAAGGGCACGTTTGAATCGCTAACGTTGCCAGGCATTTGCGAATAAGTGCGGACATTCCAATAATAAGTGGTATTGGCGGCTAATTGAGTGGCTTGAGTGATGGGCATAAATTGCCCGGCGCCGAAACTCACATTACAAGTTGAAGCGCCGCAATGGCTAGTAGACATTAGGGCCGGAATGGGAAAAACATAATCCCATAAAGCTGTGCCGGAAAAATCAGAATTAGGTTTTATGGTCAGGCGATAAGAATTAACGCCCGCGTTGGTAGAAGGATTAAAATTAAAATTGGGCGAGCCTTGAGTTACTGAAACATTAGTGGCCGCATCGGTTGGTAAATTTAAACCCAAACCGGTCGCGCCGCCGCCGGCAAATACGCTAAAGCCGGACGGCATAAAAACAATTTGTGAGCCAGTAGTAACTTTAACGTCTCTAGCGCCGACCGTGGCTCCGGCCGCTATGGTAATTGGCACGGACAGAGAAGTGGCGCTGATAGCTGATACTGCGCCGTTGCCAGTTATACCAACGGTTCCATTGACACCCTGTGGCATAGTAAACGTAACTACGCTGGCAGAGGAAAAATTAGTATTACTGCCGGTAATGGTTAAGGTAGGAGTTGTGCTGGTCGCGCCGCCGCCTGGAGTGATATTGGATATGCCAGGCACGGCGCCGCCGGCAGTGCCCACATTGATAGTAAAATTTTTAGTGGTGCTGGCTGCGGGAACCGCATTGTCCGCTACTTTTATTAGCACCTGGTAGTTGCCCATAGAGCTGGTGGCGGTGCCGGTAAGCACGCCGCCGGCGCTTAAAGATAAACTAGTCGGCGTCAGGCTGGTACCAACATCGCTCCAAGTATAAATGCCATTGCCGCCGGTAGCCGCGAAAGTTACTAAAGGGTTGCTGGCCGAATAAACCGCCGTGGTCGTGGCCGTAGGCACCACATAAGTGGTAATGGTAATCGGGCTGGTCAGAGGCACGGCCGTAGGCGCGACCACGTTGCCGGCCATATCAGTAATGGTGCTAGTGGCGGCCGCCAAAGTGCTGGGTGTGCCGTCAAAATCGCCCGAGTCTGTATTAGCGGTTAAAGTTACGGTGGCAACCGGGTGTCCAGCCATATGAGAGGCCGTACTGGTGCTGTGGCCGGTGGTAGTGCCATTGTCAACAAAAGTAAATTGATTGGCGGTTAAAGCGCCGCCGCCAGATTTCTGCACCGGCTCGGAAAAGGTTACGGTTAAATTAGGACTGCCGCTATTACCGGTAACACTGGTAATACTTGGCACAGCCGTGTCCACTCTGAATGAATTGGCCGTGTAGTCGGCGGCCGGGCCACTGCCATTAGAAGTAATTACGCTATTAGCCGGAATCGTGGCCATAATTTGGTAATTATTCGCGGCTGTGCCTGAAGTTCTGATCACCACATAAAAAGTGCTGGTGGCCGTGCCGATGGAAATTGCCGGCTGGGGCGTTAAGGTGATATTACTGGTCAGGCCGGTCCAGCCGGTTGTTGAGGTGGCGACTAAACTGCCTACATTGCCGGCAGAATCATTATATAAAGCTACGCCAGAACTGGTGTTAGCTGTGATATTAGCTAAAGTGGTAGTAGCAAAAGTTCCCGGACTGGTGGTAAAAGCTACGGTAACCGCTTGCAGGGTCTGATTGGCCGCCGAAGCAGAGATATTTAATTTAACAATCGCCGTAGCTGCCGAACTGGCCTTAATGGGAGCGTCAGGGAAATTACCGTTGATTAAGCCGATGACGTTAGGACTGATTAAAGCGGCCTTAGCCGGCAAGGTTGGAATTAATAAGGAAGAACTCATGCTCCAAAGCACAGTCGCGGTTATGGTTAAACCAACCACGAATTTTTTTGCCAGATTTTTAAATGTTTTCACCCCGTTAGAAATTTTGTTTATCATAAGTTCGTTTTTTATAAACCTCGTTTTAGAATAAATTTCTAACGGGGTTCATAGTTTTCATGAAAATTTAATAACAAAAAATCGGCCAATTAAAAAATTAGCCGATTTTATAATTTATAATATGTAAAATAAAAAGTTTTTTCAGCTTAGGCTGGAAAAATAATAATATAAAATAAAACATGCATGGGGATTAAATTGTTTTATTTTATAATTATAACATAAAAATATCCGCACCACAAGAAAAATATAATTAAATAGTTTTTAAAATAATAGATTGTTCGAATATTTTTTCTGGCAACTGTCCGAGAATTCATTTTTTGTCATTTTGACCACGCATCCGCGGGGGAGAAATCCCTTAAATTAGCAGTTTCTACCTTTAAGCGATTCCTCCCCCGCATCAAGTGCGGGGTCGGAATGACAGTTCTCGGACAGTCTGGACGGCGCTTTTAGGATAGTTTGTTTCGGACAACTTTCATAGTTTTGTCATTGAAAATTTGTCATTTGTCATTTTCATTTATTTCCACTTATCCACATATTGGCCCAGTCCGAATTGATTTAGTTTATTTTTTAATTTAGTTTTGGTTTGCAGTAAAGCTATTAAGGAAGCTAGGTCAATTGAATAGCGGTTGCTGATTATTTTATATTTAACTTTATTATATTGGATGGCGCGGCGGATAGTTTTTGTCTGAACACCGCCGATCTTGGCGGCTTCGGAAACAGAAAGCCAAATAGGAGTTTTAATCTCATTATTATCAAATTTTTTATTATTTGGTTGGATTTGAGTTTTTTCTTCTGCCATATAGTTAAGTCCACAATAATGTAGACTTAAGTTTATGAATAATAAGACTTTAGTCTACAACAATGTAGACTAAAGTCTTATTATTTTATAATCTAGCCAAAGTCCACGTCATATTAGACTAAAGTAATATATTTATATTTTTACATATTACTTTTAAAAAGGCAAGAGTATCTTAAATAATGACAAATTTCCAATGACAAATGACAAATAAATCAATTTTTTATATTTGGATTTGTCATTTTGCTTTTTACCCATCTATATGTTATTATGCTTGATATATCCGCTGGGCTGAATCCAACATTATAGCTATAAATAGCTATTGTTTATTATTTACTGTAACAATAACTAATTTTTTTCGTATAATTAAGTATAATTAAAATGAACATCGGCAAAATAGAAGAAAAATTGTTATTATACAAAATTAAAAAAAACGACAAACAAGCCTTTATTAAGGCTTATGATTTATATATAGATCAGCTTTATAGATTTATTTATTTTAAAGTAGGCAGTCGGGAAGAAGCCGAAGATTTATGTTCAGCCGTTTTTTTAAAAACTTGGAGCTATATTTTGGAAAACAGTTTAAAAGAGCCAAAAACTTTAAAAGCTCTGCTCTATAAAATCGCCAGAAATTTAATCATTGATCATTATAGAAAAAATAAAGACAGAGAAGTTATGAGCCTGGACGTTGATAACAGGATTGAAATTATTGATGACAAACTAAACATAGCCAAAGCCATGGAATTAAAATTTGATCTTTTGGTTTTAGAAACTAAATTGCCGGAATTAAAAGATGAGTATCGCGAGGTAATAATTTTACGTTTCGTCAACGAACTTTCAATCAAAGAGATCGCCGAGATTTTAGATAAGACCAAAGGCAATGTCAGGGTGTTAATTTTTCGGGCGGTGGGAGCGCTAAAAGAGCTCGTGAATAAAGAAATTTAATTTTCAAATATGAACCCCGTTAGAAGTTTCTGGGAAAAATGTACCTAACGGGATAATCGCAATTATAAATATTATGCAAACTTCTAACGGGGTGAACGAAAAAGAACTTATCAAAAAATTAAATAATTTAAAAACCATTAAACCCGATGATGATTGGAAGAAAAATTATCGGGAGATTTTGCATAGCCAGATTTCCGCCGGCGCCACGGCCAATAAATCAGAATCAAATTTAAGAATAATTTGGCAGACTATTATGCCGGGTAAAATTTTTATTGACATGTCTAAATCGGTTTGGGTAACGGCTTTAATCAGCGTCTTGATTCTAGTAATTGGCATCGGCGGAGTTTATGCTGCAAAAAATTCCAAACCCGGCGACTCGTTATATATCGCCAAAATTATCAGCGAAAAAACCCAGCTAGTTATAACTTTTAATGAAAAAGATAAAGTTAAATTGGGTTTGGAATTCGCCGCCAACCGAGCCAAAGAAATAACTCAAGTTTTAGAAGAGGCTAAAGAGCCGGCTGATAAGCAAGGTGAAAAAGTAAAACAATTATCGCAAGACTTTAAAAAAGAAATCAAACAGGTTAAAAACAGGCTAACTACGATCAAAGCGGCTGAAAATAAGAATAAAGAAAATGAAGAAAATAAAGAAGAGCCGGAAGTTTTCGGAGCCAATTTAGGCAAGAATAATCAAAGAATGGAAATTTCTGAACCGGTTAAGCCGGCGGCCACGACTACTCCGGATAAAGCCCTGGAAGAAGCGGAAGAATTATTTGATCAAAAAAATTATAATCAAAGCATTGATAAATTGGAGGAAGTTAATAAAGTAATTAGCCAGGCAGATAAAGACGGCCAGGTTCCTTCGGCAAGCTCTGGACGGGTTAAAGGTGAGAGCGAAACGGCAACGAGCACAAATTAATTTTCAAATCCCAATTTTCAATTTTCAAATAATGATTAAATTATTTAATTTTTAATTTTCAATTGAAAATTAAATAATTGAAAATTCATTGAAAATTGGTCATTGAAAATTTGTAAATTTTTGAAGTTAATTTTTTAGAAATTTAAATTATATCGGTTAGTGTTGATTAGCGAGCAATTATTCATATAATAGCTGTCTAATCCGCATTAAGCGGATTGCGGTAAAACTAAAAGGTCGATCTCGCGACGCGAGAGGTTTCACCAAAATTAATTAATCAACTTGCTTTTAAGATAATTTAAAAAGCGAGAAAGGATAAATTTTCTATGGAAAGATTTAAGAAAATTTTTGCCGCCGGTGTAATTTTTGTCACGGTTCTATCAATGAGCGTAGTCGTGGCCCCTGAGGCCGGCGCTGTCGCTGTAGCCGGTGACTTAATCAAGATGAGCGGACTCTCGTCCGTTTATTACTTGGCCGCTGACGGCAAAAGATATGTTTTCCCTAATGAGCAAACTTATTTTTCCTGGTACTCGGACTTCTCCGGAGTGGTAACTATTCCTCAAAGCGAGTTAGAAGCGCTACCATTAGGAGCTAATGTCACTGTAAGACCAGGCACTAAATTAGTTAAAATTACTACTAATCCGAAAGTCTATGCCGTAACCGCGAATGGCAATTTATTAGCTATTCCTGATGAAGCGACAGCCGCGACTTTATACGGCAGTATGTGGAACAAACGGATTATTGACGTGCCAGATGCTTTTTTTACTAACTACAAGATTAGCGTGTCCATTGTAAGCGCGACCGCTTATCCACAGGGCAGTTTAGTCAAGTTTGGCGCCTCGCCTGATGTGTTTTACATCAATGCTGACGGCACGGCTTCAAAGATCGCTAATGAAGCGGCTTTAGCTGCCAACAGATTCAAGCTGACTGATATTATTACCGCGACGATTGCCAAACCAACCGAAGGTGTGGCAATTACCGGCGCTGTTGCCGCTTTAATTGATGTTTCGTCAGGCGCGGGCGGAGTGGCTGGCGCAGGTACGGGCTTAACCGCTGCCTTGGCCGCAGACACCCCGGCTTCAGCCACGGTAATTACTGACACTACGGCTGTTACAGGCAACGGCCAGGCCAACGTTTCCTTTGTTAAAGTCAACTTTACCGCAGCCGCCGATGGCGACGTTAAGGTTAAGAATCTTAAATTTAAGAGAACCGGCATTTCCGCGGATACTGATTTGGACAACCTCTATCTTTATGATGGAGCTACTAGATTAACCGACGGTTCGTCCATCTCTTCAAATTTTGTTACCTTTAACAACGCCTCCGGTTTGTTCACGGTGGCTAAAGGCACCACTAAATCAATTACCTTGGTCGGCGACATGAATTTTGCCGCCACTTCGGGCAAGACGATTGGCTTCGGCGTTGTCGCGGCTACTGATGTAGTCACTGACGGCGCGGCCGTTAGCGGCACTTTCCCGGCTTCCGGCAACTTAATGTCAACCGCCAATGCCACTGATTTGGGCAAATTGACCTTTACCAGCGGTTCATTCAATATTCCGACCGGAGTTGACACTTCAATTACTCCGGCCAATGATCAGGAAGTCTGGCGCTTTACTTTACAGAGCACTAGTCAGGAATTGAAAGTGGAAAGATTAAAAATGACTGCGGTTGGTTCAATCCAATTGACTGACTTAAAGAACCTTAAGTTAAGCATTTCCGGCGCTCAAGTCGGCCCGATCGTGGCCGCTATGACTACCGGCAATGTGGTTGATTTTGATTTAACCGCGGCGCCGTTGGTAGTGCCTAAAGGCAGTTCCAAGACGGTAAGCGTCAGGGCTGACATCACTAACGGTTCAACCAGAACTTTCTACATGTCATTCCAGAATCAGCAGGATATCATAGTTAAAGACGCCAGCTATAATGTCTACATTGAACCTTACCAAGCCGGCACTTTCACGGTAATTAAACCTGGTTCCAGCGCTAATTGGTTAATCGCGGCCGGAGACTTGGCTGTAAGCCGAGCTTCAAATTCTCCGACCAATGACGTGGCCGTGGACGCGACCAATCAGACTTTGGCTATTTTTGACTTTACGGCTTCAGGCGAAGACATTAAAGTGCAAAACTTGGATATTCAGGCCAACATAGTTGGCGGAGCTAATGGCGGTATCTTAAACGGCAAAGTTGTAGTTACCGGCGCTAAAGATACGGCGGCTGATACTCAATTAGGCACGACCAAGAATTTAACCGAAGCCACGGATGTTAACTTCACTTTTGGTTCAACCTTTATAGTGAAAGCCGGCACTACGGCTAAAGTTAAAATCGTGGGTGATGTCAAGACTACCACTTCCACCAGCTATGCTGGCGGCGAAACTGTGGCCATTACTATCGGCACTGGTTCTTCCAACGTTCAGAGAATGACCTCTTTAGGCACTTTGAACCGGCCGGCCACTGACACCACCGCCTTTATCTTAAATATCACTTCCGCCGCTTTAACCGCGACTAAGTTTTCCGGTTTTGGCAACCAAACCGTAGCCGCTGGCACTAATGACGCTAAATTATCTTCATTTGTGATCGGCGCTGGTGCGGCCGAAGGCGTAACCGTAAATTCAATTACCATTGCTTTGACAGCCGCTAACGCCAATTCATCCACTATTACCAGAATGTACATCAAAGATCATGCTACCGGCGCGGCTTTGGGTGATATTAAGACTAGCATTTCAACTTCTAACATTTATACGGTAAGCTTTAACTTAGCCGCTTCTAACGGCAAAGTGATTGATTTGTATGGCGACATAAAATCAGGTGCCAATGTCGGTTCCTGGATAGCTAATGTGTCGGCCGATGGCGTTGGTTTAAACACCAGCAAGGCAGTTACCGGCGGATCTGCCACTAATGCCATGCAGACCATTACGGTTGGTTCAGGCTCATTAACCGCGACCAACGGGGCTAAGCCGACCGCGGCTATTCTAATCGGCGGTTCAACCGGCAATAACCTGGCGCAGTTCACTTTCAGCGCTGCTAACGAAGGCTTTACCATTGACAAGTTGAAGCTTAAAGTTCCAAATAACTTTGCCACTTCAACTACCGGCATAACCATTAAATATAGAGATAAAGCCGGCGCGACCCAGCAATCAACGCAGGTGTTAGCCTTTGCCGCCGCCGATGTTAGCGCTACCGCTACCTATGCCGGCTTGACCCTTTATGTGCCGGCCAATGGTTCTGCCAACCTTGACGTTTATGTTGATTTGACCTCTGTGGGTACGGGCGCGGGCGCTTCCGGCGCTTCTGGCGCGATAACTTTTGATTGGAATGAAGGCTTTAACGCCACTGGCGATTCCGGCACTTCTGTCACCACGGTTGGTTCAGCTGATTTGACTAATAATACTTTCTATGTCAGAAAGTCTAAACCGACTTTTGCCTTGCTTGATGCTGGCACAGCGCCGACTACCAGGTTGTTTAAGTTCTCGGTCGTGGCTGATAATGCGGGTAATATTGACATCAAGCAATTAGCCTTTAATTTTGTAACCAGCAGTGCGACTATTACCTCGGTTAAATTATTTGATAGCCAGGGTACGGCTCTGACTACAACCGGCTTGACTCCGACATGGAACGGCACTAGCGCCAATGTAAGTTTATTGGATAGCGCGATTGACGATACGGTAGAGACTATTGGCCCAGTCGCTGTTACTTACGAGGTTAGAGGCACGGTATCCAGTTTCGTTAAGAATACCAGCACCATTACCGTCTCTTTTGCCGCTGACACTACGGCCGGAGCGACCGTCGGCGCTTTCACTGCCGGCGCTGATGGCACTTATACTGCTAATGAAGGCAATATCTGGTCAGACCGATCAGCCAGCGCTCACACGACCGCTACGGCTGACTGGACCAACGGCTTCCTGCTGAAAGATATGACCACCAGCCAGAGCTTCTAATAATTGTTGAACTTCAGCTAGACAAGCGCCCCTCACCCCAGCCCCGCAGATGCGGGGCTGGGTGAGGGGTTGCTTTTTGTTAAGGGAAAAAGTATAATTTATTATGTCATTGCGGCCTCCCCTGCTCGAACGACCGTTGGGCCGGGCGGGCGAGCCGCAATCCAGATTTCAGCGGCAACAAGATTAAATAATATTATGAAGGAGGAAAGATATTATTATGTCTATCTTTTGGCCAGTAAAAGAAACGGCACATTGTATATAGGAGTAACTTCAAATTTAGCCGATAGAATAGATAAACATAAACAAGGAATTTATGATGGTTTTACCAAAAAATATAAAGTTGATAAATTAGTTTATTGCGAAGTCTATAATGACGTTAGAGATGCAATTAACAGGGAAAAACAATTAAAAAATTGGCAAAGAAAATGGAAGATAGAATTAGTAGAAAAAGAAAATTCTACGTGGCGAGATTTATATAATGAAATATAATTTATACGGCCCACCCCTGGATTGCGGGTCAAGCCCGCAATGACAATCTAAATATATGTTGAAAAAATAATAAAATAATAAATTTATGTCATTAACTCCCGAGCAATTTAATAAGTTAGCAACCAAAGAAGATTTAAAAGAATTAAAACAAGAGATGGCGACTAAAGAGGATATAAATAAGATTCTTACGGCTGTGGATGGTGTTGCCAAAAAACACCAAAATTTTGAAGTTGAAATGGCGGCTAATGTAGGCGCTCATGAGCGCTTTGAGAAAAAATTTATTAAAACCAATAAAAGGGTGAAAGTTTTGGAAAAAGAGCTTAGCGTAAGTCAGGTTGTTATATAAAAATTTTACTAGTTTTATGCAAAAATACAAAATTTTAATAGTTATTATTTTGACTCTAACAATCGCGGCCGGCGGTTTTTGGTATTTTAATAAAAATAGCGGAGAAAAAGGCAGGACTGCTTTTGAAACCGGTTTTACTTTATTAGACGATGAGAAAAATTTAATCTGGACAGAAGCGGTAGAGCTGGCGCCTGAAGCGCGCCTTCAGTTTGAAAATCAAATAGAAAAAATTAAAGCTGACTTGGCTGTGGCTAAGGAAAAAGAACAATTGCTGGCCGATTATAATAACTTGGCGATTTATGAAAAATATTTAGGCCATTACCGCCAGTCTTATGACGCTTATTTAGAATCTTTAAAGTTAGAAAGCCGGGCCAGAGTCGCCTGGCAGAATTTGGCTGATGTTTTATTAAAAGTAAAAGCCTTTAAAAGCGCGGAGTTCGCTTATAAAAAAGCCATTGAATTAAATCAATATATTCCGGAAAGCTATGTTAAATTGGCCGATTATTATAAGGCCATTGGCGACGGCAAAAAGGCGGAGGCGACTTATAAGCTGGGCCTAGAGGCTATTAAAAAAAGTACGGAAGGCGATACTTTGGTTTTAAACGATTATGCTCATTGGCTGGCGGAGCAAAAAAGATATGAAGAAGCCATTGAAATCTGGCGCCAGCTGGAAAAGAAGCAGCCGGAGAACAAAGAGGCGATTGAGAGAAGAATTGAAGGACTAAGAAGATAATTTTCAATTTTCAAGTACCAATTTTCAATGAATAATCAATTATTAAATTTTCAATTGAAAATTAAAACATTGAAAATTCATTGAAAATTGAAAATTGTGATTTGAAAATTTTATTTTTATGCTTGAACTAAAATTAGAAAAATATACTAGAATTTTATTATACGCCGTTCCCTTTCTGGCGCTGATTTTTATTCAAGGCTTTTATTTTCCGTTTATTATTACCAGAACGATTTTTTTTCGCCTACTCCTGCAGCTGGGTTTGAGTTTATATCTGCTATTACTGGCTTTAAATTTTAAAAAATACCGGCCACGTTTTAATTGGGCGTTTAAGCTGGTGATTATTTTTTTATTCGTTCAACTAGTGGCGGCTAGTCTTGGCTACGACTTTTATAAAAGTTTTTGGTCGGATTTTGAAAGAATGGAAGGCGTTATCAGCCTGATTTATTTAGCGGTTTATTTATTTTTGCTGCAGGTGTTTTTACGTTATAAAAAAGATTGGTTGTTTTATATCAGGTTGATTTTAATAGCGAGCGCTATAGTTTCGCTTTACGGTTTAGGGCAGAAATTTAATCTTTTGCCGGTGTTTGAGGCCGGTATCGGACGGGTTACCTCAACCATCGGCAACGCGGCGTTTCTAGCCGGCTATTTACTGGTCGCCGTCGGACTGGGCGTGTATTATTATTTTAATGAAACCGATAAAAATTATCGCTATTTTACTTTAGCCGCGATCGCGGTTAATCTGTTAGTTTTATTTTTAACCTCAACCAGAGGCGCGATTTTAGGCTTGGTGGCGGGAATATTTTTTTATTTTCTTATTAATGCGATTTTCCAGCCTGCTGTTCAAAGAGGTTCGACCTCCATCCGCCAGCTGGCGGAGGAGGTCGAACCTCTACCGGGCAAAGCCAAAAGAAAATATCTCGTGATTTTAGCTATTTTTATCATATTGTGTGGAACATTTTTTTTCTTCCGCGCCAATTTAGCTGATTCTAAAATAGAATTTGTGCGGCGGCTGGCCACGATTTCAATTGAAGATGGAGCAGTGTTAAATCGTTTAACCGTCTGGCGCATGGCGTTAAAAGATTTTAAATTTCATCCTCTGCTTGGCGCGGGGCTGGAAAATTTTGATATAATTTACAATAAATATTATACGCCGGATATTTCGGAAAACTGGTTTGACCGCACGCATAACGTTTATTTAGATCAGCTCATGGCCGGCGGAATTTTAGGCCTGGCCGCTTATCTGGCGATTTTAATTTATTTGTTTTATTTGCTGTTTAAAGCCAGACTGGAAGATTATTATAAATTCGCGGTTTTATTCAGCTTGCTAATCGCTTATGGCCTGCATAATTTTTTCGTTTTTGACACAATCAACACTTCGTTTTTATATTTTTTCTTGATCGGACTGGTTAGTTTTAAAGAAAAAAATGATGATGGCAAAAAAAATGCCGAGCCTAATAATAAGGCTTTTAACCGGGCTTTTGTAATTTTAATAATAATAAATATTTTTGTTGGTTATAAATTAGTTTATCTGCCGCTTAAAATCAATCGCGCGATTTATATCGGTTATTATTACGTTATTGCCGACACTTTTCGTTCGTATGAAAATTTTCAACAGGCTTTAAATTATAAATTCGGCAGCACCGAAGCCGCGGTTCAGCTTAATAAATCGTTAGACGTGGTAGAGGCTCAAAACGATGTTAACGCGGTGGTTAAAGAAAAATATTTAGCCTTGGACCGGGAAAAATTAAAATTCGCTTCAGTTAATTTTCCTTTAGATATAAAAGCTAAAATGTATTTGGGGCAGTTAATTTTAAATAATTATAAAGACATAAAAGAGCTTGATGAAGCGGAAAATTTGCTCTTAGAATCTAAAAAATTAAGTCCGACCAGGGTTGAGCCCTATTATTTATTGTATAATTTATATTCTAAAGAGAAAAAAAAGGCTGAAGCGCGCGCGGTTTTAGAGGATTTGGTTAGGCAATTGCCCGGCTATGGCGGCGCCAAAATAATGCTCATGTCTGATCTATATAAAGACGAGCCTAAACGGGCCGAACAGCTATTTCAGGAAGGAATTAGGCAAGCCGGCGTCGCGGATTTCAGCGGCTTAAAGAAAATAATAGCTTATCTTTTGGACGGTAAAAAATATCAAGCCGCTATACCATACTATCTGGAATTGATTAAAACTGAACCTGACCGGTTTGATTATCGCCTGGACTTGGCTAAAGTTTATTATTTGTCTAATGATTTTGACGCGGCCGTAGAGCAGGTTAACGTTATTAACGAGCGTTCGCCCCAGACCTTAAAAGGCTATGAGGAATTTGTGAGTATGCTTAATAAGGCTTTTAATAAAAAGTAAATAAAGTTTGATTGAAATTTTAAAAGTGGTATAATATAATTATAAAAATTAATTTTTATGAATTTATGTCTTTAACTCCTGAACAATTTAATAAATTAGTTACTAAAGATTATTTTGAAGAAAAATTAGAAGAAAAATTGAAAAATTTGGCGACTAAAGAAGATATTGATAAAGTTCTTACGGCCGTTGACGGGATTGCTCATAAGCACCAAGGTTTTGAAGTTGAAATGGCGGCTAATCAGGGCGCGCACAACAGGCTTGGGAAAAATATAGCCGGCCATGAAATTAGAATAAAGAAATTAGAATTACCAGCTTGATTTATGACTTTAAAAACTTATTTAAACATTTTGAGAACCGGAGTATATTTAAGTTTTCTTTCGGTTTTTTTAGTTTTTTCCAATCTGCTTTTTCCTTTCATAACTTCCAAGCAGATTTTTTTTAATGTTTTAATGGAGATTTTAGCCGTGGTTTGGCTGGGGCTCATAATAAAATATCCTGAAACTCGGCCCAAAAAATCCTGGATTACTTTCGGTCTAATAGCTTTTTTCAGCGCCTTATTGGTTTCTTCGCTTTTCGGCGTTGATTTTAATTTAAGTTTTTGGGGAGACATTGAAAGAATGCTGGGCTGGTTTCATATCGCGCATTTTTTTATTTTTTATTTAATTGTTATTACGGTTTTTCGCGATTGGCGGGATTGGCGCAATTTGTTTATCATTTCGGTAATGGCCGCGGCCGCGGTTTGCCTTTATGCGCTGGTTAAAACTCCGATCAGCACCATCGGCAATACGGCTTATGTTTCCGGCTATGCTATTTTTAATTTTTATTTTGCTTTAATTTTATTTTTTCGCAGCCGCGGCCAAGAAAAAAGCCCGCGGCAAAACTGGCTGGCCGCTCTTTATCTGATAGCGGCTTTTATCATGCTGTTAGTTATGAAAGTAACGCATACTCGGGGAGCTTATGTCGGCTTAGGCGCGAGTTTTTTATTATTTTTTATTCTTTACGGCTTTTATAGCCGGAGCAAAAAAGTAAAAATTTACAGCTTGGCCGTTCTGGCCGCTACCATCATCGGCGCGGTGTTGATATTTTCTTTTCCGCAAAGCGCCTTTGTTAATAAGAGCGAGATTTTAAGGACAGCCATACAAATAAATTCCCAGGCCGTAACTTTTCAGACCAGGCTGATTTCCTGGAAAGCGGCTTTCAAGGATTTTCCCAATCATGTCCTCCTGGGTACGGGTTATGGCAATTATGCCATTACTTTTGATAAATATTTTGACCCTTCGTTTTATAATTACACCAGCTCGGAAACTTATTTTGACCGGGCGCATAATAATTTAGTGGATTTAGCTTCAACCGCCGGCCTGACAGGTCTGTTAGCTTATCTGTCTATTCTGGCGGCTGTAGGTTATTATTTATTCAAGGGCAAGCGGTCGGGTAAAATTTCTACTAATGAATTTATCCTGCTGGTTTGCTTATTGACAGCTTATTTTATCCAGAATTTAGCCGTGTTTGATTCTTTAGTCACTTATATTTCTTTAATCATAACTTTGGGTTATGTTTATTGGCTCTTTAACGCCGGCGAGACGGAAGAATTTTCCGCTAGCCAGGGTTTAACTAATCAAGAATTAGCGGCTTTAGCTGTGGCCGGCTTAATTTTTTTGTCAGTTATCTATCAATATAATCTTAAGGTTTTTA
Organism: Parcubacteria group bacterium; assembly: GCA_016188785.1. Lineage (GTDB taxonomy): Bacteria > Patescibacteriota > Patescibacteriia > Patescibacteriales > GWC2-42-12 > JACPHD01. Next base: position 8,472 of record JACPHD010000007.1, on the reverse strand, counting down.
AGATGCTGGATGGCACGATTAAGGGGCAGACTGAATTTGCCAGGGGCGATTTAGCGGCTGGAGTGGCAGAATATAAGAAAGCTTTAAGTTATAAAACTCCTTTAGACCGCGACAGCCGTGCCAGCTTAATCAATGTTATTAACGGCCGGCAGGAAGCGCTAACGGCCATGGACAAGGCAACGGCTAAAGACCTAGCCGATTATGCGGTAAATTTGGCCGAAGCTAATGTAAAACTCAACTCGCTAGATTCAATGATGCAGATGCAATTGGCGCAAACTTTAAATACGGCGGCGATTGTCAACCAGGATAATCAAAACAAGTTTTATTTTTATTCCGATCGGGCCTTAAAAGCGATGGATGAGTCTATTAAAGCCAGCCCGGGACGGATAACGATTTATTTTTCCAAGGCCCAGCTGTATCTAACCAGAAACGATAAAGATAATGCCATAAAAACTCTGCAGGATGCTTATAATTTAAATAAAAAATATTCTGACTCGGCTTGCTACTTAGCTAAGGCGGCGATTTATTTTAGAGATGAGGAGACGGGCTATGAAGCCCTTGATCAATGTCTTGATCTGGGCGGCGCTGGCAGTTTGTATCCGGCTGATTTTATTAAAGTTGCTTTAAATTACTACACGATAAAAAAGGATCAGCCGCGGATTTTAGCTTTATATGAAAGATGGTCGCAGTTAGAGCCGTCTAACGCTAAAATTTTGGTTAATCTGTCTTTGCTTTACGCGCAAGCCGGCAGAAAAGATGAAGCCATTGCCGCGGCCGAGAAAGCGGGCGCGCTTGATCCGTCGCTTAAGGCCGCGGCCGAGGAGTTTATTAGGAAGCTGAAAAATCAGTAATCAAGACAGTAGCGAAGACAGTAGCGTCTAAAGCGCTACGATTTAATCGTAGCGCTTTAGACGCTACTCCGCGTATAATTTTCTGGTTTTTTCAATCATTTTTCCCAGGCCAAATTCAGTTTCTAATTTTTCTCGCGCGCTTGCGCCTAATTTCTGTCCTAAAGTTTTATCGTCTATAAGCAGTTTAATTTTTTCGGCTAATTGGCGCGCTTCAGCCGGTTTAACTAAGAAGCCGGTTTTTTCATGTTTAATCATTTCCGGCAGGCCGCCGACTTGTGTGGAAACTATAGGCAAGCCGGCGGCCATGGCTTCTAAAATAGCGTAGGGCAAGCCTTCTTTAACCGATGAACAGCCGTAAATATCAAAGGCCGGCAATAGTTCGGCGGCCCTATCAATCCGGCCGGCTAAAATAAAATTATCGGCTAAATTATATTTTTCAATTAAATTTTCTAAATTTTTTCTTTCACTGCCCTCGCCGATAACTATAAAAGTTATCGGCAGTTTATTTTTATTGATTAAAATATCAGCGGCTTCAATCAGATAAGCAAAACCTTTGGTTTTGTAGAGATTGCCGATGGAGCCGATGATAAAGTTATTTGTCATTGCGGGCTTGACCCGCAATCCAGAAACTCGGTTCTTGCGCTGAACCCTGCCGCGCCCGCCATGCGAGCCGCAAGGCGAGGCGGGCGGGGATTCCGGCTCAAGGCCGGAATGACAAATAAATGAGTTTATAATTTCCTGCGCTTCTGTTTTAGAATAAAAATTTATTCGTGAAATGCCGTTATGGATAGTAAGTAATTTTTCCGGCGGCGCGATTTTATTTTTTAGCGCGGCCTGTTTATCATATTCGCTAACGCAAATTATTTTGTCTTTAAATTTGGCCGTGAATTTTTCCGCATATTTATAAAAATATTTTAGCCAGGCGGGTAAAGGCTCGTTAAAGACCCAGCCGTGCACAGTATAGACGATTTTCGATTTTCGATTTTCGATTTTCGAATTAGTGAATAATGCCGCCAACGAGCCCAAAATGGAAATTTTGGAGCTGTTTAAGTGAATAATATCCGGCTGATATTGTTTTATTAGTTTGATGATTTCTCGCAGGGCTAAAAGGTCATTAAGGGGCGAAAGACTACGTTTAAGATGGGGAATTATATAATATTTTAGGTTGTTTTTTTGTAAAATTTTGGCTAATTTTAGATTATTTTCTTGCTCGCCAAAGGCCACGGCCACCTTAAAATCTGTTTTTAAGCTATTGACTAAATCAAAAACATAGCGCTGGGCGCCGCCGTATTCAGACTGGGTGATAAAATAGAGAATTTTTTTCATGAATTTATGGTAAATTTGTGTCATTGCGAGGAATGAAGCGAAGCGGAATGACGAAGCAATCTCTGGTTAAAATCCGATTACGTGAGATTGCTTCGCTCCCTTCGGTCGCTCGCAATGACAAAGCTTATTTTTAGGTGTTGACTTTGGGCTTATTTTATTTAATAATAACTTATAGTTAAGAATAATACAAATTACGAATCCAATACAAATTTACAAATATATTTCCCTTATTTGCGGCATTCGCCCATATTTGCGGATTTGCATTATATTTATTCGTAAATTCGTAAAAGATTCGTAATTTGTATAAGCAGAAGATTTTAAAATAATTAAAGTTTATTTCCTATGAAAATTTTATATTTTGGTGGCGGTTTTGTTGGCGCTTGTTCGGCCGCGGTAAGCGCGGACAGCGGGCATGAGGTTTTGGTTTATGATATTAATCAGGAGCTGGTCAATAGTTTATCGTCCGGCGATAAGGACAAAATAGAATCATATTTATTTGAAAAAGGCTTAGGCGATTTGCTTATAAGAAATCAGGCCAGGATTAAATTTACTTTTGCTTTAGCCGAGGCGGAAAAATTTATTGACGAAGCTGAAGCGGTCTTTATGTGCCTGCCCACGCCGGAACGCGACGGTACGGGTGAAACTAATTTGGAAATTTATGAAAATGCCGCCAGAACTTTGGCCGGCTTGTTGACTAAAAGAAATCAGGGCAAGCCAAGCCGGTATGTTTTGATAATTAATAAAAGCACGGTGCCGATTGACATGATTAACCGCACCAAAGAAATCATGCTGGCCTCCGGAGTAAAAAATTTTGGTGTGGGTTCAAATCCGGAATTTTTGGTTGAAGGCAAGGCGATTGAAGGCTCAATCCGGCCGGCGCGGGTCGTGGTTGGGGCGGACAGCCAAACCGACTTCGCTATTTTTAGAAATATTTACGGCCGCTTCGTGGAATCGTCCAACGTTTCCTATCTGGAAGTCAGCCCGGCCGAAGCCGAAGCCGGCAAACTGCTGGCCAACTACATTTTATTCAGCCGTTTGGCTAATTGTTTTGATGTGGTGGGCCGAATTTGCGAAAAATTTTCCGGCCTGCAGTTTGAAAACATCAGGAAAGTTTTAATCACCGATGGCCGGATCGGCGACTGGGGTTTTTATGACAGCTTATTTGCCGGCGGTAGCTGCTTTATCAAAGACGCTCGCTCGCTCGCGCATCAGCTTAAAGTTAAAGGCGCTGAAACTGATTTAATTGACGATGTTTTGGCCGCTAATCAAAGGCAGTTAAATAATTTTTTAGCCAGAGCCGAAGCCGAACTGAATTTTAGTTGGGCCGGAAAAACCGTGGGCCTGTTGGGCTTGGCTTTTAAACAGGACACCAATGATATCAGGAACGCCGCTTCGCTCGGTACAACTGAATTTTTATTAACTAAAGCTGTGAAGCAAATCAAGGTTTATGATCCAGCGGCCGGAAATAATTATTTAAAATATTTTTCCGGTCATAAAGGCGCGGAAAAAATAAATTTAGTCGGCTCAGAATTAGAAGTTATTAAAGAAACTGATATTTTAATCATAACCGCTGACTGGCCGCAATTCAGAGGACTGGATGGTTTAATTTTAGAAAATTTACCTAAAGGCGCGCTGATTATGGACGGACGCCGCATGCTGGCGCAAAAATACGACGAACTTATGGGGGCCGGCTATGACATTATCGCGGTTGGTTCGCCGCTGATGAAAGCAAAACTATAATATGCCAAGAGAAATTAAAATAGGTTTTATCGGCCAAGGCTGGATCGGCAAAAATTACGCTGATAATTTCGTTGAGCGCGGTTTTAATGTTGTCCGCTACAGCTTAGACGCCGAATATAATAGCAACAGCAACAAAGAAAAAATTAAAGACTGCGAGATTGTTTTTATCGCTGTACCAACCATGACTACGCCGGCCGGCTTTGACGGTCAGATAGTGAAAATAGCCGTTAAGCTGGTTGGGCCGGGTAAAATCGCGGTTATAAAATCAACTTTGCTTCCAGGGACAACTGAAGCGATTCAAAAAAATAATCCCAACATCTTTGTTTTGCACTCGCCGGAGTTTTTAACGCGTTCCACCGCGAAAAAAGACGTGGCCGAGCCGTGCCGAAATATAATCGGCTTGCCGGCGGATAATAAGACTTATCGCCAGGCGGCCCAGTCGGTTTTGCGATTGATCCCTAAAGCGCCTTATAATCTGATTTGCTCAGCCAAGCAAGCCGAAATAATTAAATATATGAGAAATTGCCAGGGTTATTTCCGGGTTATTTTCGCTAATTTAGCTTATGACCTGACTCAATCTTTAGGGGTTGATTGGCATAATATTGAACAGGCTATGGCGGCTGACCCGATTAACGGCGGCTATTATTATAAACCAATTCATGGCGACGGCCGGGGTGCGGGCGGGCCATGCTATATTAAAGATTTTGCCGCTTTTTCAAAGTTATATAGGGAAAAAGTCGGCGATGTTTTTGGCAATAAGCTGCTGGAGAGCCTGCAAAATAAAAATATTGAATTATTGGCGGACAGCGGTAAAGACTTAGATTTATTAACCGGGGTTTATGGCGATAGCTTTATTAATAAAATATTAAAATAAAAAAATATGCCAAAATGTTTAGTTGCCGGCGGCGCCGGATTTGTGGGCTCAAATTTAGTTGATGAGTTAATCAGTCAAAGCCATGAGGTTTTGGTCATTGATAATTTAGCTACGGGTAAAAAGGAAAATCTAAATCCGCAAGCAAAATTTTATGAAGCGGATTTAAGAAATTTAGCTGATATCGCGCCGCTGTTTCAGGGCGTAGATTTTGTTTTTCATCAGGCCGCTTTAGCCAGAGTGCAACCGTCAATTGAGAATCCGGTTAAATATCATGATAATAATGTCAACGTCACTTTAAATGTTTTAGTGGCGGCCAGAGACAGTAAAGTTAAAAAAGTTATTTACGCCTCTTCGTCTTCGATTTATGGCGATCAGGCAGAAATGCCTTTAACTGAGGAGATGATCGCGGCGCCGATCAGTCCGTATGCTTTGCAAAAATACATTGGTGAAGAATATTGCCGTTTATTCAGTTATGTTTATAAATTACCCACGGTTTGCTTAAGATACTTTAATGTTTATGGTTCGCGCATGGCGACCGAAGGCGCTTATGCTTCGGTGGTCAGCATTTTCGGCCAGCAGAGGCAAAAGGGTCAGCCTATGACCATAGCCGGCGATAGTACGCATTTTAGAACTTATACCTACGTCAAAGATATTGTCCGGGCCAATATTTTAGCGGCACAAAGCCAGATTACCGATGGCCGGGCGATAAACATCGGACAAAGCACAGAATATACGGTTAATGAAATCGCTAAAATATTTGGCGGGCCGACCACTAATATCCCGGAAAGAATTGAACCGGCGCGCAATTTATGCTCTAATATTTTGGCTAAAAAATTATTAGGCTGGGAGCCATCCATGGATCTGCCGGAGTGGCTGGAAAATTATTATAAAAAAGATATGGGATTGTTATGAAAATACTCATAACCGGCGGCACCGGCTTTACCCCGCACCACCTATAATTATACAGAATGGCTTTTTGAATTTTTAAATTTATATTTCTATATAATCAGATTTATGACAATATTAATTACCGGCGGTGCGGGGTTTATCGGCTCTCACTTATGTGAAAAATTACTTAAAGAGGGGCATAAAGTAATCTGCTTAGATAATTTATTCACCGGCAGTAGAGAAAACATTGCGCTTTTGCTGGCTGATAAAAATTTTCAGTTTATTGAGCATGATATAATTGAGCCGTTTTTTACTTCGGAAAAAATTGATCAGGTTTATAACCTGGCCTGTCCGGCTTCGCCGGTGCATTATCAGCTTAATGCCATTAGAACGGTCAAGGCTAACACCATCGGCGTGATCAATGTTTTAGGTTTTGCTAAAAAACATGGCGCTAGAATTCTGCAGGCTTCCACTTCGGAAGTCTATGGCGATCCGGCCGAGCATCCGCAAAAAGAAAATTATTTCGGTAATGTTAATCCGATCGGGCCTAGAGCCTGTTACGACGAAGGCAAGCGCGTGGCCGAAACTTTGTTTTTTGATTATTATCGTAAGTATAACCTGGAAATTCGCGTGGCCAGGATTTTTAACACTTATGGGCCGAAGATGTCTTTAAATGACGGCCGGGTGGTTTCTAACTTTATTACTCAGGCCTTAGCTGGAAAAGATATTACTATTTATGGTGACGGCTCGCAAACCAGGAGCTTTTGTTATGTTTCGGATATGGTTGACGGCTTAATTAAATTAATGGAGGCGGAAAATTTAACCGGTCCGGTAAATTTAGGCAATCCGCTTGAATTAACCATCAAGGAAATAGCGGAAAAAATAATCAGCCTGACCGGCTCAAAATCAAAATTAGTCTATCAGTCTCTGCCTCAAGACGATCCTACCAGACGCCGGCCGGACATAACGATAGCCAAAGAAAAATTAAATTGGCAGCCGGAAGTTAATCTTGAAGACGGGCTTAAGCAGACTATAGAATATTTTAAAAAAATAATAATATAAATAACACATTTATATGGCTGGATAAAATCAGCGATTTTCTCGTTGCGGAACTCGCCCCGCAAATGCGGGGCTCAAACAGTCCTCACTTCAAAAATCGCTAATTTTATCCAGCCGTCTTAAAAATTATAGCATGAAGAATATATTAATTTTTTCTACCGCCTACTTGCCATTAGTCGGCGGGGCCGAGATAGCGGTTAAGGAGCTGACTGACCGCTTGACCGGTTTTGAGTTTGACTTAATTACCGCCAAGCTTAAAAAAAATTTGGCCAGACAGGAAAAAATCGGCCGGGTTATGATTTATCGCCTTGGTTCAGGCCGTGATTTTGATAAATTTTTATTGCCGATTTTAGGTTTAATTAAAGCGATCAGGTTAAATAGAAAAAATAATTACGATTTTAGCTGGGCGATTATGGCTTCTTTCGGCGCTTTAGCCGCCTGGCTTTTTAAAAAGATAAACCGCCGGAGGCCGTATTTATTGACTTTGCAGGAAGGCGATACGCCCGAGCATATTTATTCGCGGGCCAAATGGCTCGGGTCGTGTTATAAAAAAATGTTTACTCAAGCTGATTTTATTACGGCCATTAGCTATTATTTAAAAGATTTCGCTTTAAAACAGGGGGCGACGGCGCCGATTGAAATTGTGCCGAATGGAGTGGACATTAAGAAATTTTCAATTTTCAACCCGTCCGAACGGACATTCGTCCGGGCGGATTTTCAATTTTCAAAAAAAGAATTTAAAAAAAAACTGAAAATAAACGAAGATGAAAAAATAATTATTACGGTTTCGCGGTTGGTTAAAAAAAATGGAGTGGGTGATTTGATTGAAGCCACGCGCTATCTGCCGGCGGGCGTAAAACTAATAGTAATCGGCGCGGGAGAACTGGAAAAAAATTACAAATTACAAATTACAAATTACAAATTAAATGACAGAGTGCTGATGTTAGGTATAGTTAAAAATGAAGACATTCCGCAGTATCTGGCTCTGGCCGACGCGTTTGTTCGGCCGTCTTTATCCGAAGGACAGGGCATTGCTTTTTTAGAAGCCATGGCGGCCGGCGTGCCGGTAATCGCCACGCCGGTTGGTGGCATTGTTGATTTTTTACGCCCCGGCCAAACCGGCTTATTTTGCCAAGTAAATAATCCGCGAAGCATCGCCGATATGGCGGCAGAATTATTAAATAATAAAGAATTGGCCGAAAAAATAAAAGTAAATGCCAGAGAGCTCGTGGTAAAAAATTATGATTGGGATTTAATCGCGGTTAAAATGGAGGCTATATTTAATTCTGTCATTGCGAGGAGCAAAATTTAATTTGTCATTGCGGGCTTGACCCGCAATCCAGGGTTCAGCGCAAGAACCGAGTTTCTGGATTGCGGGTCAAGCCCGCAATGACAGCCAAGAGAGTATCGCTCGCAATGCGCAATATAAAATTTATGCTTAATTTATTATTAAAATATAAGCGAATCGTAAAATATCTGATGGCCGGCGGTCTGGCCGCTTTGGTTGATTTAAGTTTATTGTATATACTAACTGATATTTTAGGCATTTGGTATTTAATCTCTGCCAGCTTGGCATTTATCTGGTCTTTTTTCGTTAGTTTTTTTCTGCAAAAATTTTGGACTTTCAGCGACCGCGATCAGCAAAAAATGTATCGGCAGATGGCTGGCTATTTATCAGTCGCTTTGGCTAATTTGGCGTTAAATACGGCGCTGATGTATTGGCTGGTTGACGGA
>JACPHD010000044.1 GCA_016188785.1 Parcubacteria group bacterium | reverse complement strand
ATTAGGAATAAGGAATTAGGAAATAATTATGGAGAATAAAAATAAAATTAGATCTTTTACTGATTTGGATGCTTGGAAAGAAGGACATAAACTGGTATTGATGATTTATAAAGTTACTAAAAGTTTTCCCAAAGATGAACTATTCGGCTTAACCAGCCAAATTAAAAGATGTTCTGTTTCTATAACTTCCAATCTGGCTGAAGGGTTTAGTCGGCAAACATATAAAGAAAAAGCGCAATTTTATTCAATCGCTTTGGGCTCGGTTACCGAATTGCAAAATCAACTGTTAATCGCTAAAGATGTCGGCTATATAAAGCAAGAAGAATTTTTATTAATAGCCGAGAAATCAGTTAAAGTTCATAAAATAATTAATGGTTTGATTAAAAGCTCAAGAAATCATTATCCCTAATTTCTGATTCCTAATTCATGCCTTAATATGTCCAACCTAATTCCCCTAGAAAAAATTGAAAATAAAATATTGCTCATGCGGGGCATGAAAGTTATGCTGGATCGGGATTTGGCCGAGCTTTATGGCGTAGAAACCAGAATTTTAAACCAAACTGTCAAAAGAAATAAAAAAAGATTTCCAGATGATTTTATGTTTCAGCTAACTAGGATGGAAGCGGAATATTTGGCGTCAGAAGGTTACCTCGGAGGAGCTTTAAGGTCACAATTTGTGACCTTAAAAAAAGAAAATACTAATAATAAAGAAAAAACAGGCAACTTGATATCACAAATTGTGATATCAAGATGGGGAGGAACCAAAAAATTGCCTTACGTTTTTACCGAATAAGGCGTGGCCATGTTGTCAACCGTTTTAAATAGCGAAAAGGCAATTTTAGTTAATATCGCGATAATGCGAACATTTGTTAATATCAGGAAATTTATTTCAACTTATGAAGGGCTGGCTATGAAAATAGCTGAATTGGAGAAAAAGTATGATAAAAAGATCGGCAAAATTTTTGAGATATTGAATAAATTAACTAAAGCGGAAAATAAAGAAAGGCCGGAGATAGGGTTTAAGGGGTGAGTTAAAGCAACTAGCCTTAAACTATCCGTCCGGCTCGCTGGAACGCAAGGCGGTGGAGGAGGAGATGAATAAGCTAAATGACCAATGACAAATTTCCAATGGCCAATGAAATAAAAGATAATCACCTGGCGCTATTCAGGGGTAAAAAGATTAGAAAAACTATTTATAAAAAAGAATGGTGGTTTTCTATTTTAGACGTTATTGGAGCGCTAACGGATAGCCCGCAACCTAAGACTTATTGGGCTAAAATGAAAGAGCGGGATAAAGAAATGTCCCAACCGTTCCCATTCTGGGAACAGTTGAAAATGCCAGCAGAAGACGGAAAAATGCGTGAAACCGATTGTGCCGATACCGAAGGTATGTTCCGGATTATTCAATCTATTCCCTCGCCTAAGGCCGAGCCGTTTAAGCGCTGGCTGGCTAAAGTCGGCTATGAGCGAATACAGGAAATTGAAAACCCCGAATTGGCAACTAAGCGTGCTAAAATGTTGTACAAACTAAAAGGCTATCCGGATGATTGGATTGAAAAAAGAATGCGCGGTATTGCGATCAGGGAGGAGTTGACGGATGAGTGGCAAAAACGCGGCGCGGAGCATGAAAAAGATTATGAAATTTTAACCGCGGAAATTTCTAAGGCGACTTTTGGCGTTACGCCGGCCGAATATAAAAAGTTTAAAGGCCTTAAGCGGCAAAATTTGCGCGATCATATGGACGATTTTGAGTTGATTTTAACTATGCTGGGCGAAAGAACCACGGCTGAAATACACCGCGCTAAAGATAGCCGAGGGGTGCCGCGGTTAAAGGACGACGCTCGGACCGGCGGTCAGATCGCCGGCTCGGCCAGAAAACAAATTGAAAGAAAAATTGGCCGGACGATTGTTTCCAGAAATAATTTTTTAAAGAATAAAAACAACTCATAATGCAAGTGTGATGACAAAAATTCTGGATTCCCGCCTGCGCGGGAATGACAATATAAATATTTTAGTCTGCGGTTCGCTGGCCTATGACCGCATTATGGACTTTTCCGGCAAGTTTTCCGAGCATATTTTAGCCGGTAAAACGCATATTTTAAATTTATCTTTTACGGTCAACGGCGTAAAAGAAAGTTTCGGCGGCACCGGCGGCAATATTGCCTATAATCTGGCGCTTTTGGGCGAGCGGCCAAAAATAATCGCTGTAGCCGGCAAAGACTTTGGCCGGTATCAGACCTGGCTAAAAAAAAATAACCTAGGCGTAAGCGGCGTGAAAATTGTAAAAAATGAACTGACCGCCAGCGCTTATATTATGACGGACAAGGCGGATAATCAGATTACAGCATTTTATCCGGGCAGTAAAATACAAACCTCACCCCACCCTCTCCTTGGTAAGGAGAGGGGGAAAGGCATTTTAGCCATAATCGCGCCAGACATAGTTGCCAGAATGACAGAATATGCTAAAATGTTTAAACGGTTCAAGACGGCTTATATTTTTGATCCAGGCCAGCAAATTACCGGTTATAATGCCAGTGAATTAAGATATTCTATCAGCGGCGCCAAAGCGCTAATCGGTAATGATTATGAAATTCAGCTGATTTTAAATAAATTAAAAATAAAATTAAAACAGCTGGAAAAAATGGTAGAAATTTTAATAATTACTAAGGGCGGGCAAGGTTCGGAAATTTATAATTTAGGCAAAAAGATAATTATCGCGCCGGCTAAACCCAAAGCTATTTTAGATCCGACCGGCGCCGGCGACGCTTATCGGGCCGGGTTTATTAAAGGCCTGATAATGGGCTGGCCGCTTGAAATATGCGGACGATTAGCCAGCTTAGTCGCGGTTTATACGGTAGAAAAATATGGCACGCAGACGCATAGCTTTAGCTGGCGGGAAATGGCAAAGAGATATGAGGAGAATTATAATGAAAATTTATAATTATGACTAATGATATCAAAGATTTAAAATTATCACAGGCAGGAAAAAAACGAATTGAGTGGGCGGCCAAGGACATGCCGGTTTTAAATTTGATTAAAGCCAGATGGGAAAAAGATCAGCCGCTGAAAAAAGTCAGGCTGGCCGCCTGTTTGCACGTCACGGCCGAAACCGCTAATTTAGTTCGCGCTTTAAAAGCTGGCGGCGCCGAGGTTTTACTTTGCGCTTCCAATCCTTTATCAACCCAGGATGACGTGGCCGCGGCTTTAATTAAAGAATATGGCATAAAAGTTTTTGCGGTTTATGGCGAGGATAAAAAAAGCTATTATGCGCATTTGCGCGCGGCCCTGGATTTTAAGCCGAATATTACTATGGACGATGGCGCTGATCTGCTGACACTCCTGCATACGGAATATAAAAACCAGGCCAAAGATATCTGGGGTTCAATGGAAGAAACCACGACCGGCGTTATCAGGCTTAAGGCTTTGGAAAAAAGCGGTAAATTAGCCGTGCCGATTATGGCGGTCAACGACGCTAAAACCAAAAATATGTTTGATAACCGCTACGGCACCGGCCAGTCAACTCTTGACGGCATTATTCGCGCTACGGATATCTTGATCGCGGGAAAAAATTTGGTAGTGGCCGGTTATGGCTGGTGCGGCCGCGGTTTTGCTTCGCGCGCGCGCGGCCTGGGCGCCAAAGTGATTGTTACCGAAGTGGATCAGATTAAGGCGCTGGAAGCGGCCATGGACGGCTTTCAGGTTATGCCCATGAAAGAGGCGGCGCGAATCGGCGACTTATTTTGCACTTTAACCGGCGATATCAATGTTATCAGGGAAGAGCATTTTAAACTAATGAAACACGGCGCCATGGTTTGCAACTCAGGGCATTTTGACGTGGAGATAAATGTCAGGGAACTGAAAAAAATGGCGATCAGGGTTAATAAAAATGTCAGGAATAATGTGGATGAATATGTAATAGGAAGCAGGAATAAGGAATTAGGAATTAGGGAAAGCGCAAAAAGTTTAAAATCAATCTACCTGTTAGCTGAAGGCCGATTGATTAACTTAGCCGCGGCCGAGGGCCATCCGGCCAGCGTCATGGATATGAGTTTTGCCACCCAGGCCCTGGCCACCGAGCATGTGGTGAAAAATTATAAAAGACTAGAGAAAAAAGTTTATAATGTGCCGGTTGAATTAGAACAATGGATCGCTGACCTGAAATTAAAGTCCATGAGCCTGGCGATTGATAAACTAACTAAAGAGCAGGCAGAGTATTTAAGAGGCTGGGAGATTGGAACGTAGATAATTAAAAGTTTAAAAATCAAAATGTAAAATGACAAGGTAAAATATAAAATTACAAATTCCAAATTTCAAACAATATCAAAATTCAAAATACTAAATTCGAAACAAATTATTTAAGAATTTATTTTGAACATTAGAATTTGTTTGTAATTTGTGACTTGTAATTTGAGATTTAAATAACTTTATATTTTAAATTATTTTAAATAAACATTATGTCAGACAAAAATGTTAGATTAGTCACTTCAGAATCAGTGACTGAGGGCCATCCTGATAAAGTTTGCGATCAAATCAGCGACGGCATTTATGACGAAATGTTAAAAAATGACCCGTTAAGCCGGTCGGCCGTGGAAACATTCTGCACGACCGGCATGGTGGTGGTGGGCGGAGAAGTTACCACTAAGGCTTATGTTAATATTGACCGGGTGGTGCGCGAAGTTTTACGGGACATCGGCTATGACAAGCAGGAATATGGTTTTTGCTGTGATGATGTGGGCGTGATGGTGTCCATTCATGAACAAAGCCCGGACATTGCCCAGGGAGTGGACGAAGGCAAGGGTGAATTTAAAGAGCAAGGCGCCGGTGACCAAGGCTTGATGATTGGCTACGCCATTAACGAAACCCCTGAACTCATGCCT
>JACPHD010000042.1 GCA_016188785.1 Parcubacteria group bacterium | reverse complement strand
TCATAAATTTTTTCTTTTTATCGCCCATATTTTAAATTATAAAATATACCAGCAGTAAAATAAAAGTAAAAATGAATTCTTGCCGGGAAAAAAATTTTATCGGACCGCGCCATTTTATTTTCAGGCTGGGATAAAAAAGATAATAATCCTCGCTGTCCAAAGCGTCTAAAATCAAATGGCAAATATAAGCCGCGCCGAAGGTTAAACCGGCGGAAAAATTTATAACCGAAACAATAACCGAAACCAATAAGCAAAAAATTACATTATGGAAAAAATTTCTCTGGGGCAGACCGATATCGGCCTGGCCGGCGGTGGCGATCAGTATTTTTCTGAATTTAAGCAAAATACCGGTCCGATAATAAGCGATCAGATGATCCAGGTCCATAACGACCGAGCCCAGGAGCGAAGCATTATAGTTTCCGGTGAGCTTACTGATAATCAGGCCGGCGGCTAAATGAGTTGATAAAAGCATAAAATATCAATTATATTTCTTAATCTTACGGCAAAAAGTAAAAAAAGTAAATATCAATTATCAATTGACACTCTAATATTTTTAAGGTAAAGTAAGCGTCAGAGAATGGATAAACGGCAAAATTGAACCTTCAACAAAAGGAGAGAATACCATGCCCGAAGCAAGCTTTTTAAAAAGAAGACTGGCTGCCTCTCTGGGAGGAATTTAAGAAAACAATTTGACACGCACCTCTGTCAGACTGTCCGAAAACTCAAGAAATAACATTTTTGTCATTTTTCCCCGCAGATGCGTGGTCGAAATGACAATTTTCGGACAGTCTGTTCAAAGTACCTTCAAATTTAAGGAGGGAAAGATGACCAACAGAGAAGAAAAAATAATTCCTTCTGTCGCGATTGGATTTTATTCTTTTCTGCCAGCCTCTTTGTCTTTTTTCTGCTGGCTTTGGCCGCCGACGGCAGAATTAAGCCGGGAAACTCAAATATGGCTTCCTGCCTGGATTATATCTTTTTTGATCGGGGTCGGATGTATAGTTTGGGTTTTTTCTGAAAAATGAAACAAAGCGAGTTATGGTAAAGGCTAAAAGCCAATACCCTAACCCGCTTCTTTACCCGCTTCTTTTTTTATTTGGTGAACCCGGCGCTATCAATGATAGTGCCGGGTGAATTATTATTCTGTTACGATGACTGCTCCGAATTCAGAAGCGTCCAGATGGTTGTGATATTTCCAGTCGCCGGTTTTATCAAACTTAAAACTCCAGCTCTTGCCTTTTTTGTAGCCCTGACAGGCGTCAAAGGCGGCGTTGCTTAAATCCGGACAATGTTCGGCCAAAGAAGTGCCGCTGTATGCTTTGTGCTCCGGGTGCATGGCTGACGCTACCCACATTTCTTTATCGGCCTGGTTCTTAAAAGTTACCGCAACGCCTTTTTTTACGGTTAGAGTTTTTGGCGAAAAGCCGTTTTCTGAATAAACGACAGTGGCCTCGCCAGTCGCCCCGGTTTGGCTGCCGGTTTGATTAGGCGCGGTTTCATTTGTGCCGGCGGCTGGCGCGGTCTGACTTTCCGGCGCCTTTGCGCTTTTATACCATAAAAGTCCTCCGGCCAAAACAATCACAATCACAATAATTGTAATAATAGTGTTTTTAGACATAAATTTAATGGTTAGTTTATTATATGCGACATTTTTCGCAAGTTTATTATATCATAGTTTCTCTTAAAAAATCAAATTAAGACGAGTGTGCGCGTTTGACATAATAGGCCTATTTGTGCTAAGTTTTAATGTCTTTAAACAGTTTAAAGACGTAGGCACTTTAAAAAATTGTTTAACCAATTAAAGATGAGGAGGAAGTAAGATGAAAAAGAACATTGCAATCGGAATTTTGGCTGTTTTGGCGATTGTTTTTCTTTATCGCTGGCAAAGTGCGGAGATGAGTTCGGTTTCACACAAGAAGAAGGTTGCCCAGCTATCCGAGATTATTGTTGGTCAGATGAAAACGGGCCAGGAAAATTTTGAGTGGCAAGAAAATGTCCGAAAGATGGGTACTGAAAAACTGTTAAAGAAGAGTCTCAAAGAAGTGAGCGGCCAAAAAGAAGAGGACATTAAAATAGAAATACAAAAACGTTTACTTGGTTATCCGCGGGAAATCAATGTCGCGGAATCTCGCCGGGATCTTATCAGGATTCTACTCCAATCGCCGACTGGCCAAATTTATCTGGCCTCTTTCATGGCCGAGGCGAAAGAAACCATTCGGATTTATGAGGAGGAAAGTAAAAGATGAGTAAGCTAGCCAAGAAAGAGAAAAAGAAAGTAATGTGGCCAGCGTTATTGTTTAGTGGTTACCTTATTTTTATAGGAGGGCTTATTCTCTGTTTTAGAGAAGAAATAGTATGTTTTTTGTTGGGATTAACGATTTGGTCGGCGGGAATAAGCCTGCTGACCATGTTGATCTATATGCTAAAATCGAGGAATGGAGAGTGGCGCTTTTGGGGCCGCCCTTCTATAATAGTTATTTAAAGTAATTTCAATAAGCGGGTTATGTAAAGGCTAAAAGCAAATACCATAACCCGCTTCTTTTTTTAAAAAATTTTTGACATTTAGTATATTTTAGGCTATAGTTATTATACTAAGAACTCATTTAGGGTTTCATTCCGTAAGCCGTAGAAAATACTTATTTTCTCACTGCGGAACTCCCCCGCACTAAATGCGGGGTCAAACAGTCCTCGCTTCAAAAATAAGTATTTTCTACGGCTTACTTTAAATAAAAATAGAGAAAACTCTAAATGACTTATAATAAAGCTAATTTAGCGAATATGAACGATTTTGATAATAACAAAAATAATAATCCTTTTCCGGCTATGGAAGAGGCGGTTTTGAATTTTTGGGACAAAGCGGAAATTTTTAGGAAGTCGGTGGAAAATCCGCCGGCTGGCGGAGCGCCGCGCGGCAATTATGTTTTTTACGACGGGCCGCCGTTCGCGACCGGTACGCCGCATTACGGTCATATAGTTGCCAGCGTCATGAAAGATGTTATGCCCAGATATTGGACTATGAAAGGTTATCGGGTAGAAAGAAAATGGGGCTGGGATTGCCATGGCTTGCCCATTGAAAATATCGTAGAAAAAGAAATGGGCTTTAAGAATAAAAAGGATATTGAAAAAATGGGCGTGGCTGAATTTAACGAAAAATGCCGTTCCAAAGTTTTAGGCTATGTTGAAGATTGGGAAAAAATAATCAGGCGCCTAGGCCGCTGGGCGGACATGAAAAACGCTTATAAAACCATGGATTTGGATTTTATGGAGTCGGTCTGGTGGGTTTTTAAAGAGCTGTATAATAAAGGTTTGATATATCAGGGTTATCGTTCAATGCATATTTGCCCCAGATGCGAAACCACTTTATCCCAGCAGGAAATCGCCGAAGGCTATAAGATGGTCAAGGATTTGTCAGCCACGGTTAAGTTTGAAATTGCGAATCCAAGCGAATTAGATGCGAATTTAACGAATGGTGAAAAAGTTTATGTGTTAGCCTGGACAACCACGCCATGGACATTGATCGGTAATGTGGCGCTGGCGGTGGGAGAAAAAATTGATTATGTTTTTGCTAAAGCCCATACAGGAGAATATTATATAATTGCTTTGAAACAAGCTAGAAAATTAGCAAATAGATTCCCGCAAGTTTTAAGGAATTTTAAGAGTAAAGATTTAGTTGGCAAAAAGTATAAGCCACTATTTAATTATTATGCTAATGATGAAAATTTAAAAAATAGAGAAAATGGCTGGAAAATATACGCGGCTGATGCTGATTTTGTAAATACTGACGAAGGCACTGGCGTAGTACATATCGCGCCGGCGTTCGGCGAGAATGATATGAATTTAGGTAAAGAGCATAATTTGCCGTTTATCCAGCATGTTAATATGGACGGAACGATTAAGTCCGAAGCCAAAGAGTTTGCCGGTCTGAATGTCAAGCCGATTGATGATACGCAAAAAACCGATGTAGAAATTATTAAATATTTAGCGAAAAATAAACTGTTATTTGCTAAAGAAAAATACGAACACAGCTATCCGCATTGCTGGCGCTGTGAAACGCCTTTAATAAATTACGCCACTACTTCCTGGTTCGTGGCCGTGACCAAAGTTAAAGACCGGGCATTAGAACTAGCGCAAAAAGTGAACTGGTTTCCGGCGCACATCAAAGAAGGCCGTTTTGGCAACTGGCTCGCTGGCGCGCGCGACTGGTCAATCAGCCGCCAGCGATTTTGGGCTAGCGTTATGCCGATTTGGCAATGCGCTTGCGGAGAGACAAAAGTATTTGGCTCGGCGGCCGAACTGGAAAAAGCCAGCGGCGAAAAAATTACTGATCTGCATAAGCATATTATTGATAAAATTATTTTTCCCTGCGAAAAGTGCTCCGGCGCGATGAAACGCATTCCGGATGTTTTAGATACCTGGTTTGACTCCGGCTCTATGCCCTACGCGCAAGCTCATTATCCGTTCGCTGATAAAGAAAAATTCGCAGCCAATTTTCCGGCCGAATTCATCGCCGAAGGAGTTGACCAGACGCGCGCCTGGTTTTATTATCTTCATATTATAGCCACGGCCATTAAAGACAGCCAGGCGTTTAATAATGTTATCGTCAATGGGATTGTTTTGGCCGAAGATGGCAAAAAAATGTCCAAGCGACTTAATAATTATCCTGATCCGGCGGTAATTTTTGATAAATACGGGGCTGACGCCATGCGCTATTATCTTTGCGCCTCGCCGGTTATGAAAGCTGATAACATAAATTTTTCCGAAAAAGATTTGGCCGAGCAGACCAGGTTTCTTAATATTTTGCTTAATGTTTTATCTTTTTATAAAATTTTTGCGTCAGGCGTAGAGGTTAGTAATTTAGAAGATAAAGATTTAATTAATGTTCTAGATAAATGGATAACTTCCCGTTTAGAAGAAACCAAGCAAGTTATCACTGAAAAAATGGATAATTATAATTTACAGGCCATACGGGAGATTCCGCTTTTTATAAATGATTTATCAACTTGGTATGTGCGCCGTTCAAGAGACCGGTTTAAGGGCGATGACCCGATAGACAAAATACGAGCTTTAAAAACTTTACGACATACATTATATCATTTAGCCAGGATAATAGCGCCATTTATGCCATTTATGGCCGAGCATATTTATCAGGAGCTGGGCGCGGAGGCTGAATCCGTGCATTTAGAACAATGGCCGGAAGTCAGAGAAGAGTGGATTGATGAAAAAGTTTTAACAGAGATGATAACGACTAGAAAATTAATTGAATTCGGATTAGCAAAGCGCGATAAAGCAGGGATAAAAGTTAGACAGATAATTTCAGAATCCAAAATGTCTGATTTTGGATTGCCAGAAGAAAATTTAAGACTTATAAAAGATGAACTTAACATAAAAAAAGTTTCTATTTCTCCTTCTATTTCTCCTTCGCCTTCGCCTTCGTCCGATGATATTAATCTTTATACCGAAATGACCCCTGAGTTGGAGCTTGAAGGCTTAAAGCGGGAAATCGTGCGGCAGGTCAATAGTTTGCGCAAGCAGGCTGGTTTAACTATTAAAGACAAGATTATTTTATCATGGCAAAGCGACAGCGAAATGATTAAAAATGTTTTTGTTAATTTGGCCGATGAGCTAAAAAGAGATACGTTGAGCGAGAAAATTGTAGAAAAAGAAATTGAGAGCGAGGAGGTTAAGGTGAATGAGGAAATGATTAAGCTGGAAATAAAAAAGATTTAAGTTTGTCATTGCGGGCTTGACCCGCAATCCAGTAAAGATAGTAAGCGCGCTTACCTCTGGATTCCGGCTCAAGGCCGGAATGACAGAATTGTAGATATGACAATTGAGAAAAAAATTTGGCCGGAATACTTTGAAAAAGTCTTGTCCGGCGAAAAAAAATTTGAATTAAGGTTAGCGGATTGGCAATGCCAGACAGGTGATATTTTAGTCTTGCGCGAATGGGAGCCAAAGACTAAAAATTATACGGGCCGGCAGATTGAAAAAGAAGTGGGTTATGTTTTAAAAACCAAAGATGTTAATTTATTTTCCGAGGAAGATGTAGAAAAGTATGGTTATCAGATAATTGGGTTTAAATAGGAAATGGATTCCCTGCCCGTCCGGCAGGCGGGCCGCCTGCGCGGGAATGACTATTAAGAAGTGATTGGGTTTAAATAATTTTTTTCTGGATTCCTGCCTTCCCTCGGCAAGCTCGGGACGGGTCGCGGGAATGACGAATAATTATATGACCAAAGCTTTAGTACTATTATCAGGCGGGCTGGATTCTATGCTGGCGGCGCGGACTTTAATGGAGCAGGGCATAGAAGTAACCGGCTTAAGTTTTAAAAGTTATTTTTTTGGCACGGCCAAAGGCAAAAAAGTGGCGGCGCAATTAGGTATTAAGCACATTGAAGTGGATTTTTCCGCCGAGCATTTAGTCATGGTAAAAAAGCCCAAATACGGCTATGGCAAGAACATGAATCCGTGCATAGATTGCCACGCTATGATGCTTAAAAAAGCTGGAGAAATAATGCGGCGGGAGGGTTATGATTTCATTGCTACCGGCGAAGTTTTAGGCGAACGGCCCATGTCGCAGAATAAAGAAGCTTTGCGTATTGTGGAAAAAGATTCCGGGCTAAGCGGCCGCTTAATTCGGCCCTTGTCGGCTAAACTTTTGGATCAGTCTGAACCGGAAAAAGCCGGACTGGTCAACCGGGAAAAATTATTTAATATCAGCGGCCGCTCGCGCCAGCGCCAGTTGGAATTAGTAAAAAAATACGGCATTAAAGAGTATGCCAGTCCGGGTGGTGGCTGTCTTTTAACTGATCCGGCTTTTAGCGAAAAACTTTTAAAGATTTTGGAATTTTGGCCGGAATGTAATGGCAATGATATTGAATTATTAAAATGGGGCAGGGTTAACTGGCTGAAAGATGAGCATGATAATAATGTTTTATTGATGATTGGCCGAGATAAACAGGACAATGAAAATTTAGAGAAATTGGCTGGGAGCGGAGATGTTATAATACAATTGGCGGAGGAGAATGGGCCGACCAGTTTAATAAGAGGAATTAGGAATAAGGAATTAGGAATAAGTGAGCTGGAAATAGAAGCGCCGGAGGAATTGAAGCTGGGCGAGTTGAGGTTGGGCGAAAAGAAAGGTCAAGAGGAAATAATTAAGCTGGCGGCCAGGCTAACCGGTTATTATGCGGCTAAGTTAAGAGGAAAGAAAGTTAAGTTAGAAGTTCGTTTAATTATTAACTAATTTAAAATAAAATTTATGACTACATTGCTTTGGATTATTTTAGCGGTTATGGCGGTTTTAATTTTGGCCATAATCGCTATGTACAACAGCCTGATCCGCGCAAAAGTTCGGGTGGATGAGGCCTGGTCGGATATTGACGTGCAATTAAAGCGGCGCTATGATTTAATTCCTAATTTAGTGGAAACGGTTAAGGGCTACGCGGCGCATGAAAAAGAAACCTTGGACGCCGTAGTAAAGGCGCGCAACCAGGCCATGCAGGCCGGCTCGGCCGAGGCTAAAGCGCAGGCCGAGAATGCCTTAAGCCAAACCTTAAAATCAATTTTCGCTTTGGCCGAAAGCTATCCGAATTTAAAAGCCAATGAGAATTTTTTAGAACTGCAGCGAGAGCTTACTGACACGGAAAATAAAATTCAGGCGGCGCGCCGCTTTTATAACGGCAACGCGCGCGACTTTAATACCAAACTGCAAGTTTTCCCGACTAATATTATGGCCGGCTTGATGGGCTTTACGGCTAAAGAATTTTTCGGCCTGGAAGATGAAAAGGAAAGAGAAAATGTACAGGTGAAATTCTAGGATTTTTAAATTTTATAATTTTTAATTTTTAAATAATATTTAATTTTTAATGTTTAAAAATTAAATATTAAAAATTATTTATAAAATTACAAAATTAAAAATTTATATGACCTTATATACTCAAATTGATTCCAATATAAGAAAAACTTGGTTGTTAGTCAGTTGTTTTTTCGTAGCTATTATTTTAATCGGTTATGTTTTTAGCGCGGCTTTAAATGACAGTGCGATTTTATATTTTGCCGTAATTTTTAGCGTTATTTCCAGTTTTGTCAGTTATTGGTGGAGCGACAAAATCGTTTTGGCCATGAGTTCGGCGCGTGAAATTGATCATGACTCCAACCGCAAGCTATACCATATCGTGGAAAATTTATGCATTACGGCCGGCCTGCCGCTGCCTAAAATTTATGTCATAGATGACACCGCGCCTAACGCTTTTGCTACCGGCCGCAATCCGAAACATGCTGTGATTGCGGTTACAGCCGGGCTCTTGCAAAAACTTAATAAAACAGAACTGGAAGGCGTGATCGCGCATGAACTATCGCATATTGGCAACCGTGATATTTTACTAGCCACGTTAGTAACGGTTATGGTTGGCCTGATAGTGCTGTTAGCTGACTGGTTCAGGCGCTGGACTTTTTGGGGTGGGGGCCGAAGAAGAGATGAGCGGGAAGGCGGCGGTCAGCTGCAGCTGATTTTATTTATTATCGCGATAATTTTATCTATTTTAGCGCCGATCTTCGCTTATTTAATGCAGTTCGCGATTTCCAGGAAAAGAGAATTTCTGGCTGACGCGGACGGCGTTTTGCTAACTCGTTATCCTGAAGGACTGGCGCGGGCTTTAGAAAAAATTTCCGCTGACCGCGAGCCGCTGGAAGCGGCTAACCGCGCCACGGCGCATCTTTATATCGCTTCGCCGTTTAAAGAAGATGAGGATCATAAAATCGGCTTTTTTACCAGGCTGTTTATGACGCACCCGCCGATTGAAGAACGGGTAGCGGCGTTAAGAGGTATGGAGAGGTAAAAACGGTATAGGCAAGGTTGTGTTTACAAACTCCATTTTATCATGTAAAATGGAGTTATGTATACCAGAATACTAAAATACACGGAAAACAAGAGTTTTTTCCTATTTGGTCCGCGTGGCACCGGCAAGACTACCTGGTTGCGGAAAAACTTTCCGCGCGCCCTGTATTTGGATTTACTCAACTCCGAGATCTATAATGATCTTTTAGCCAGACCGCATCGGCTGGCTGCTATGATTCCCGAATCATGGAACGATTGGGTCGTTCTTGACGAAGTGCAACGTATCCCGGCGCTTCTTCATGAAGCGCATCGGCTAATTGAAACTCGCCACATTCCTTTTGCGCTTACCGGTTCAAGTGCGCGCAAATTACGGCGCGGCGAGGTTAATCTGCTAGCCGGTCGCGCGCTTACTTCGTTTATGCACCCGCTCACCGCGCTGGAATTAGGCGCTGACTTTACTTTAAAGCACGCGCTTAATTTCGGGCATCTGCCTTCAACTTTTTCCGAAGCTGATCCCAAGCGTTATCTTGAATCGTATGTCACTACTTATTTGCGCGAAGAAGTACAGCAAGAAGGAATCACGCGCAACCTTGGCGCTTTCTCGCGCTTTCTTGAAGTGGCTAGTTTTTCGCAAGCGCAGCCTTTAAATATCTCTACGGTGGCGCGTGAGAGCGCGGTCCACCGGAAGATTGCCGAGCATTATTTTTCAATTCTTGAGGATTTACTCATCGCGACGAGAATCCCGGTATTTATAAAGAAAGCCAAGCGGCGAATGGTCGCGCATCCAAAATTTTTCTTTTTTGACGTCGGCGTTTATCGGATGCTGCGTCCGCAGGGACCGCTAGATACTCCCGAGGAGATTGACGGCGCGGCGCTGGAAACGCTCGTCTTTCAAGAATTGCGAGCCATGAATCATTACCGCCAGCTTGGCTACCAAATATATTTTTGGCGCACCGCCAGCGGGCGCGAGGTTGATTTTGTGCTGTATGGGCCGCGCGGGATTATGGCGATTGAAGTAAAACGAAGCGCGCGCGTCGCGGATTCCGCGCTCAAAGGGCTTAAAACTTTTCTTAATGAATATCCAATGGCGCGCGCGTATTTTTTGACCGGCGGGGATTATGATGGCTGGGAGGGAAAAATTCGCGTTATGCCAGTGGAGACATTTTTGCGGAAAATTGATTTATTTCTTGGCGGCTCAAGCGGCAACTGGTAAGATAAAATTTATGTCAGGAGGAAAATTTTCCAGAAAATCTATCCGTTTAAAAAATTATGATTACAGCCAGGCTGGGATGTATTTTATTACCATTTGTACATATAAAAGAGAGTGTTTGTTCGGAGAAATTAAAAATGAAGAAATAATTTTAAATGAAATTGGCCATATCGTGGAAAATGAATGGCTAAAAACGGAAGAAAAAAGAAAGAATGTTAAATTGGATGAATACAAAGTTATGCCAAACCATTTCCACGGAATTGTTTTTATTGATTATAAAATTGTAGGGATTGATTGCAATCAATCCCTACATAAATTCGGGCCACAAGCAAATAATTTATTTGCGATTATCAGAGGTTTTAAAGGAGCGGTAACCAATCAAATTAAAATAAAATTCAAAACCGACAGGCCAATTTGGCAAACCCGTTTTTATGATCGTATAATAAGAAATGAAAAAGAATTGGAAAAAATTAGGCTTTATATTAGCAGTAATGAAGGCAATTGGCCGAATGATATTGAAAATCCGATAGCTAGTAGAAAAATTAAATAAATTTTAAAAGTATGTCGTCCTGGACTAAAAAACAAATCAACCAGCATAAGCAGGCGGCTAAAGCGCTAAATAAAATAATAGAAGAAGTTATTGAATATATAAAAAACAATTTGTCTGTTACTGACGTGGAAATTAGAAAATTTATCGCTGGACGATATAAAAAATATCATTTAAAATCAGATAAAGAGAAATCAATCGTAGCGTTGGCGAGCGACACGGCTAATGTTCATTACTATGCCGAACAGCCGCGCCAGTTGAAGTTAAGCGATTTAATAATGATTGATGTTTGGGCAAGATTAGATCAAGCCGGCGCGCCGTTCGCGGATATTACCTGGATGCTATATTATGGCAGAAAGCTATTACCAGAGCATGCCTTGGTATTCAGGTTGATAGCGCAAGCCAGAGACAGAACAATAAAATATTTGCAAAATAATTTAAAGAAAAAAATCGCGCCGCTAGGTAAAGAAGTTGACGCGGTGGCCAGAAATTATTTAGCGCGGCATGGCTGGGATAAATATTTTTTGCATAGTACCGGCCATTCTTTAGGATTTATTAGTCCGCATGGAAACAGAACCAGAATTAGCCGAAAGGGCCGGCGGTCCTTGCCGCTAAACGTCGGCTATACGATTGAGCCGGGAATTTATTTTAAAAATAAGTTCGGCGTCAGGAGCGAAATTGATTTTTATATTGCTGAAAATTATAAATTGATTATAACAACTAAAGTTCAAAAGAAAATAATTAAATTTTAAATTTATGACTACACAGCAAATTTATGACCTGGCAGTTAAATTAGGCATTAGCGCTGATTTACGCGGGCCGGAAAAAGTAAAAAAATATTTGGCGCGCGCTAAGAAAAATTATGAAGAATTAAGCGCTAAAGCCAAAGAAGATTTTGACCAGGAAAAATTAACTAACCCCTATAGCGATACCAGAATATTAGTTGATTTAAAGAAAAAGGCTATTAAAAAAATTATGGTGGGGATTGATATGGAAGGCGCGGAGCTGTTATTAGCGGAAAAGTTAGCCGTTGATTTAGTAATCGCCCATCATCCCGAAGGCAAGGCTTTGGCTGATTTGCACAGCGTTATGGATTTACAGGCCGAAGTTTTAGCCGGTTACGGCGTGCCGATCAATATTGCCGAGTCGGTTATAAAACCGAGAATTGCCGAAGTGGCCCGCGGCATTTCACCCATAAACCATAATCGCGCGGTGGATATGGCTAAAATTTTAGGCTTGGATTTTATCTGCGTGCATACGCCGGCTGATAATCTGGGCGCTAATTTTTTAGTTAAAAAACTTAAAAAAGATAATCCGGAAACTGTGGGCGAGGTGATTGATCTGCTTAAACAGATTCCGGAATTTAAAGCGGCCATAGAGTATAACGCCGGCCCGAAAATTTTTGTGGGTTCAAGCGAAGCCAGCGCGGGTAAAATAACCGTAACCGAATTCACCGGCGGTACCAGCGGTTCCAAGGAAATTTACGAGAAAATGGCCCAAGCCGGCATTGGCACGGTTATCGGTATGCATATGGGCGAAGAGCATCGCAAACAAGCGGAAAAATATCATATTAATGTGGTCATTGCCGGGCACATGGCTTCGGATTCTCTGGGCTTAAATTTATTTTTGGACGAACTGGAAATCAAGGGGCTGGAAATTATCCCTTTATCCGGGCTGATTAGGGTCAAGAGGAAAAAATAGATAAATTCGGAAGAGAAAATAAATTATACTATAATTACCGCCTAATAATTTTCTCTAAAATTCTATGAACACACCCAGGAGATTTTTTCTCTTAACCATGCCGCTCCTACTGCTGGCCTGGTTTTTTGTTTTCGCGGCCGCGGCCGAAGCCGCGGCCTGGCCCGTGATTACCGCCGGCAACAC
>JACPHD010000041.1 GCA_016188785.1 Parcubacteria group bacterium | reverse complement strand
GTTCCTGGCCAGGATGTAATTTGCGGTTCCAAGTGCCTCCTTGCCGGCCAAACCTGCAAAAATGTAAATAAAGCAATGCAGCCCGCCAGAGAATGTCCGATAACCGTAGGCGGCAATGGCAATTACTATAGATGCGACGACCATTGTAAAGATAATCAAGATGCAGACTACTGTCCGGCTAATTATATATGCAATATGCATAAGGACACTGGTCAACCCAGCAATAATAAAGGAGAAGGAATCTGCACTGTAAAACAGGCCAGCGGAGGCAAGTGCGATGAAAACCCAGATTGTCAGAGTAATAAATGTGCGCTTAGCAGTGTTTATAGGACATGGCGATGCCAATAAATATGCTTTTAAAAAATCCCAAAAACTTTAAAATTATCTTATACCTGCCTTTAATCTTATTTTTTATAGTTAATATTTTTTTATATTTTCCCCTGCCGGCGCAATCTTCTTGACGATATTTTATACTATGTTATTATAAATATAACAACAGTTATAAATAATATAACATTATGACATTTAATAAGCCCTTGAATTCAATCTTTGGACAAAAAACAAAAATTAATATTTTAAGGCATCTCGCGCTTTATAGAAAAGAAGCGGCCACGCGGGAATTAGCCAGAGAAACCGGCATCGCCGCCCCGAATATTTTAAAACTGCTAAAAGAACTTGAAGCAGAAAATATTCTTATAAGCAAAAAAATAGGAAATTCAATATCATATTCTCTTAATCGTTCAAATTTAATAGTTAAAAAAATAATCTTGCCGGCTTTCGGCTATGAAAAAAATCTTATTAACGAGTTCGGATCTTATTTGGCGGCCAATCTTAAAATGCCGATAGTGTCCATTATTTTATTCGGCAGCCGGGCCAGAGGCGAGGAAAAGCCGCCAAGCGATATTGATCTGGCTTTTATAGTAAAAAGCGGCGATGAAGCTAAGTGCGAAAAAAAAATAATTGATTTAAACCCAGAAATAAGCGCTAATTTCGGATCTTCTGTCGCTCCGATTATATATTCAACGGCCAAATTTTCAGCTAAGGCGAAAAGCCAGGAACAACTCGTAAAAAATATTATTAAAGAAGGAAAAATAATTTACGGCAAACTTATCAGCGAGTTTATCTATGAGCCCCGTTAGAAATCTATTAAAAGGGCTTGCCTAGTAAAAAACAAATTATGACAAATCTAATTTCTAACGGGGTGAAAAGAAAAATTAAAAATGAAATTAGCTGGAAAAATTACTTGATAAAAGCGGAGCAATTTTTTGAAACGGCTCAAGAGGCTTATAACGGCGAAAATTGGAACGCCGTCAGCCTTAACGCCGTTCATTCCGCGATTTCCGCCAATGACGCGATTACCGTTTATTTTAAAAGAATAAGGTCGGCGAGCGAAAAACACAGCGATGCGGTTGATTTGCTGTTAAATGTTTTTCCTAATAACAAAGAGGCGCGCGAATTTTCTTCCCATTTGCTCTGGCTGCTTAACAGAAAAAATATTGTTGAATATGAGGCCAGATTATTTTATAAAAAAGAAGCGGAAGACTCGATTAAACACGCTGAGCGTTTTTTAAGATGGGCAAAAAATCATCTGCCAAAATAAAAACCATGCATCCAAAAAACTTTAAAATTATCTTATACCTGCCTTTAGTCTTATTTTTCATGGCTAATCTTTTTTTATACTTTCCTCCGTCGGCTAAAGCCGAGGTAAACGACACTATGCCGCGCCTACAAATACCAATCCCGCAATTAAACTTTACTCCGATTAAAAAAATAATAGAAGAATGTAAAGAAGAAAACGGCCAAAAAATCTGCAATTTTCCCTGGATCGGCGAATACATCGCCGGCATTTACAAATACGCCATCGGCATTGTCGGTATTTTAGCGGCCGTGGTTTTAATGGTCGGCGGCGTCATGTGGATTATGGCCGGCGGCTCGGCCACCATGATCGGCGAAGCCAAGGCCTGGATCGGCGCGTCCTTAACCGGCCTGGTTATTGCTTTAACTTCTTACTTGATTTTATACCAAATTAACCCGGCCCTAACCGTTTTTCCGCCATTAGGAATCACTCAAGTAAAACCATTGCCATTAACTAAAACTGACCTTTGCGCCTGGCAGTTGTATGAATGTAAGGGCAACCAGACAAAGGGCGAAGCAGATTCTTGCGGAGAAAAACCTCTTGGAGATAATTACGAATATTGCTGTTGCGCGGCTAGACGAGGTGAAGCCAGCGCGGCCTGTAGCAGCGAATATAGAAAAGGCAATATAGTTGAATTTAATTTTATAAAACAAGCAATATCCCCGCCTTCAGCCTGTGAGAGAGCTAATCATGAATATAATTTTGTATACGACACACCGGCAAATATTCTGAGAGCCTTGGCGGCTACCGAATCCAGTTGCAACCCGCAAGCAGAAAGTCCGGATCGCGCTTGCGGCCTGATGCAGTTATTGCCGGCCACGGCTAAAATATATGATCCAGAGGACGCCGATGAAATTGATTGTGAATGGTTAAAAAATAATCCGCAAAAAAGCATTGCCATTGCTTCTAAATTTATTCGCGATAGCAAGCATGCTAATGTTCATGATAATCAGCCATCACGTATCTTCGCCGGCTATAATAGCGGTTATTCGGACAAACCATATAATTGCAGAATACCTGATGATAGCCGTACATGCAAATTGGCCGCCTTGGCCGCGAGCAATGACTGCCGAGGCAATTTTGCTTTTGAGTGTTGTATAGACCCAGGCGAATTAACCCAAACCCAGGATCATGTCTTTAGATCTATGCGCTATCTTAATTGGATAAATAACAATAAGGGATTTTAATTTTATGATTTATTTTACAAAATACGCCGAAAACAAATTTGATATACTGAATAAGCATAAAATCTTTTTTACGCGCGAGCAGGTTGAAGACGCTATTGCCTGCCCGGAAAAAACCGGCAAAAAAAGCGGGCTTATGGCCGCGCAGAAGGAAAATCTAAAAGTTATTTATAAAAAAGACGGCGAGATAATTAAAATTATAACTTTTTACCCCATTAAATACAAATATGCGTTACGATCTTGAAGCCAATATAATCAGCTGGGAAATTACTAAAGACCCGATTGATCACGCCATTGAACTTGGTAATTTTATTATCCACTTGTCCAAAACAAAAAAACCGGTTTTAATTGAAATACTGAACGCCTCTAAATTCGCCGGACAGATGGACAAAATAAAACTTGAGGGCATTAAAAGGCAGGTAATGGAAGCGAATTAAAATTTTCAAACCCCAATGACCAATTTTCAATGAATGACCAATTATTAAATTTTCAATTGAAAATTAGAGCATTGAAAATTGTGAATTGAAAATTGAAAATTAATAAACTTTGATAAAAAGTCAAATATGAGTACAACAATAACTGCTAAAAAACCTCTAAATATAAATGCCAGCTTGCTTTCCCCCGGCCACCGCGGCTGTGCCGGCTGCGGCCAGATGATCGCCGCCAGATTAGTGGCCGACGCTTTGGGGCCGAATACCATTATCGCTAACGCCACCGGCTGTTTAGAGGTGGTTACCACGGCCTACCCCGAGTCCAGCTGGGGTCTGCCCTGGATTCATTCTTTATTTGAAAACGCGCCGGCCGTGGCTTCAGGCATTTACGCGGCTTTAAACTACAAATCGAAAATCGAAAATCGTAATTCGAAAATCCGCGTGGTGGCGCAGGGCGGCGACGGCGCCACTTTTGACATCGGTTTCGGTTTAATTTCTGGCATGTGGGAGCGAGGCGAAAATATTATGTACGTTTGCTATGATAATGAAGGTTATATGAATACGGGCGCGCAGGCCAGCGCGGCCACGCCCTGGGGAGCCAATACCACGACCACGCCGCTGGGTTCGCATTTTATGAAAAAAGACCTGTTAGCCATCGCCCTGGCGCACGGTTTAAACTACGCTGCTCAAACCACAATCGCCTATCCGTTAGATATTATCAAAAAGATAAAAAAAGCCGCGGCCGCGGACGGCCCGTCGTATCTGCAAATTTTAGTGCCTTGTGTTCCGGGCTGGAAAATTGCCACTAACCAAACCATAGCGCTGGCCAAACTGGCCGTGCTGACCGGCATTTATCCGGCGGTTGAATACGTTAACGGCCAACTGGCCGATATTATGAAACTGCCGGCTAACCGGCCGCCGGTACAAGACTATTTAAAACCGCAAGGCCGATTTAAGCATTTATTTAAAAGCGAGCGCGGCCAAGAACAGATTGCTTATATTCAGAAGTTAGCTGATGAAAATGTGAAAAAATATAATTTATTATAAGCGAAGGCTTGGGGAAAATGTTTTAGAGCGCATATAAAATTGTAGCGATTTTTTACAAAAAATTACTTTTCTTACCTTTTAATTTTTTGTAAAAAAACGCACAAATTTTATCTAAGCGATAAAATATTTTTCCCAAGCCGCGCGTCTGCCGATAAAATCTGGATTCCGGCTCAAGGCCGGAATGACAAATATTAAAACGAAAAAGTAAATAATTTAATCCGCTTTCGCCCGATAGCCGGTTCCGGCCGGAATCGGTCGGCCGATGATAACATTTTCTTTTAAGCCTTCAAGATGATCAACCTTGCCGGTAACAGCCGCGTCAATTAAGACGCGGGCGGTTTCCTGAAACGAAGCCGCTGACAAAAAACTATTGGTGGTTAAAGACGACTTGGTTATGCCTAATAACAGCTGTTCGCCCTTGGCTATTTTTTTGCCTTGAGCCTTGGTTTCTTCGTTAGTCCGGTCAAAAATCGCTTTTTCCACTATTTCGCCCGGCAATAATTCAGTCTCGCCAGCGTCACTCACATAAACGCGCGCGAACATCTGGCGCGAGATTATTTCTATATGCTTATCGTTTAACGGCTGGCCCTGGGATGAATAAACGTACTGAATCTCTTTAATAATATATTTTTGCGCTTCCAGTTTGCCGCGCAACTGATACAGCTGATGCAAATCCAGACTGCCTTCGGTTAGCTGATCGCCGATCTTAACTTCATCGCCGTCTTTAACCCAGATGCCGAAACCCTTAGGCACAATATACTCTTTAAATTTTTCCACCTCGCTCACCACTTTAATTAACTTTTCTTCCACTTTTACCAGGCCGGCTTTTCTGGCTTTAAAAACTTTCTTGCCGACGGCAAATAATTCGCTTTTTTTAACCACTTCATCGCCGTCTTTAACTAATATCTTGATTTCCTGCTTTTTATTTCCGCCAGCTGGCGGATTGCTTTCCGCTGCTGCCTCCTTAACCGCTTCGGCAAAATAATATTTATCGCTTTCCGCGCTTTGATAATATATTTTTAAAATTTTTGCCTGCGGATTGGCAACAATCATTTCTCCGGTTTCGTTAGTAATGGTTCTTTGAGCGGTTTCAATCCTAACCTTACCGGCCACGTCAGCGATAAAAGCTTTCTTTTTGGGCGGCCGCACTTCAAAAATTTCTTCTACCCGGGGCAGTCCCTGGGTAATATCTTCTTGTCCGGCCACACCGCCGGTATGAAAAGTTCTCATGGTAAGTTGGGTGCCTGGTTCGCCGATTGATTGGGCCGCGATAATACCCACGGCCGTGCCGATTTTAACCGTCTTGTTATAAGCCAAATCATAGCCATAGCATTTGGCGCAAATGCCGCGATGAACTTTACAGGTTAAAACCGATCTGACTTTGACTTCTTCAATATTTTCTTTGGCAATTTTTTCTGCCAGCTCTTCAGTAACTAATTCCCCGGCTTTAATTAAAACTTTACCGGCTTTATTTTTTAAATCAGCCGCCAAAAACCTGCCGGTCAAACGTTTAAGCAGGCTCTCGCCCATCTCTTCGCTTTCTTTCTTAATAATCAATAAGCCTTCTTTATCGCCGCAATCATCTTTAACCACGATAATATCCTGGGAAACATCAACCAAGCGCCTGGTTAAATAACCGGCGTTGGAGGTACGGAGGGCCGTATCGGATAAACCTTTGCGCACGCCGTGCGTGGCGATAAAATATTCCAAAACGCTAAAACCTTGCTTAAAATTTCCCTTAACCGGCAATTCAATAATATCGCCGGACGGCGAGGTGACCAGTCCCTTCATGCCTAGAATTTGCGTAAGCTGGACCCAGGAGCCGCGAGCGCCTGATTCAATCATGGAATAAACCGGCCCGTCTTTGGGCAGAGTTGAGCGGCAAATTTCCGTGACTTTTTCTTTAACCGTGGTCCAAAGTTCAATAACTTTTGAATAGCGCTCGCTGTCGGTTAACAGGCCATCGCGATACTGCTCACTAATTTCTTCAGCCTGTTTTGAAGCTTGCGCCAGCAGCTCGTCTTTTTCATAAAGATGCGGTATGTCGTCCATGCCCCAGGACAAACCGCTTTTAGTAATATAGGCAAAACTGCTTTTCTTTAAATCATCAAGCAAATCAATAGTCGGCTGTTCCCCGTAATGGCGCAAACATTCTTTAACTAAATTTTTTAATTTGCTATTGCCTACGGTTTCATTGACAAAACGAAGTTTGGGCGGCAAAACTTCGTTAAAAATAACTCGGCCAACAGTCGTAATTATCAATTTACCATCTATTATGACTCTTATTTTCTGCTGCAATTTTATATTTTTCAGGTTGTAAGATAATTTAGCGTCTTCAGCCGAATAAAAATTTTTCAGTTTGGTTTCATCAGCTTGTAAATAAGCCTGATCAATATTGGTGATATAAAAAGCTCCCCAAACTATATCCTTATTGGGCGCTACTACCGGATCACCGGTCGCCGGCTTTAATAAATTATGGCTTGAGAGCATTATATCGCGCGCTTCAGCGATGGCTTCTTCGGTCAAAGGCACATGCACGGCCATTTGATCGCCGTCAAAGTCGGCGTTAAAAGCCGTACAAACCAAAGGATTAACCTGGATAGCCAAACCTTCAATCAGGATCGGCCTAAACGCCTGGATGCCTAAACGATGCAAAGTCGGCGCCCGATTAAGCATAACATAGGCTTTTTTAATAATATCTTCAAGAATATCCCAGACCTCATCTTTACCTGATTCAATATAACGGGAAGCGCTCCTGACATTATGGACAATTTCTTTGCTAATCAGCTGACTGATAATAAAAGGCTTAAATAACTCTAAAGCCATCCGTTTGGGCAGACCGCATTGGTCTAAATGTAAATTTGGGTTAACCACGATAACGCTCCGGCCCGAATAATCAATTCTTTTACCTAATAAATTCTGCCTGAAGCGACCCTGTTTGCCTTTTAAGGAATCGGCTAATGACTTAAGCATTCTTTTTTGTCCGGTTGACGCCACCACGGTTTTGCCGTGCCTGATGGAATTGTCAATCAACGCGTCCACGGCTTCCTGCAGCATTCTTTTTTCATTGCGGCAGATAACTTCCGGCGCGTTAAGCTCTACGAGCTGCTTTAAACGATTATTGCGATTGATAATTCGGCGATACAAATCGTTTAAATCAGAAGTGGCAAAACGTCCGCCGTCTAACGGCACCATCGGCCTTAAATCAGGCGGTATGACCGGCACAATATTTAAAATCATCCATTCCGGCCTTAAATTATTAGCTCTTAGGCTTTTCAATAGTTTTAAACGTCTGATCATTTTATCTTTTTTTGAGTCAATCGTGGTGGTTAGCTCCGCGGCCAGTTTAGCGATCATTTTATCCAAATCAATTTTTTCCAAAAGTTTCCTGATGGCGCTGGCGCCGATATCGGCAGTAAAAATATGGCCGTACTTTAAACTTAGATTCTGATAAACACTTTCGGAAATTATGGTTAACGGCTTTAAATCTTTTAATTCTTTCTGCGCCTGATCAAAGGCCTGCTCTAAATTATTAAGTTTATCATTTTTTATCTTTTCCAAAGACTTAATTTCCTGGCTTAAAATATCTTCAATCTCCAAATCGCTTTTGCCTTGAGTCAGCAATTTGCCTTTTTTATTTTTGATTTCATTAACCTGTTTCTGCCAGTCAGTTTCAATGGCCTTTCTCTTATTTTTATATTCCTGCTTGATTTGCTCAATCGTGGCTAAGCGCAAATCTTCATTAACCTCAGAAATAATAAAGCTGGCAAAATAAACCACCTTTTCCATGGCCTGCATGGGTAAATCCAAAATCAAGCCGATTTTTGAAGAAGTGCCGCGCAGAAACCAGATATGGCTTACCGGCGCTTCCAGCTTAATATGGCCCATCCGTTCGCGCCTGACTAAACTCCTGGTTACTTCCACGCCGCACTTATCGCAAATTACGCCTTTATAGCGAATTTTTTTATATTTGCCGCAATAGCATTCCCAATCCTTTGACGGCCCGAAAATTTCTTCGGCAAACAAACCGCTTTTTTCCGGTTTTTGCGTGCGGTAATTTATAGTTTCCGGACGAACAACTTCGCCGTGCGACCAGCTTAAAATAACTTCTGGCGAGGCCAATTTTAATTTAATGGCGTCAAAATCCGTGGTTTTTATGGGATTAAGCATAAGATTGTAATATATTAAAATTCATTTATAATAATTGTTCTTTTACTTTTCAACTTTTTACCAAGGCCAATCTTCCAAATTTTCAAATCCCAATTTTCAATTTTCAAACAATTCGCCAGCCGGCGAATCAATATTATAATTTTCAATTGAAAATTTAATAATTGATCATTCATTGAAAATTGGTCATTGAAAATTGAAAATTATTTCTGTTCTTTCTCTGTAAAAGTATTTCTTCTTTCCCCCTCATCAATTGGTTTATCATCTGCCTGGCGCTCTAAATTTATTACCTGATTGCCCTGCAAAAGTTCAACGTCCAAGCATAAGCCTTTTAGCTCGCGCACTAAAACATTAAATGATTCCGGCACATTTAATTTTCTAATCGGCTCGCCCTTAATAATTGATTCATAAGCCTTGCTGCGGCCCGGCACATCATCCGATTTAATCGTCAATATTTCCTGCAGACAATGAGCCGCGCCATAAGCTTCCAGCGCCCAAACTTCCATTTCACCGAAACGTTGGCCGCCAAACTGGGCCTTGCCGCCTAAAGGCTGCTGGGTAATTAAAGAATACGGACCGATTGACCGCTGGTGCATTTTATCTTCAACCATATGATTTAATTTCAGCATGTATTTATAGCCGATTACCACTTGATTGTCATAAGCCTCGCCGGTTTTGCCGTCATAAAGAGTGGTCTTGCCATTGGTCGGCAGGCCGGCTTTGCTTAATTCCTGTTTAATCTGCTCCTCGCTAATGCCGTTAAGCGGCGGCACAGCTATTTTATAATTTAATTTTTCAGCCGCGTAGCCTAAATGGGTTTCTAAAAGCTGGCCTAGGTTCATTCTTGAAACCACGCCTAAGGGCGATAAAATTATTTCAATCGGCGTGCCATCGGCTAAATAAGGCATATCTTCAATCGGCACGATTTTAGAAATAACGCCTTTATTACCATGCCGGCCGGCCATTTTATCGCCGATTTGAATTTTTCTTAAGTTGGCCACGGTTACCTGGATTGATTGAATTACTCCGGCCGCCAGCTTATCGCCGTCCTCGCGGGAAAATATCTTAATATCAACCACTTTGCCATGTTCGCCATGTTCTAAATATAAAGAAGAGTCTCTGACGTCCTTGGCTTTTTCACCGAAAATCGCGCGCAGTAATTTTTCCTCGGCCGAAAGTTCGGTTTCGCCCTTGGGCGTAATTTTACCCACTAAAATATCGCCGGAAGAAACTTCAGCCCCAATCCGGACAATGCCGCGCTCATCTAAGTCTTTTAATTTTTCCTCGCTGATATTAGGAATATCGCTGGTTATCAGTTCCGGCCCAAGTTTAGTGTCGCGCACGTCAATCGTATAATTTTCTATGTGAATTGAAGAATAAACATCTTCTTTTATCAAACGTTCGGAAATAATCACCGCGTCTTCATAATTAAAGCCTTCCCAGCTCATGAAAGCCACGAGTACATTGCGTCCGAGCGACAATTCGCCCTTATCCACGGCCGAACTATTGGTTAAAGCCTCGCCTTTTTTTACTTTATCGCCGCGGTTAACAATCGGACGCTGATTTATGCAAGTGGAAGCGTTAGAGCGCAAAAATTTATTTAAAACATATTTAGCGGTTTTGCCTTTCTTGTCTTTAAATTCAATCAAGCCGCCGTCCATTTTAACGATCTCGCCGTCGTCAGGAGCTAAAATAATATGTCCGGAATCAGCCGCGGCCCGAGCTTCCATGCCGGTGCCGACGATCGGCGCTTCGGCCGTTATTAACGGCACGGCCTGGCGCTGCATGTTAGTTCCCATTAAAGCTCGGATGCCGTCGTCATGCTCTAAAAAGGGAATTAAAGAAGTGGCCACGGAAACAATTTGATTGGGCGCCACGCCGATTAAATCTATCTTTTCTACCGGCTCCAGCGAAGGCTGGCCGTATCTTCTGGCTTCGGCCTTGGCCACAGTAAAATATCCTTGAGCGTCAACCGGCGTAGTCGCGGCCGTAGTAATATATTTTTCCTCTTCAAAAGCATCAAGATAAATAATCTCACTGCTTAAAACCGGCACAATCGGAATGGTAACATGGCCGATTTTTTCTTTTAACTCAGCCGCGATTTTTTTATCAATAACCTCGCCAGCCTTAACAATCAATTTTCCCTTTTTCGCCTGCCCTGAGCTTGCCGAAGGGCCTTTAATTTCATAAATATCTTCACGAGCGATTTTATTAAGAGTCAGGGCTGGATTATTTTCCAGGTCATGCAAAACTTTCTGATACGGCGCCTCAATAAAACCATAACTATTAAGCCTGGCGTAGCTGGCCAGGTGGCCGACTAAACCGATATTCGGCCCTTCCGGCGTGGCAATCGGACAAATGCGGCTATAGTGAGTCGTGTGCACGTCGCGCACTTCAAAACCGGCGCGCTCGCGAGTCAGCCCGCCCGGGCCCATGGCGTTAAGCCTTCTTTTATGTTCAAGCTCGGCTAAAGGATTGGTTTGATCCATAAATTGCGACAACTGGGACGACATGAAAAATTCTTTGACTACGCTAATGACCGGGCGGGCATTGATTAATTTGTTCGGCGTTAAGCTGTCTATATCCATAATACTCATGCGGTCTCGGACGATTCTTTCCATTCTGGCGAGGCCGACTCGGAATTTATTTTGGATTAGTTCACCCACAGCTCTGACTCGGCGGTTGCCTAAATGGTCAATATCATCCTCCCGGTCCTGAGTAATATTTAATCTGACAACTTCTTTAACAATAGTAATTAAATCCTCTCTTCTTAAAACTCGGTTTTCTTTATTATTGGGAACATTCTGGCCAAACCGTTTATTCATCTTATAGCGGCCGACGCGGTCAAAGTCGTAACGATCAAATCTGAAAAACATCGAGTGAATCAATTGCCTGGCATTATCAGTCGTGGCCAAATCGCCCGGCCTGATTCTTTTATAAACTTCTTTAAGCCCTTCAGCCTCATTTTTAGCCGTGTCTTTGGCTAAAGTAGCTTCAATATAGCCCAACAAGCTCTTGCCGCCGTCAATTTCTCCGGCCGCTTCGCCTTGATCCGCGAACAACTGTTTTATTTCTTCATCGCTTGAATAGCCGAACGCCCTGAACAAAGAGGTAATGGCCACTTTTCTTTTGCGGTCAATCCTTACCCAAATAACATCGTTCATGTCGGTTTCAATTTCCAGCCAGGCGCCGCGGTTAGGTATAACTTTGGCGCCGTAATATTTTTTGCCTTTGACAAATTCTGAAGTAAAAATAACGCCGGCGCTTCTGATTAACTGCGACACCACCACTCTTTCAATACCGTTGACGATAAAAGTGCCGTTTTTAGTCATTAAGGGAAAGTCGCCTAAAAATACTTCCTGCGCCACGGTTTGGCCGGTTTTTTTATTGGACAATTTAGCCTTAACTCTTAAAGAGGCTTCGTAAGTAACATTTTTCGCCTTGCTTTCGCTTTCATCAAATTTAGGCTCGTCTAAATAATAATTTTCTAAAGACAATTCCAAATTGCGA
This sequence comes from Parcubacteria group bacterium, assembly GCA_016188785.1. Lineage (GTDB taxonomy): Bacteria > Patescibacteriota > Patescibacteriia > Patescibacteriales > GWC2-42-12 > JACPHD01. The sequence continues at coordinate 4,749 of JACPHD010000041.1, read as the reverse complement.
CCGATGAAATCGGTGATCGGCGAAATTTCTTCAAATAAATCAGACAGACCTTCGCGCAAAAACCAATTATAAGAATCTTTTTGGATTTCAATTAAATCAGGCAAAGCTATAGCCGCCTTAGTCTCAGTAAAAAATTTCCTTGTACTGAGCTTGTCGAAGTGCCTGGCCGCTAATTTAACTTTGTCGGTCATAATTTTTTTCAAAAACAAAAAAACCCAATCGGTTGGTTCTTTTGAGTTGGCGATAAATATTTAATTAGTGAGATAAGTTTTCACTTATTTAAAATTTAAAAAAAATTGCGCGGGGATATTAAAAATTTTCTAAAAAATATAACAAAAAATACCAGACTATTATTTATTCCTTTGCCTGTTGAAAACTTATTAAATACTAACAATAATTATTAGGCTTGTCAAGGGTTTTTAGGCTAATTATCTAAAATTATGCAAGCCCATTTAATTTACTTTAATTTTAGCCATAATAAATAATTTATCAGCTGATTATATATAATGTTGTGTACAATTATCCACAGGCGCTTAAATCTTTAAAATTCATTTTTGTAAATGGTTAGATCGGCAATAGTATAGAATAGTCAAATTCCGGATACCAATTCCTTCCCGGGCACTGCGCACTTGTACCAATACTTGCTTGGTTTGTTTCAAATTTTTTAATTCCTAGTACAGCATGAGCAAACGCACAACCATTATCACCGGCACTATAATGGTAGTAAGCATAAAAATAAGTGCTGTTATTTAACGGATCAAAAGGAACTTTTGACATAAACCCCGCGGTCCGCAAGGCATCAATAAAATTTCCGGCGCTATCGCAGGTAGTCTCCCAGCCATCATAACATCCACTGTGCGCCTCTTCCGGATAATTATTGTTGGCGTCATAATAAAGTTCTAAAGCGGTCTTAATTTGTTTAAAGTCTGATATTCTCTTCGCGTCTCTAGCTTTCATTCTAACGCTATTAAACATAACCATAGAAGCCGTGGCTAAAAAGCCGATAATACTGATTACCACTAAAAGCTCAATCAAAGTAAAACCTCTATTATTTTTTTGCGGCGTTGAAAATATCATATTACTCTGTTAAAAATTGTTATTTGTTAACTTACCTAAAAATCACTTATTTTTTCAATTTTTTAACCCCTAAATTTATCAGCCAGCCGAGCAGGCCGCCGGATAGAGTAAAGATAAGGAACCAAGTCAAGTGTTTACCACCCCCAACTAAAACCATAGTAAACGGTATAAATATTAAAATCAGCCAAACTAGCCATTGCTTTTTGGGAACTAAAGCTAAAATGAATAGGGGCAGAAAAAAAAGATAGGCAAAAATAGAGTTTTGGATAACAATAAGTGGTTTAAAATTACCAAATCCCTCTAAGCCACCAGTTATAATGGGATTAAATAAAAAAATATAAAATTTTCCAAAAATAGAGGAAAAAATAAATGAACTTATAATCGCAGCAATAAAAGTATAAACCGCCGACAAAAACACTGATTTTTTTTCTAGCATATTTTTTATTTAATTATAAATTTTCCCTTAAATAATTAACATCGCTTAATATTATATCATAGCCTGGCTGGTCTAGCTGGTTTTTGTCTTTAGCCTTATTTAACAGCTTAATGATTAAGTCCAGACTTTTATTTATGGCTTTAGTCCGGTTTTGTTTTAACTCAGCCAGTTTTTTAGTATATTGTTCAATTAGTTTCTGCTTCTGTTTGTCGGTTAGCCGACTGTCAACGCCGGTTTTCTTAATTAGTTTTTCAGTTAATTCCTGCTCTTTGTCAAAATATTTAGCCTCTACTTTTAATAGTTTAAACCCGTCTTTCAATAATTTATGATAAATCTTATCTTTGAGCCAACCTAACTCATAGATTTTTTTAATATCAGCGATCGTGCTGTCAATATTAGTGATAATAGTAAAATTAACTTGTTGTTGCGCCTGATTACCGGCTTTATCGCTAACTTCAATCACTAAATTATGCGTGCCTAATGAATAATCAAATAAATCAATCGTAGTAGTAGCAATTGCTTGGCCGTCAATCGTTATGGTGGTAGTAGCCAGACCGGAAAAATCATCCGTGGCCGTATAGTCTATTATCAGATTATCACTATGCAGATATTTATCTGCCTCAATCGGCTTGTTAATCGTAATCACCGGCGACACCGTGTCTACCGGCGCTAAATCGCTTAGCTGATTTTCCGAAGCAGCTGCATAATTTATGGTAAAATCTCGTTGCTGGGCTGGCAAAATATTACCGCTGTATTCTTTACTAATTTCTTTATCGCCATCAATAATACTATTAGCCAAAGTATATTCGCCGCCGTTAGCCACACCCTGTACTTCAACTTTATATTCCCCGTCCAGAGGATTAGGAATTAGAACGAATTCAGCCGGGTCGCTAAAACCGCTGTAAAAAGCGTCTGGGATTTCATTAATTTCCGTATTATTTAAAAAATCTTTGCCGATTTTTCTGCCGTCAGGCGCTATGACCGCGAAATCAACCGGCGAATAGACTCGGAAAAAGGCCCAATGTTTTATGGTCGCGGTAATTTTATTGTTAAAATAATCTGTGGGTTCTTTACCGGTAAGAGTTTTAATAATTTCTTTTTGCATGACCGTGGGCAAATTCATGTGATCAGCCTTGCCTGTTTCTATCGTTTCCACACCCTGGATGCCGTTGGCGCTATTTAAAGGCACGGTTGTATCGCCATTGCCCATTTCCAGACTATCTAAATTTTGGCTTAAGTTTTCCGGATAACCATTTTGCCATTTGTTATCAGTAGTATCAGGATCAGCAACTACTCTAAGATAATTTAAAGTACTGTTTAAACCTAGGTCGCTAATAATATTGGTAATATTAGCTCGCTGTCTTAATAGATCAATATTGACTTGACTGTTTAAAGTTTCCAAATAATTATTTTGCGGATAATTTAGCGGGTAGGGCCGCAGCTGCCAAATATTGTTCGGCAGTTTATCTTTTAAATAATCATAAACCGGCAACATCTGTTCAACTGTTAAAACTTTAGCTCTGATATAATCGGTTAAATCAAAATAGCCTTGAGTAGCGGCTTCAGTTTGGAATAGATATTTTTGTAACCACGATAATGTCCCTGTAAATATAGCCCCCTCATACCGTAAATAACTCTCTACAGCTCCTCTATGTGGCGTACCTAAAAATATTAGCTGGTCAATATCATTTTGATAATCACTGCCTTGAATATAGGAACGGGCAGCCAGTCCGCCCATAGAGTGGGCGATAATATCAACTTTATCCCGGCCGGTTAGGGTTTTAACTTGCTGAATTTTCTGTTTCAGTAAACTGGCCGTTAGATTATTATCCTGGCGCCAGTCATAGGGAAAAGTAAATAAAGTCGGTTCAGCCTCGTTAAGACTGTTTTCTTTATAACCGGCCGCGATTAAAGCTTCCATTAAATTATCATAAGTATGAAAGATCGGATCAATTTGCCAGCGGCCAGAAACATTCCAGCTGCCCATAATCCCGGGCACTAAGATGACCGGTTCGGGTTGAGCTAAAACCGGCGGTTTTTCCGGCCAATAATAAACAGAATTCAAGTCCTGGCCATAAGTATAACCGCCGATTAAATAAATAATGCCGTCTACGGTTTGAGCTTCGGCTACGCTGATGGGCTGCGGCAATTTAACCTCTATCTCCTGCCACAGGTCTGTTTCCGTATCATAGACTAAGACGTTGTCATACAGAACCGGATTAAAACCATCTCCGCTCTCTCCACCCATAACATACAACTTATTATCCAAAACAGCCGTGGCCAGGCCTCTTAATCCTTTAGGCATAGGCGCTTTGGTCTGCCAAATATCTGTTTTAGGATCATAGACTTCCAGACTGGCCAGATCATTTATATCATTCTCATCCCAGCCGCCGACCACGTATATCTTACCGTTTATGGCTTCTGCTCCGAGCCAGCTTCTCTTAGTTGGCATTGGTGATTTTAAGATCCAAGTATTGGTTGTTGCATCATATTCCCGGTTATAATTCATACCTTTATCATACCAATTATAGCCGCCCAGCACATAGATCTTGCCGTCAACCACGGCTGAAACCGCTCCCCAGCCTGGCTCGGGCATTTGAGCTTTCTGGCTCCAGCTATCCGACACTGGATTATATTCTTCAAGATTTTGCGAACCCCAGGGTATGGGCGAGCCGGCGGCCACTAAAAATACTTTGCCATCCACGGTAGCGGCGGTAGCTCCCCAGCGTCCGGTCGGCGGCGGCGCTTTTATTTCCCAGGTATCGTTTACCGTGTCATAGACTTCGGTTTTATTTTCAGCTATCAGGGCATTCATATATGGCCGGCCGCCGATCACATAGATCTTATTGCCAATTACCACGCTGGACATGCCAGTTCTGGCCGTGGGCATAGTTGAGGAGGCTAGTGTCCATTGTGCGCTCGCGGCTTGCGCCGCGACGCCAAAAACAAAAAACCAGGCCAGAAGTAAAAACGGCATGGCTAATAGAAAAATCCTCCTGGGCATAAACTTAAAAGTTAATAATAGACCTATTATAAATCATTTTGTTCTAACATGTTATTATTATAAAATATTAAACTTTTTTTGTCAAAAATTTAGGGCTCTACACTAAATAGTGTGGTGGAAAACTAAAAAGCAGTGGTAAAATTAGCTTGAAACCGGAGTTTTTCAACTCTGAGCTAAAAATTAACACTGCTTCTATGCAAAAATGTATCAATAAAATGCTAAATCTGCAAGG
>JACPHD010000040.1 GCA_016188785.1 Parcubacteria group bacterium | reverse complement strand
GTTATTAAGGCCGTGCCTGATTCTGAAATCCGCGCGTCCGCGGTCATAACATGCGTGTGAGTGCCCATAACCGCGCTGACCCGGCCGTCTAAAAAATGGCCTAAAGCGATTTTCTCCGAAGTAGCCTCGGCGTGCATATCAACTATTATAGCAGATAAATTATTATCGGCAAAGTTGGCTAAAATTTTTTCGGCCTCAACGAATGGATTATCATAATTTAGAGACATAAAAACCTGGCCGATTAAACTTATCAGCAGTATCTTATAGCCATTTTTTTCTATAATCATATGGCCTTTGCCCGGCGCCTGGCTTGAATAATTGGCCGGACGCAATAAGGGCAGGCCTGTGCGCAGGCAGGCCGCTATCATACAGGCTAAGCCAGCCGGTATTGCCGAAACAATGATCGCCGCCGGTAAAGGCGTCAACTCCGGACGCCATCATTTCTTTTATCGCGGCTTCGGACACGCCGTTGCCATGGGCTAAATTGTCCGCGTTCATGATAACCAAATCAAGTTTTAATTCTTTTTTTAAGCCAGGTAAAATTTCCCTGACCGCGCTCCGGCCGATTTTACCATTAGGTTCGCCGATGAAGAGAATGTTTAACATATGGCATTTGTCATTCCGGCCTTGAGCCGGAATCCAGATTTCAGCGCTCCGAACAAGTTTCTGGATTGCGGGTCAAGCCCGCAATGACAAGTAAAATTAAGTCTATTTAAAGCGGCAGATTATTTACCTGGCATACTCCGTCACTCTCATTTCCCTAATCACATTAACTTTAATTTCGCCCGGATATTTTAATTCCTGCTCAATTTTTTTAGCGATTTCTTTGGCTAAATTAATGGCGGCCAAATCATCAATTTTATCCGAAGCAACGAAAATTCTGACTTCGCGGCCGGCCTGGATAGCGTAAGCTTTTTCAATGCCGGTGAATGAAGTCGCGATTTTTTCCAGCTCTTCCAGCCGCTGGATATATTGGTCAAACGTATCGCGCCGGGCGCCGGGCCGGGCCGCGGAAATAGCGTCAGCCACTTTAACGATAACGGAAATTAAGCCGTCCGGCCGGTCTTCATGATGAGTTAAAATCGGCGCGATTAGTTCCGGTGGCAGATTAAATTTCTTGCCGATGTTGGCGCCGATCTCCGGATGCGTGCCCTGGACTTCATGATCAACCGCTTTACCAATATCATGCAGCAGTCCGCCTTTTTTGGCCAAGGTTACGTCCGCGCCCAATTCTTCGGCTAACAGCGCGGACAGGTGAGCCACTTCCACCGAGTGGCGCAGAGCGTTCTGACCGTAGCTGGTGCGGTACTTCAGCCGGCCGATAATTTGCACTAATTTCGGATCAAAGCCGGTCACGCCGACTTCGTACATGGCTTCTTCACCGGCTTTTTTAATATCTAGAGCTAATTCCTCTTTAGCTTGCTTAATTGCGTCTTCAATTTTAGTCGGGTGAATGCGGCCGTCTTTAATTAAATGGTCTAAAGTTCTTTTGGCAATATGGCGTCTGATGGGCGAAAAGCCGGAAATAGTTATGGCATTAGGCGTGTCGTCCACGATAATTTCCACGCCGGTAAGCTGTTCTATGACTTTAATATTCCGGCCTTCGCGGCCGATAATCCGGCCTTTCATTTCGTCATTAGGCAGGTCAACCATAGTGGTGGTGATTTCCGTGGCATAAGTTGACGCCAGCCGCTGGATAGCGCCGGCCATTAAGTCGCGCGCTTTATCATCTAAAGCGTCCGAAGATTCTTTTTCTAACTTGTTGATTCTGATAACCAAATCGCCCTTAATTTCGCTTTCCAGATTTTTAAATAAAACCTGCTTGGCTTCTTCGCGGGACAAACCGGCGATTTTTTCCAGCTTAGCCAGCTGTTCTTCGCGGATGTTTTTAATTTTTTCTTTAACCTCTTCAACTTTATTGACTTTGTCATAAAGCTGTTGCTGCTTATCCTGCAGTTCTAATAATTTCTGGGAAAATACGGTTTCCCGTTTTTCCAGCCGGGTCTGCAGACCGTTGATTTCCCGGCGCCTTAATTCGTCTTCTTTTTTAGCTTCTTCAATAATTTTTAAAGCCTTTTCCTGGGCATCTAAAAGCAGTTCTTTTTGCTTGGCTTTGGTTTCAGTTAAAATTTTTTCTGCGCGCGCTTCAGCGCTGGAGACATGGGCTAAAGCGCGGCTTTTTCTGACGAAATAGCCAGCAAAAAAACAACCGGCCGCTAAAATCGCGTAAATAACATAGATCATAAGATTAGAGGATTGTTGCCGGAGGTTGGGATAGCCTAAACAACCATTTTAGCTATATAAAACAGTTGTTTTTCGCGAAGTAAATTTTAAACAAGAAGATTTGATTTTTAGATGCACAAAATTTATTCTAATTTTAGGGAAAAATATCTTCTGAATTTACTGTTTATCCAGCACTATCGGTGAAAGTACTGGATATATCCGGCAACAAAAGTATTTAATTAATTTTTTACCCCCGCTTAATGGGGTGGTAAAATTACCTTAACACGGTCTTAAAATTTTAGCAAGAGGTTTAAAAATAGGTAAAATTAAAATAATTTATTTTATTTAACATTAGCCTAAAATATCAGTAAAAATAATTACTAATATTGACAAGAATTTGTATATATGTTATATTTTTCTATTAAGCTAAAAAAGTAAGTAAAAGTCAAATTAGTTAAAATTTGTTCTTTGAAAATAAAATATAAGTGCAAATGCTTTCAACGAAGCGCTTAGATCGTTTAGAGAAACTTTGTCATTG
>JACPHD010000039.1 GCA_016188785.1 Parcubacteria group bacterium | reverse complement strand
TAAAAGAGTGTCTTATGGTTTCAAAAATATTAACAACTATATCGCCAAAATAACTTTAGCTTTTTTACCGCTGATCTGGATATTAAGCTATCACACTATTTGACGGGGAGCCAAATTTAGTTCCTCCTTGACTACTTCCCGATCATCCCAGGGTATTTTTACTCCGTCAGCCAGGCAGATCGCCTGCTCCGAACCTTTACCGGTAATTAAAACTAGATCGTCGGCTCGCGCTAAAAATAAAGCCCTTTTAATCGCCTGCCGCCGGTCTTCAATTTTAAATAAATTTTTATTTTCTATCTTACCGGCCTTAAGCGCGCCGGCCACCACCTGATCAATAATCAGCCTCGGATCATCATCATACGGATCTTCGTTAGTAATTATAACAACATCAGCCTGCTCGCCGGCCAGGGCGCCGAGTTTCGGCCGCCGCGCTACGTCTCGCCCGCCACCGGTTGAGCCTAATACATGAATTATTTTATTATGTTCTAATTTTAATATGGCCGCATATATTTTCTTTAAAGCCTCGGGTTCAAAAGCGTAATCCACTATTACGATAAAACCGCGTCGAACATCTTTAATCACTTCCATTCTTCCCGGCACGCCATTAATTTTTGCTAAGCCAATTTTAATTTTTTCCAAATTTATGCCCTGGCTTAAACCCAAACAAACCGCGGTCATGGCATTAGCCGCGTTATATTCGCCTAGTAGATTCAGGTTAACCTTTATTTTATCATCAACGGTAAATTCAATGCCGTCTTTGCTTGATTCAATATCTCCATATTTAACAAACTGCATTTTATTATTTGTTATATTAGTTTTAAATTCGTTTCTATTTGCGTATATTATTTTTTCTTCGGCCCAGAAATCTAAAAAATAATCAACGTTAACGTCATCAGCGTTAGCAATAATAGTCTTTTTAACCCGGTTAGCCGCTATTTTTTTAAAGCCGTTTTCAGCCCTTACCACTTGCTTTTTATCATTGGCATATTTAGTCTGGCACTTTTTAAGATGCTTAAACAGCTTGCCTTTAGCTTCTCTATAGTTAGCAAAACTGCCGTGCGCTTCGACGTGTTCAGGATAAAGGCCGGTAAAAATTAAAATATCGTAATTTATAAACTGATGGCGAAATTGCTCAATGCCTTGCGAGGTGGTTTCTACTAAGCCGTAGCGGCAATTATTTTTTACCATTTTTTTTAGCATTTTCTGTGTAAAAAACCGGCCGGCCATGGTCATTTTTTTGTCGTTCAGCCATTCATTCTCGCCGTCGTTAAAAATAGCGGTTGAAGTAAAACCGGTTTTATAACCGGCTAAAGCTAACATTTTGGCTATTAGATAAATACTGGTAGTTTTACCGGTCGTGCCGGTTACGCCGATAATGATAAGCTTATTCGACGGCCAGCCGTACCAAGCCGCGGCCAAGGCGGCCAGCAGATAATGATAAACCGGCTGGAGAGCGGCAAAAAGTTTGGCCGGAATGTATTTTTTTATGATATAAAATAGTCGTTCCATAATTTTTCAAATGAAAATTTTTAATTTTGTAATTTTATAAATAATGCTTAAATTTTAAATGTTTAAAAATTAATGTATTAAAAATTATTTATAAAATTAAAAATTCAAAAATTAAAAATTTTCTAAAACGTTCTCCTAACTTTCCTCACCATCTTATAAATATTATACCAGCCGGCGTCATAGACTAAATCAAAAGTTCCCGGGTAATTTATAATCTTACCGCCAAAACCAATTTTAAAGCGGGTTACGCCCGGCCATTTAATTTCATCCACGCCATGAAAGTCATAATATTTATAACCTAACTGCTTGGCTAATTTGATGTTATGCCATTGCAAAGCGTAAGGCGCCATGGTTTCGCGATTTTCAGCCAACGAGCCGCCATGAATATAAGTCGCGGTGTCGCCGAAAAAAACCATTAGATTTCCGGCCAGCGGCTTACCCTGATACTCGGCAAAAAATAATTTTACAAAATCGCTGTCTAATTTTAGCATGGCCTGATAATAACTGCGGCCATGCAGATTGAATTCATCGCGATCGCCGGTAGAAACTAAAAGCTGCCAAAATTCTTCGAAACGCCCAATACCGGCCGCTACGATTTTTACGCCCTTCTTTTCCGCCAAACGAATATTATAGCGAGTCTTTTGATGCATCTGTTTCAACAATTCTTCTTCTGACCGGCTCAAATCTAAAATCAATGTCTGGCTTGGCTGAACATCAATAGTTTGAATAATTTTGAATTTTGAATTTTGAATTTTGAAGGCTGGTTCAAATCTTAAAAACATCACGCTTTCCTGTTTAGCAATTTTTTCTATTTCTTCAAATAAATAATTCGTAATTCGTAATTCGTAATTCGTAATTCCCACCGGTCCGCGTCCGCAATAAAAATAGCTCCGGCCCATGGGCAGCTGCTTTTTTACTAACTTGGCCGAGGCGACTAATTGTCCGTCCACTTCAACGCCGATGCGCCAGATTATGCCGCTTACTTCTTGCTGAAATTCTCCCCACTGCCAAGATTGCAAAAACTGCGAGTGTTCCTCTCGGCCCACAAAGTCATTAAGTTGTTTTTCGTCTGTTAAATTGATTATTTGCATATTAGTATGCCTCTTCGGCAATTTTTATCGCCATTTTTTTAACAAATTCTTTTAAAATATTTCTATCCGCTTTTTCACCAGTACGCCATTGTTCCTGATTATTAAAAAAATCATTTGTCAGTTCATCCTTTTTTATCATTTTACCCAGTAATCTGCCTTTTTCAATATTCGGCACTGTATTATCATCTTCAAATTTATCATTAAAGCTTGTTATTCTTAAACTGACGCTAACCACATATTTATAAAATTCTTCAAAATCTTTAAATTGACTAAATTTGCCGTTTTTTTTATATTTTTGAAATTTATTATCTATTAATTTTAAATATTCTGGACAATGTTTTTTTATTCTTTCCAAACCTCTTTGCCAGGCGTCTTGTTCGGTATCAGGATGAAATTCCGTCTCTGCCTGTTTTTTTGGTGATGGTGAACCCAATTCTTCGTCAGCAAAAAGCGGATTTATTTCTCCTTGTCTTAAATGGCCCAATTCATGGGCCGTAATTGCAAAAGACAAAAAAACATCGCCTACCGGATAAGCTATTTCAAATTCTTTTTTATTATAAAACGACCTCCCGCCTCCCTGAATTTCAATCGGCCAATCAATCCCTTCTTCTTTTAAGCCTTTATAATAATCCGAGTTTTTTTGGCGAATTATTGAATTTTCATCAAGCTCAAGTATGTTGCTTTCTGGCAATTCGTATTTTTTTATATTTTCAGCTAATTTTATTTCTTCCATTATATTTTGATGATATTAAATAATTATTTGTATATTTTAATTGTCATTCAGACTGTCCAAGAACTGTCATTCCGAGCTCCGCCAGCAGTCGGAAGCGAGGAATCCCTTTAAGGCGGATTTACCTAATTTAAGGGATTTCTCCCCCGCAGATGCGGGGTCGAAATGACAAAAATGTTATTTTTTGACTTTTTAGACAACCTGGCAGGCAGGAATCCAGAAATTAATATTCGTAATTCGTAATTGATAATTTATAATTGAACTTCTATTTCCCCAGCTTTTTTAGCGCCTGCCTAATGCGCTCGCCGCTGTCAGTTAGTTTGCTGTCAACTCCGTTTAAGGCTTCGCGCGCCTGCGCCAGCGAATAGCCCAGTGCCATTAAAGCGTCAATCTCGTCGCTTGAGCCTAATTGGCTCTGGCCCGGCTGGCCCTCATCGCCGCCTAATTTGCCGATTTTTTCGCGCAATTCTAAAACTACCCGTTCCGCGGTTTTACGGCCAATGCCGGAGACTTTGGTCAAAAGCGCCGGATCGCCGCGGCCGATTGATGCTTTAATATCAGCCGCGCTGGCGATTGCTAAAACTCCTAAAGCTGAACGCGGGCCGATGCCGGAAATGGAAAGCAGCATCTCAAACAATTCCAGCTCGGCCAGGCTTCTAAAACCGTATAAATTTAAAGCGTCTTCGCGCACGTATTGATGAGTATAAAGTTCAATCTCCTGATTAAAATTTGCCTCGACATAAAGCAAGGGCAAAACAAAAACCTGATAACCGATATTATTTAATTCCAGTATAATAAAACCATTGCCTTTATGCCTAACCCTCCCTTTTAAATATGAAATCATAATACTCTTATTTTTACATAAATTTTGTAAACAGGCAAACCAACTGAATTTGATTGACCTCAAAACAACAAGGAGTGGTCTTAACTGGTTAAGACCACTCCTTGTTTTATTTTCTCTATTTTAAACCCCTTGCCTCGCGCCGCCTTGACCATCTTAATTAACCAATCTTTTTATTCATCATTTGATAAAAACTCTTTTGCTTTTTTAATAAACTCCTGAAAATATGGCTCGCTTTCATCAATAAAATTTTTTATTCTTTTCCATTTTATGTCTAAATATTCATGAACCAGACTATTTCTTAAAATAACCCATTTATTAAAATTTTCTATAAAATTATCAGGCAAATCCATCAACTGAATGGCTTTTAAAACAGACTGGCGATAAGTGTCAGGGATTGATTGTTTTCTGCTGCCGATTAAAATCTTTGTAATATCTATCGTTGCCATTAAAATATTTTCCAGCCATTTCTCCACTTCATGCCTTTTTAAAACCTCATCTTCATATATTTTTTGATTAAAATTCAAAAAATAAGAATAAAGCGGCATTTCTTTTTCTAAAAAATCAATAGTTCTTACTAGCCGCTCTAAATCAGTCTGACTTAACGAATGCGATCTTTGGCTTATTTTATAATAATCAAACACAAATTGCCTAAAACTTTCCGCCACTCTGGTAATTAAAAGCATAAATTCCAAATAAAGCCATTTATTTTTTATTACCAGCGGCCGGCCGCGAATGGCGCTATCGGCAATATTTGCCGGACAACGATTTAAAACAACCAAATCAACCTCATCAGTATTTAAAATTTTCATGACATCGCTCCAAACTCTATCTTCAGCCGGATATTGTCTGTCCTGCTCCTCCCATTCTATGATGCCGTGAAACCGCGTGTTCGCCGGATTAAGCGGCTCTTTTTTTTCCGGCGTAAAATAAACCGCTACATCCCAATCAGAATGTTCGCCAACTCTATTTTTCCCGGCGCGCGAACCAAAAAGAAACGCCATTTCAATATCTTCGCGTTTGGCAAAATATGTTTTCAACTTTTGAATTTTTTGTTTTTCCAGCATAGCCTTTTAAAAAATCTTTCCCTCACGCCTTGACCAGATTATTCACCACCCTGACCAGCTTGCTCGTGCTTACGCTCTTTTTATTCAGCTCTAAAAATAAGCCGGTCCAGGCAGCAATCTGAAAAACCGCCAGCGCCGCTCCGGCCGCGGCCACGATAAATAAAAAACTGGCTAAAGCTAAACTGGCGATCAGCCAGGAACCGACCAACGAAAAAGTATAATAAAATATCAAGCCCAAAAACAAAAATGGCACAGCCAAGGTCAGCAGCGCTAAAACTATGGCCAAACCGAATAATAAATTTATAAAAAACAAGATAAACGCCAGCTCAAAACTTATCAGCCAATTTTCTTTAAACAGCCGCCAGCTTTGCCTAATCGCCGGCGCCACTTTACTTTTATTGATCACCGCGTAAGCCACGGCGTATTTCATAATAAAAGATAAAATTATGGCCGCCGGCACGGCCGGCACCAAAGCCAGAATATAAAACAGATTGGCGTTAAAATCTCCCCGAAAAAAAATCACCGGCAGGCTGATAATAACTAACAGCGCGTAAATTACGGCTTTAATTATAATATTTAAAATTAGCACCGGCCAAAAATTTAACCGGCCGGCCTCCAGGCCGTCCCTGAAAGCATTTTTCTTCTGTTTAATCGCCGCGGCTGAATTATTAACTATGGCGCCTTGCGAAACTATAACCAGCCAAATTAAAAACAGGCCAATAGCCAAAGCGATTAAAATTACGGCCGAAACTAAAATTATATTTAAAGTATCATGCCTGAATAAATTTCCGATATTAGTTAGAGTTTGTCCGCTAAATACTTTAGTGGACATAATTCTTTGCCAAGCCGGAAATAAAGACTGGCCCGGATTAACGCTGGATTTATTATTAAATAAAATTTCCAATTCGCCGCCGTTGCCGAGTAGCGCGGCGAAAATGCCGAACCACCAAAGATACTTGTGGCGCCAGGTTAAGCTCCAGGCTTGTTTTAAAATGTTTCTGTAAAATGGCATAAAACCTCCTTTAGTTATTTATTAATATTTATATTATACCACAAAATCTATTTGCCAGCACGAACTGCCGCCTAAAAATCACTCCTCTTTTTTCTTCTCCCCCACGATTTTCTCAAACTCCTCTTTTTCCAAAGTCTCTTTAACTATAAGCTCGGCCACGACTTTTTCTAAAAAGTCATGCTCGGCTTTAATTAGGCCTTTAGCCTGATGTCCGGCTTTATCAATAAAGCTGGAGATTTCTTTGTCAATCTGCTCGGCCACTTTCTCGCTGTAATCGCGCTGTTCATGAATTTCCCGGCCTAAAAATATTATCTCCTCTTTTTCGCCGAAAGTGCGCGGACCTAAAGATTCGCTCATGCCGAAATCAGTAACTAATTTTCTGGCCAAAGCGGTAGCGCGGCGCAAATCCGAAGTAGCGCCGGTGGTCACCTCGCCGAAAATCTCCTGTTCGGCAATATAGCCGGCCACCAGCACGGCGATTTCTTCAACGTACTCGCTCTTAGAATACATATGCTTGTCTTCCAGCGGCAATTTTAAAGTATAACCGCCGGCCTGACCGCGGGCGATAATGGAAACTTTCTGCACCGGATCAGTATGCGGCAGAAAATGCGCCACGATCGCGTGGCCGGCTTCATGATAAGCGGTTATCTTTTTTTCTTTATCGGATAAAATTCTTGACTTTCTTTCCGGCCCGAGCATGACCTTTTCAATGGAGGAAAAAATTTCTTCTAAGTCAATTATTTTTTTGTTTTTCATGGCCGCTAAAATCGCGGCCTCGTTTAACAGATTAGCCAAATCAGCGCCGGTAAAACCCGGGGTTCTTTCAGCCACTCTTTTTAAGCTTACTTCTTTGCCTAACGGTTTTTTCTTGGAATGAACTTTTAAAATAGCTTCACGGTCGGCTAAATCCGGCTCGTCTAAAATAACCCGTCGGTCAAACCGGCCGGGCCGAAGTAGGGCCGGGTCTAAAACATCCGGCCGGTTAGTGGCCGCGATAACGATAATGTTAGTATTAGGATCAAAGCCGTCCATCTCCACTAAAATCTGGTTTAAAGTCTGCTCCCGCTCGTCGTGCGAGCCGCCTAGTCCGGCGCCGCGGCGGCGGCCGACCGCGTCAATTTCGTCAATAAAAATTATGCAAGGCGCGCTTTTTTTAGCTTTGCGGAATAAATCCCGGACGCGCGACGCGCCCACGCCTACGAACATTTCCACGAATTCGGAGCCGGAAATGGAAAAAAACGGCACGCCGGCCTCGCCGGCCACGGCTCGCGCTAATAAAGTTTTGCCCGTGCCCGGACTGCCTAAAAGCAAAACTCCGCGCGGCGTGCGCGCCCCCAGCTCGGAAAATTTCTTGGGATTTTTTAAAAATTCAACCACTTCGGACAATTCTTCCTTGGCTTCTTTAGCGCCGGCCACATCCTTAAAAGTCACTTTGCCTTTAAACTCCTGGCCGGTTTCTTTAGCCTGGGACTGGCCGAACATCATGGCGCGGGAATTAGCCCCCTGCACCGAGCGCATCATGAAATAAATAAAAACGCTGATCAATAAAAAGGGAATTAAAAAAGGCAAAATCGCGGCCAGCCAATAATCCAGCCCCTGGTTATCCTGCACTTCAACCAATAAGCCGGCTAATTTATTCGGGTCAACATTGTAGTTTTTAATAATCTGGGAAAAAGTATCGCCAGCTTCTTTTTTCACCACCTCGCTTTTGCCCGACTTTAAGCTTACTCTGATTTCATTGCCCACAATAATAATCTTACTCACCTCCCCTTTGTTAATCTGGCTGATTAGAGTTTCTAGACCGACCGGCTCGGTTTTCTGGCCATTGCCGCTCCAGAGGCTGAAAAAAGCGGCCATCAGCAAAAAAACCGTAAAAATTATTAAAAAATTTTTAACTAAATTTTTCATTTATTTACTTTGAATTACAGAATGAGTGTCATTGCGACAGACTGTCAGAAAACTCGGAAATTCGTCATTCCCCTGAAAAGGGGAATCCAGAAAGAATTTAATCTTAGCCAAATATTTTTTCTGGATTCCTGCCTACGCAGGAATGACGGTACTTTTTGGACTCTGTCGCAATGACATATTTAGGGTATTTCGTAATTAAAAATTATTTATACAAATTTATCCCGGAAAAAATTATCTAAATCCAATACTTTGACCCTGGTTTGCTTCATAGTGTCGCGGTCTCTTACGGTAACTTGCCCGTCTGCTAAAGTTTCAAAATCAACCGTTAAGCAATAGGGCGTGCCGATTTCATCTTGCCGGCGGTAACGCTTGCCGATATTGCCATTATCGTCAAACTCGCACAGGTAGTCAACTTTTAATTGATTATAAACCTGTTTGGCTTTTTTTACCAGTTCCGGCTTATTTTTTAACAGCGGAAAAACCGCGATTTTAATTGGCGCCAGCCAGCGGTTTATCTTTAAAACAACTCTGGTTTCTTGACCAATTTTTTCCTCCTCATAAGCATCGGTTAAAACCGCCAAAAAAGTACGGCCCACACCGGCTGAAGCCTCAATAATATGTGGCACGTATTTTTCTTTAGTCTGCGGGTCGGCATAAGATAAATCCTGGCCGGAAAATTTAGCGTGCTGGCTTAAATCATAATCGCCGCGAGCATGGACGCCTTCCAATTCCTTAAAACCGAAAGGAAAATTATATTCAATATCATAAGCCGCTTTGGCGTAAAAGACTAAATTCTCATGCTTATGCCAGGTTAAATTTTTTTCCCTAAGGCCTAAAGACAAATAAAATTGCCAGCGGGCTTTTTTTAATTTTTCATACTCTTTCATTTCTTCTCCCGGACTGACGAAATACTGCATTTCCATCTGCTCAAACTCGCGGGTGCGAAAAATAAACTGGCGGGCGGTTATTTCATTGCGGAAAGACTTGCCGATCTGGGCGATACCGAAGGGAATTTTTACCCGAGCGCTGTCTAAAACGTTTTTATAGTTAACATAAATCCCCTGGCAGGTTTCGCCGCGCAGGTAGACCGGCTCTTTTTGCCAGTCGGACGCAAAGTTGCCTAAGTTTGACTTAACTAGTAAATTAAACTTTTTAACGCCGGTAAAATTACCACGGCCGCAAACCGGGCATTTAATCTTGTTTTTATTTTTTTCAAAAATTTCTCCGATCTGGTCTTCGCTCATTTTTTCGTCAGCCGCGACGCCGTTTTCTTCTAAAAGATGATCCAGCCTTAAGCGCGCGTGGCAATTTTTACATTCAACCAGCGGGTCAGCAAAGCCGGCCACATGGCCGGAGGCTTCCCAAACTTTAGGCTGCATAAAAATAGCCGAGTCCAACCCAACAATATTGTCGTTTAAACGCACCATCTGCTTCCACCAAGTTTGTTTGATATTATTAGCCAACTCAACCCCATAAGGTCCGTAATCATAGACCGCGGCCAAACCGCCATAAATTTCCGAAGACGGAAAAATAAACCCGCGCCGCTTGCACAAAGAAACGATTTTTTCCATTAGATTATTCTCAGTCATAGACACAATTTTACTATAAAAACTTGAAAATAGCAAATAGTATCTGTCATTGCGGCCCCCGAGCCGCAATCCAGGGTTAGTCCGTACTAAGGTTGTTTTTAAATCGTTGTCTATAAGGCAAGTTCGTATGTTTCTCTCCTGGATCCCGGGTCAAGCCCGGGATGACAATAAAAAATAGCTTTTCTGAAAAATTTACCAAAAATTCAATTTTAATCTTGAATAATCCAATTTCTATTTTTCCCTAGCAAAAAAAGAAGGGGCACCTATTGGGAAAGCGCCCCCACAGAACTATGATACGAGCTCTTTTTTTGCAAGCTCGTTGGCGATAAACCATACTATATCACGTACGGTAATTCGTCCCCAGCTGGGAATCTGCCGCCACAAAGATTCATAAGGAAATTCAATTCCAAATTCGTCCTCTAAGGCGACCTCCAGGTTTAGTACCTCCTCCCGATCGGCCATTAAATCTCTTCTAAGATAAAGATCGGGCGTAATATCGGCTGGCCTGATCCCTATCTCATCACTTATAATCCGGACTACTTTTTCATACACCTGCGCCTGATTTCCTCTCGTACAGACATCAAAACAAGGATCAATCTTTTTTTTCATCTCTACCTCGCTGGGCCTTTCTAATATACTCCACCGCCGCCCCGACGGTCGTGATTTTGTCCGCATCCTTATCGGCGATCTCGATACCGAACTCCTCTTCAAAGGCCATGACCAGTTCTACGGTATCCAGGGAATCGGCGCCCAGATCCCCGAGAAACGAGGCTTCCGGAGTCACTTCCTCCCGGCCAACTCCCAGCTGATCAACAACCAACTGTACTACTCTTTCTTCAATCGTGCCTTCCATCTTATTTCTCCTCTGAAATTTCTCTAAAATTTTCTGGATAACAACCTTTGCTCCCACGGCTATTTTTTCAATTATCACTTCCTTTTTATATAATCATTCTCCTCTATTCTTTTTTTCACAATAAACTTAGTGATCGGCCACCCTATAATAATAAATACCAGGGTGGTAATAGCCGCCTCAAATAATATATCCATACTAATTCCCTCCCCCTAAAAAATGTTAAAGACCTATCAAATTAACCGCGTAATCCTATTTATTTTTCTCTTTATTCTTTTCTGTTTTGCCTTTTTAACTTTAACCTTTTTCTCGCCTTGATTTTTAGTTTCTTTTTCATATTTAGCAATCCGCGCCTACATACAACTTTAAAAATACTGGATCTCTTCTTGCAAACTTATTTTATATTTATGTTTTACTTTTCTTTTTATTAAATTTATAAGACTAATAACATCTTTAGCTTGAGCTTGTCCGGTATTTATTATAAAATTAGCATGTTGCTCGCTAACCTTGGCTCCGCCCACGGTTTTACCTTTAAACCCGAGCTGATCAATTAAATAACCCGCGCTGATTTTATCGCCTCTAACTAAACCTTTAGCCGCTAAATCTACGGCCAGTTTTTTATTTTGTCTAATAATTTTTTTATATTGCAAATTTTTAAAAACGCAGCCCGCGCTCGGCCCTTTTGGATTAGAAGCAAAACGATGGTTAAAGTTTTTCTGGCTTAAAGCTTTTATCGGGCCAGGCGCGCCTTTGGTTAATTTTAATCTAACTCCGACGATTAATAAATTTTTTCTTTTTTTAAAAATTGAATCGCGATAACTAAAGCCGCAAGACTGGTTGTCAAGTTTTATGAGCTTATTTTTTGTTAAATCATAAGCTTCGGCTTCGGCCACGACACTAGACATGTCAAGGCCATAAGCTCCGGCGTTGCCCCTGACCGCGCCGCCCGCGCTGCCGGGAAGGCCGAAAGACCACTCCAGCCCGGCTAAACCGGCCTCCGCGGCAATTTTAGCCAGTTTAGTCAGGCTGGTGCCGGCCCAGCTAATTAGATAATTTTTTCTAATAACATAATGCTGGCCGGAAATTTTTAAGACCAAGCCTTTAATTTTTTTCCTGACAATCAAAATATTACTGCCGCCGGCTAAAATGGCTAACGGTAATTTTTTGCTTTGAGCCCAAACGGCCGCTTTCACCAGTTCCGATCTATTTTTTACTATCATAAAAAATTCAGCCTGGCCGCCGATGCGAAAAGTCGTGAACCGAGTCAAATCAAAATTTTTTTCTATAAGCATATTATTACGGCAATAAAATTGAAACAATGGATAATGCTTCTAAATCAACCAATAGTTCAACTGTGGCGGTCTGCCAAACTTCATTATTTTCTTTGCTAACCCTGGCGACCCGGCCAATTACCAGACCGCGCGGTATACTCGGTTCCAGACCTGAAGTGGCCACAATATCGCCGGCCTTGATATTTTCCGTCTGGGGTATAAAATCAATTTTAACCGTTAGACCAAGCTCGCCCGTGGCAATGCCGGAAGTTTTATTCTCGCCGAAAATTGACGCGGCTAATTTATTATTTTTATTGGTTACCAAATAAACTTCCGCCAGCCCTTCTTTAACGTTAACAATTTTACCGATAATAACCCCTTGGCTCGAAGTGCCCAGAGCCATTGAACTTACCACCGCCAGGCCGGCAGATAAACCGTCCCGCAGGCCTTTATCAATCACGATGGCTTGATTGCCTTGGCCACGAGAAATAATATTAGCCATTAAAAAGCGCCGACTATCTTTATTTAAAAAATTCAAATGCTTTCTTAAGGCCGAATTTTCTTCTTCTAAAAACCTTAATTTAACATTTTCAACCGTAAGCTGATTTACTTTTTCCTGGGCTTGTTTTAGTTCGGCCGCTAAATCCTGCTTAGTCGTCTGCTCCAGATAAGTTTTATTTATATTGGCGCTTAAAGAATAAAAGCCGCCGAAAACCGGCTTAAGGCTCTGGTTTAAAAAGTTTTCCACCGGCCGCAGCAGTTTGACATAATGCGAAAAAATAAGCAACAGGATGACTATTATCAAAAATAAATATTTTTTCATGTTTAATCTTAACATAATACTTTAATCGCGAAATGTCATTGCGGGCTTGACCCGCAATCCAGGAAGATGTTCAGAGCGCTAAACTCTGGGTTGCGGCTTCTCCAATCAAGTTGAGGACAGGCTACGGCCAAAATGACAAAAAATAAGTTCTCGGACAGTAATGTGCCACCTTTAGTAATCGTATTTAATAGCAAATTTTCCGGAGCGAGTAGTTAGAGTGAGGATTGTAGTCCCCGGATAAATTTGCTTGGTTTTCTTTTCGTCTTTATCGTCTTCTATTTTTACATCTATCATGGTCTCGTTCTTCTTCACATTATAGCGCGCGCGAACATCAAAAATCTTTTCAATTTCAATTCGCTGATTTAATTCTTTAATACTTCCATCTTTTTCAAGCGACCACTCATATTGTAGTTTATTTTCTGGAATTACTGACATAGAAATACTGTCATAGCGAAGCGCCTTAATCTCGGCTTTTATTTCTTTGCCTTGGGTTTTTAATTTATCAAAAACAACAGCCAGCGTGTGGCCAGCTTCATCAGTAAGAATATAAGTTTTATCATTTTTAACTACAGCGACAGGCGAGAGATTATCAATGCCTTCAATTTTAAGTTGTTTTAAATTCTGGTCAAAAAATATTCTCGCTTCGGGAGGGGTTTTGTCTATTTTTATGGTTTGCGTCTGCGTTGATTCAAGATTGCCAAGGAAATCCATTGAACGATAGAGGATAGCGTGAATACCTTCTTGAGCAATGGTGAGTGGAGCAACGTACACTTGCCAAGTTGCTCCGTTGTCCAAAGAGTATTCGGTGCTACGGACACCAACACCACCTGTGTTATCTTCGGCGGTAAGCGTCACCATTACGTCAGAAGTATGCCAACCGTTCGTGCCGGTTGTTCCCGTAAGCAAAGTATTAGTGGTTGGCGGTGTTTTATCTTCAAGCGTTTTTCCAGCGGTAAACTGGTAATCAAAGGTTCCGTCGCCGTTCTCGTCTACTTTGACGGTTACTCCTTTTTCGCCTCGGGAAAGGGCATCCCAATTAATGGTATATTGATGAATTTGACTGGGAGTTGTAGGAATATTTTCAGCAGAAAAAGTAATATCCTTACCAAATAAACTTAACACCAAACCATATTCGCCATTACCAGTTCCTATAACTTCATAACGATAATCATCGTTTGGAAATAATAAAGTAATAACTCCAGATTCTTTATCATAAACTGTATTTGGTACATCTTCTAGTATTTCATTGTTTACTAATCCCGTAATGCGATTCTGTAAATCAATTACTCGTAACTCTCCCGGACTTGCAAGCCATAATATAGCTGAATTTTCATTTATATGCTTCATTTTTTTTGCTAAATCTGCGTTTTCATATTCACTTCCAAAAAGGCTTTCTCCGACCTCAAGATAATTTGCAACATTACTTAAATAAAATGCACTTTTAGTTAATTCTTTTAAATTAGTTATTTTTAAACATTCTTTAAATTGTTTATTTGATAAATCATTGCAGGCAGACTTTACATTTTGTATCCAAATTAATGCTTTATTTTTAGATTCTTTATAAATATATTTAAGAAACTTATTCCAAATATATTCAATTTCTTCGTTACTTAAAACATTATCGTCATTAGCTTCTAAAATTTTATATACTGCCTGTACTTTATAAGGACTTCCTTGGTTATAACGATAAACAGCGGAAATATTTTTCATTTCTGTTTCTGTAATTTTATATTCAACGCCACCATCATAAAATATTTTTTCTATGACATTACTAACCGATACAAAAGCTTTTTGCAGCACGCGTAATCCGTCTTTAATATTTGCGTATACTGATTGCGCTGTATTGCTATATTGTTTATAAATAGGCTCATCATTATCATCATTATAATGCTTATAGGGTTTTAATGATTCGTTTCCAGTACCAGCATTACCATAACACTTAAAATATTCATTGCTTTTAAAGCTCCTGCATAATGGTATTATAACGCCACTGCCAATACCCCTATTATCCCAAAGATTTTCTGAATAATTAAAAGGTTCATTATACAATCCTTGAAAAGTAATCTGTCCTATGCCATGGCCGTAATCAAAAGACACCCATTCATTATCAAAGTTAACATTGCCTGATTCCACGGATTTTATCGCTAATAAAAGAGTTTTAGGAAATTTATTAATACTAAAAAAAGAAAAATCATTATTTCCATCATTGCTGCTATAAAGAGAACTTGCTGTTTCTGAATTATTACCATAACTGTTTACTGATTCAATAATAATATCTTTAATATTCTTGTTTAATTTATATCTATTATTTAATATGTTATTTAATTTTGTTTTTGTCGCTTCATCAAGTTCTCCTGATTCAAATAAATTATATTTCTTTTGTAATTTTTTCACTGCTTCAGTTGTAAATGGTCCATAATGACCAGTCACAAGATTATTGCTTGGATAAATGTCATATCCCTCTGTTCTCAAAATAATCTGAAGACGCTTAACATCATCCTGATTATCCTTATTAAAATTAGTAAAATTAAATCCCGTAGGGAAAGAAATAAAAGCATCTATGGGTATAATGGGTATGGTTTTTTCTTTATCAATAAGATCATTTTTTATTGTATTATTTAAATACGAAGAAACTATGTACCCCTCTATATCTCCGTAGATAGAACTGCTTTGATCCTCAACCTTCCACCAACATTCACTTCCTTGCTGGCAAGGCGAATCTATTACCTTCAATACCCAATCATTAGGCACAATTTTAAGCACGCCCAAAACCTCAAATAATTTATTTTTTGTTTGAAGTCCGAATATACCCCACCCCTTATTTATATCTCCGCACACTTTATTTCCCTTTTCATCGTTTACTTGGTAGGTGCATTGAAAATCCTTTATTTCTTGTTCTGTTTTATTTTCGTTCAAATAAAAATTTAAAAGCGAATTAATGTCTGGCGCATTAATATCTTTAATAATTACTCCTCCGTTATTTTGCACGCTGGCAAAAAATGGGGTTGGCGGTTGGTTTTGCGGTGTAAGCCACCCGTCCCTTTTCGTCCACGGCAGGTTATCTTGTCCGACAGTGAAAATATATGGTGAATCGCAAAAAGAATCGTTATTTATATCATTACAACCCTTCGACGGGATATCAAAATCGTTATAGTAATTGCCGCCTGTAGGCGCGGGTAGATTGAAAGTATTACCTACTGGGTATGACCCTGCTATATTTTGCACTTGTATTTGACTGGGAAAGTTATCAATAAGATTATTGTTATATGTTTGATTGTTGTCGGAATCATACAATATAAAAATGCCTCCATAATAACCCCCGTGCCTTATAGTCCTGTCGTTGAATGCAATATGGTTGTTAGAAATAATATTATTGTCTGATGAATCAGCAATAATGATACCCGAATCGCCTCGGGTAATTTCATTGTAAGTAATAGAGTTGTCGAAAGAACGTATTAAGTGCACATTTACTTCATTTTTAGAAAAAGTACTCTCCGTTATTTCGTTGTGCTTGGAATTGTGCAAAAAAAGTCCGTAGTAAAAATTATCGTGAGAAGTAACATGCTCTATTTTAGAATCGGTAGTGTTATAGAACATTACCCCAAGCGCGTTTCTAGAAAAATCAAGGTCTTTGACAGTAGCGCCACTGCAACTTATGCAGAAAAACACACCTGCATTGGTTGAGGAGTCATAGGTTTGCCCGACTGCGTTTTTTACATAGTATATAGGTTTGCCGTCGACTAAGTTCGTCGTATCTATCGAGTTGTCGTAGTGTGCGTCTACTGTACCGAAAAGATAAAAATTGTACTGATTTCCAGAGATAACATTACCAGACATCGAGGTACTGGAACTCTTGAGAATAAGTATTCCGCCAGTTCCGTTAATAGAGTTGTTGGAGATAAAATTATTTGATAATGAATTGCCGGAAGAAAAAAACACCCCAATTCCCGAGAGATTGTCGGAAAACGTATTATTAGTAACTTCGTTATTGTTAGAAAACTGTACTTCTATCCCTCTAGCGTCATTAAAACTGACTGAATTTGAGTTTATAGTATTATTGTTGGAAAAGAATAGGAATATCCCTCTGGAAAAGTTTTTGACCTGCAAATTTTTCACGGTGACGCCACTCCTGCCGTTCAAATATACGCCATAACCAGTGTGGAACCCAGTTATAGTGAAGCGATTCGCATTATCTCCATCAAGTGTTATGTAGTCGCTGTCGATTACTATTCCTTGACTCAAATCTTGCGACAAAGTACATGTTTTGCTTTCTGCGTCCCAGTTGCCTATTACTGAACACTCTCCTCCGGTGGCATCGTCTTTAATATGCCAGCCGTCACTTGCCGCTTTTACTTGTTGAGCGTTAGAAAAAATAATTAAAAAACTCGCCAATATTATTATGGCCGCAAAAACAAACCTTAATTTTTTGTTTAATAAATTCATAAATTTAAGCCGTTGCTAATTTACGCGTTATTTTACTTTTTATTATTCTAATTCTATTTTACTCAAAACAAACTTTTTTATTCTTTTAGCGGCGGAAAAGGCTTTTTCCGCGTCTGGCCAAAAAAATTCCGGAAAATCCGCCGGGTAACGCGCTGGAGTATAAAAAACATTTAAAAAAGAAGCGTCGTCTTTTAGTCCTCCGAATGATTTATCAATTTCGCTGCAAACCTCTGCCAATTTGTCCAAAGCGTGAATTCTGGGAAACCATTGCTTTTTAAACACCAAAAACGCTTTTAGATATTTTTCAGCCATTTGTTGTGAAAGCAGACAAACACCAGTTGCCGTACCATCGCGATGAGTCAAAATGGAATTCGCGTTTAACTCATCGTCATACGCTTTCTTTAGCCACTCTTTGGTTTGCAATTCTATGGGAGAAAATTTACTTTTCATATAAAACTTTGCCTTTAGATAAAATGTCGCCAATAAAAAAATCCTTTATATCTATTCTTTTTTTTAATTCTGCCGGAGTATATATTAAAAGATCCATGGGCGGGAAATTATTTCCGAAAAGTTTTTTTCTTAATTCGTATTCCCGATAAATTCTTCTTTTTCTGCTTTTTTTAACAATAAACAAATCAACATCGCTCCATTGACGCGGCTTGCCCCAGGCGTAAGAGCCGAAAAGAATAATCTTTTCCGGTTTATACTCTTTTTTAATCTTTTCAGTAATTTCCCTAATTTTAACTCTAGTCGCCATATATTTATAAATTTCTAATACCTTAAAATTTTATACTACTTTTATACTGCCAAATATTTTCCAAAGTTATATATTTAATCTGGCTTTTTTATAAATTTTTCCCGCGTAATTTACACTATATTATTTAAAATTAGCTAACTATACAAAAAATGCCGTTTTACTTTATATAAAAATTTATTTTTTGTTTTGTATTTTTAACATTGGGATTTTATTGGTCATTGGGATTTGGGATTTGGAAATTTTCCCTAGTATTCTTCCGTGGCCGGCGACAGCACTTTAGCCAGCAAGGCCGGATCGGCCAGCAGCATGCCCGTGCCCCTAACCACGCAAGTAAGCGGATCTTCGGCCACTCTTACCGGAATTTTAGTGGCCTGAGCAATTTCTTTGTCCAAACCGCGAAGCAAGGCTCCGCCGCCGGTTAAAACAATGCCATACTCATAAATATCAGAGACTAATTCCGGCGGCGTGGTTTCTAAAGTTATTTTTATGTTCTCTATGATTTGCCTGATAATCCTCTGCATGGCTTCTCTTACCTGGCTGTCTGAAATCATAACTTCTTTAGGCAAGCCATTGATTAAATCCCGGCCGCGCAAAGGCATTTCCATAGATTCTTTTAAAATCGTGGCCGAACCAATCCTGATTTTTATGTTTTCCGCCACTTGCTCGCCGATTAAAATATTAAATTCTTCGCGCACATATTGGATAATGTCATTGTCCAGGGCATTGCCGGCCAAACGCAAGGTTTTCCAGGTAACTACCCCGCCTAAAGAAATAACCGCGATTTCGGTCGTGCCGCCGCCGATGTCAACCACCATAGTGGCCTGGGCGCCGGTAACATCAAGGCGGGTGCCGATGGCCGCGGCCAGGGATTGCTCAATTAAAAAAACTTCACGCGCGCCGGCCGATTTGGCCGCATCTGCAACCGCTTTTTTTTCCACTTCAGTAATATCCAAAGGAATGCCGATCACTACCCGTGGACGCGGCGCTAAAGTAAAATACTCGGCATGCACTTTGTCAATAAAATATTTAAGCATTTTTTCCGTAACTTCAAAATCAGAAATCACACCGTCCACTAAAGGCTTAACCGCCTGGATATGGGGCGGAGTTTTGCCCAGCATTTTTTTAGCTTCCGCGCCCACGCATAAAATTTCATCGGTGCGCAGATTAACCGACACGACCGAAGGCTCATTGATAACAATGCCCTTGTCCGGCGTATAAACTAAAGTATTAGTCGTGCCCAGATCAATGCCCAAGTCTTTAGAAAATTTTCCGAAGAATTTATTCAACATGTTTAAAGTCTACCTTAAAAATCAGCTTTTTGTCAAAAAACAGCCGCCTATAAAAATGCCGCTGTTTTTAAAATAGTTATTTATTTTTTAACTCTTACTTTTTCCACTGCTCCCACACCACTAAAATAGGCGAAGCCACAAAAATGGAAGAATAGGTACCGATGCCGATGCCGATGGCTAAAGCTAAAACAAAAGTTCTAATAGAAGCGCCACCGAAAATAATAATGGCCGCCAAGACTAATAAAACGGTTAAAGAAGTATTAAGCGAACGAACAATGGTTTGATTTAAACTGGTATTAACCGTACCTTCAAAATCTTCATCGCTTTTAGGCAAATTTTCCCGCAAACGGTCAAATACCACGATAGTATCATGAACCGAATAGCCTAAAACCGTTAAAATCGCGGCCACAAAAGCCGTATTTATTTCTATCTCATAATAATGACCTAAAAAAGCGAACACGCCCATAGTAATAACCACATCATGAAACATGGCCATAATCGCGGCTAAGCCATATTTCCAGGAAGCTACCGGCCGGGAAACTTTTCTAAAAGCGTAAGTAATATAAGACAGCATGGCCAAGAGAGCAAAAAATATGGCCCACAGGGATTTAATTTTTAATTCCGCGCCGATTGAAGGCCCGACTGATTCAAAGCGCAGTTCTTCAATTGAATTATTTTTATTGTCTTTTTGCGCCAACTCGTTTAGTTTGCTTAAAATGGCCTGATGGGTTTCTTCTTTGGTTTCCTGAAACTTAAGCATCATGTCCTGTTCGCCTACCGGCTGAATAATCAAACTGCTTAATTTAACGTCGGCCAAACCAGCCTGAATCTGGCTGACTGACGGCCTGGCGGCCTTGAATTTTACTTCTAATAAACTGCCGCCGGTAAAATCAATGCCATATTTAAACCCCCAGACGAGTAAAGCCGCCAAAAAGACGACAAACAGCGCACCGGAGATTCCCAGCCAAATATTGCGTTTTTGGATTATCTTAAAATTGGTCATATTTCAAAGTGTCATTGCGAGGAGCTCCGCCAGCAGGCGGAAGCGACGAAGCAATCTCACGAACAATACATTATCGATAAAATATTACCACCTTCCTGCAAATGTTTCATCCGTGAGATTGCTTCGCTTCTTTCAGAAGCTCGCAATGACAATATTGAAAATTATTTATCATTTATTTTCTGATTTAATTGACGTTATTAAGCTAGGCCTCTTCTCCAGCCACTGACTTGGTATCAGGCTTAAAAAATTCCTGGTGATAAAAATAGCAGTGAACATGGAAATAATAACGCCCAAGCCTAAAGTAACGGCAAAGCCTTTGACCGCGCTGGTCGTGAACATAATCAAAATAAAACAAGTAATCAAGGTATTAAAATTACTGTCCCTGATTGACGGCCAGGCGCGCTTAAAGCCAACTTCAATCGCGCTGGCCAGCGGTTTGCCATTGGCGATTTCTTCTTTCATTCTGGCAAAAATTAAAATATTGGCGTCCACGGCCATACCAACGGAAACAATGGCGCCGGCCAAACCGGCTAAAGTCAAAGTTACCGGCGACAAACCGCCGATAAAATACAATAAAATATAACTTAAAAAAGCGAACAAAATAAACCAGCCGTTAACCGTAATGCCGATTAAGAGAAAGATGCCGACCAAAACCAAGGCCGCCATGGAAAAACCGATTTTAAAGATGGCAAAAACCGCTAAACTATAAACCGTCAGCGCCAAAACCGCCATTAAGCCGGGCAATCTATAAAAAATGATCATGAATAAAGCGATAATAATAAAACCGATAATGCCGGCGCGCGCGCTGTCGGCCACTGATTTTTGGCCCAAGCTCGGACCGATGGTCTGCTGATTGACTAATTCAATCGGCACCGGCAAAGCGCCGGCGTTTAGCCTCTGCGCTAATAGTTTAGCCTCGGTGATGCTGAATTTTCCGGAAATCACGGCTTTGCCGCCGGTAATTTTTTCATTAACTTTAGGCTGGCTGATCGGATAACCGTCCAGATAAATCGCCACCGGCTTGCTAACGTTCCGCGCCGTAACCGCTTCAAACATTTTCGCGCCCTGGTCGTCAAAAACTAGCGACACTTCGGGCGAACCATCCTGCGGATTAAATTCCACCGCGGCTGACTTTAAATTTTTTCCGGTCAACTCGGTATTTTTCCATTCGCTCTGTTGGCCGATAATATCCGCTTCAGTTTTAGTTTTAATGAAAATATGGCTGGCTTTAATTTCTTCAACTTTTCTTTCTTCTTCTTTATGAATCAAGTGCCAGCCGAATTCGGTTTCCACTGGAGCGGAAATCGTACCCACCGCCTGTTTAAAAACTTCGTCTTCAAACGGCTTAACCATGGCGCCGGCGCCAAACCAGCCCAAGTCGCCGCCTTGTTCGCGCGCGCCCGGCTCGGTGGAATTTTGCTTGACCAAATCCTTAAAGTTAGCCGGCGTAGCGGTTTGTTTTAATTTATTGATTTTTTCTAAGGCCTGCTCTTTGGTTAAACCGCTTTCACAGCCGGCGGCGCCGATGTAGCAAATCAGCAGGTGTTCTGCTTTAACTTCTTTTTCCGCCTGACTGTTAAAGGGATTGATTTTTACTCGCCTGTCTTCAACTTTAATAATTTCAAAGCCAGCGGCGACGCGCCCTAAATCAGGGCTGATTTTACCCACCGAGATGTTTCTGGCTAAATTATAAATTTCCGCATTATCTTTTTCCGTAATATAGCCCAAATCGCCGCCCAAGGCTTTAGTTTTTTCATCCTGGCTGTAAGACGAGGCCAAGGCTTTAAAATCGCCACCGGAAATAACTTTGCCTAAAACTTCGGTAGCGCGCGTCTCGGCCGCTTTATTATAATCATTAAGCTGTTTAGTTTCTGCCGGCGTTATTTTCCTAATTTCATTATTCTGCTCTTTAAATTCAAGCAAAGGGGTTTCGCCGATCATTTTAATGGCTTGTTTAACGTCTTTAATGCCGGCCATCTCCACGATGATCCGGTAGTCGCCGCCAGAAGTTCTATTAATCTGCACGTTAGGCTCGCTCACACCGAAAGTATTTATTCGGCGATCAATTACGTCCCGCACGCCTTCAACCGCGTTGCTTTTTTCCGCGGCCGCGAGCGCCGAAACGTCGGCCTGATAAGTTAGTTGCGTGCCGCCGAGCAGATCCAAGCCTAACCTAAAAGAAGTTTCTTTGACTTTGGGTAAAGGCGCTTTAAACTTGTCCACGACTTTATTATAATAGCCGCCAAAATTTATGAGCGAGGCGGTTAAAACTAAAGCTATAATAAAAACAAAAACCCACCAGATCCGGCCGCGAGCGCTGGGCTTAAATAATTTTTGTAAAATATTATCGGACATAAAATAATAACACCCAAACGGGCGCAAATAAAATTCATTCTCTTATCATTTTAATTTAATTAAAAAATAAAATCAAGTTATTTTTTCTTTAATAAAAATTCAATTTCTTGCTTTAGGCCAGGCAAATCCTTCTTGACCACCGCCCAAACTTTTTCTTTGTCAACGCCGAAATATTCATGAATCAAAACATTCCTAAAATCAGCGATATCGCGCCAGGGAATATGAGCCTGGCCAGCCTTAAAATTATCGGTTAAATTTCTAGCCGCTTCGCCGATTATTTCCAGCCTTCTGATTATAGCGTCCTGTTTTTCCATGGAATTAAAAAAATTTTCCTCGCTTAATCCGGCCGTATAATTTTCTATGAATTCTATGCTTTCTAAAATATGCTCTAAAAAAACATTATTGTCCTTTTCCATAAATTTTTATATCATCTTTATAGATATATTTTTTCAAACGAGGATTAACTCCGCCATAGGATAATAAATCAACTTTTCTCCTTAATAAATCCTCTAGCTCGTTTTTCAAATGAATTAAGTCCAAGAGGCTTTTATCTTTTTGCAATTCAACCAAAATATCAATATCGCTCTCCAACGTTTCCTCGCCGCGAGCGAACGAGCCGAAAACCGAGGCGCGCACTACCCCGTTTTTTTCTAAAATCGGCGTTATTTTTTTTTGCAATTCAATTATTTTTTCTCGCATATAATTATTTTAATCTTACTTTAATTTATGCATTTTGTCCAGCAGATTTAAATTAAAATATTCCGTTTTAATTTCTTAACCTCATCCGTCTTTTCATAAATTTCACCCTTGCCTAGTTTATATAACAAAGGAATTACGCCGCATTTTTCGCATTCACCCCAATTACATTTGCCGCCGTTCTTTTTCGACAATTCTCGGCACATGGCAATTTCTTTTTCAAAAATTTCTTTTGTCATAATTTTATTTCCCATGGTACTTTTTATTTTTTTGACAAATTTTTATAATATTTATCACCCATGCTTTCTAGCCTAAAAAATAATTGCGAACCGCAAATTTAAACTGTTCTATGAACAATTCTTTAAAAAATCTTAATGAATTTTGTTCGTAAAACAAGATAATCGCTTTTTTATAGTCGGCTTCATTAATGCTGCGGAAAGAAAGCGGGCAGGCATTGTAAGCTGAAAGCAAGGCGTCGCCTAAAAGACGGGCGGTTCTTTTATTGCCGTCTTCAAACGGCTGAAGGTAAGAAACTAATAAAATGGCCGCAGACGCTTTAGAAAAAGGGTCTTTAAACGAATTGATTTTAACAGCGGTTTTTTCAACCGCTTCTTTAATTTGATGTTCATTATCAAGCGGCCGGTATCTCGTGCCGATAATTCCCACCGGCTTTTTCCTTAGGCCGGTTTGCACCTTTAAATCTTCAACAATCAGCCTTTGAATATTTTCTATTTTACGCCAAGTGATTTTTTTAAAATCGCTTTTTTTATTCCTAATATAATCTAAGGCTTTCTTATGATTAAGTATCATGATGGCTTCTTCTTTTTCGTGCCCTTCGGCTTCCCGATGTTCTTTAATCAAAATTTCCGTGTCTAATAACGAGTAAGTATTGCCTTCAATCCGCGAAGATTTCCAGCTTAAATCAATGGTCAAGCGTTCAAATTCTTTTTTAATAATCGCCGGCGGTAAATTTTTAATTCTTTTTTTGTAATCGTCATTTAATATATTCAGTTCGTTCAATTCACTTTTAATAAACACTTCTTTTAAATTTTTAAAAATATTGAAATTAAAACTTTCGTATTTCACGGTTCTTTCGTCAGGGCCTTTTTTAAAATATTCCTGCGCGTCAAAATAACGAAACGGTTCGCCGGAGGAGGCTTCAAAATAGCGAATGCCTCTTCCTTGACCCTCTTTTTTTATCAGTTTCTCAAGTAAAAGCCGGCGTAAATCGCGATTAACGGTAATTCTGGAAGCATTTTTTAAATAATCTTTAATCGCTTTATTGCTGGCTCCATTATGCTGCTTAATAAATTCTAAAATATTTAATTGTCGTTCAGTTAATTTAGGCATAATAATTGTATCATTAAATCTAATTTAATTGTATCATAAGGTGGCACAAAATGATACAATTATTTTATTCACGCCCCATGACACTTCTTATATTTCTTGCCCGACCCGCAATAGCACGGATCATTGCGGCCGAGTTTTTTCCCCGAAGCGTCTTTTACTTTTTCATGAACCAGATCTAAATTGCTATTTTTTTTAGCTCCGCCGTCTTGCTTGAAGGCCGAAAACGAACCGGTATTTTTATCCATAGTCTTGGCCGGCGCGATATAATTCTGCGGCCGAGTTTTTAAAACCGGCGCCGCGAAATTGCCTAAATCCGCCACTTTAAAAATAGAATAAGCCACTTGCTTTTGAATTAAATTATTCAGCTCATTATATAAAATATAAGCTTCTTTTTTATATTCTATGAGCGGGTCGCGCTGACCATAGCCGCGCAGACCGATGCCAGCGCGCATATGATCCATGGCTTCTAAGTGCTCAATCCAAAACATGTCAATTGACCTGATTAAAACTGATTTTTCCACTTGTTGCCAATTAACTCCGGCTTCTACGGCCAATTCGCTGATTTTTTCATAATTGGCTTTGGCTAAATTAGCCAGATGTTCAATAATTTTCGTTCTAACTTTTACTTTATCTAACTTATCGCCATTTTTTAAAAAAGCGGCCAATTCATCTTTCAATTTCGGCTCAACATTAAATATGGTTGAGACTACCTGATAAATTTCCTGAATATTCCAGTCGTCGGCCGTTTCCGCGGCCGTATGAAAAATCACGGCCTGTTCAATTTCATTTTCAATCATTTCTAAAATTATGGCAGACAAAGAATCTGCATTTTGTTTGGAATTTTGATCATTAGAATTTGTTTGGGATTTGGGATTTGGGATTTGGTCATTTTCTCTTTCCCCCATTTCCAAAATTTCTCTTCTTTTTTTATAAATCGTTTCTCTATGTTTATTGATCACATCATCATATTCCACCAAATGTTTTCTAATATCAAAATTATTGCCTTCCACCTTGCGCTGAGCCGATTCAATGGAGCGCGACACCAGGCGGTTTTCTATGGGCAGATCTGCCGGCACTTTTAAAGTCGCCATTAAATTTTTCATGCGATCGCCGCCAAAAATGCGCATTAAATCGTCTTCCATGGAAACGTAAAACTGGGACGAACCCGGATCGCCCTGCCGCCCGGCCCGGCCTCTTAACTGATTGTCAATGCGCCTTGATTCATGCCGCTCGGTGCCGATGATATGCAAGCCGCCCGCGGCTTTAACTTTTAACTGCTCATCAGAATCGGTGGGATTTCCGCCTAAAATTATATCCACGCCGCGGCCGGCCATGTTAGTGGCGATGGTTACGGCGCCTAACCGGCCAGCCTGGGAAATAATTTGCGCTTCTTTTTCATGATATTTGGCGTTTAAAATTTGCGGCCTGACTCCTTCCCGTTCCAGCATCTGGCCTAAAATTTCATTTTTTTCTATGGAAATCGTACCCACTAAAACCGGCTGGCCTAGAGCATGCCGGCGCTTAACTTCTTCTACTACGGCCTGGAATTTTCCGCTTTCCGTGGCGTAAATTAAATCGTTAAGATCGGTTCTCTGTAACGGCTGATTGGTCGGAATAACCACGGTTTCTAAATTATAGATTTTGGAAAATTCCTCGGCTTCAGTAACGGCCGTACCGGTCATGCCAGCTAATTTAAGATACATTCTAAAATAATTTTGAAAAGTGACCGTAGCTAAAGTCTGGGATTCGCGCTGGATGTCTACCTGCTCTTTAGCTTCAATGGCCTGATGCAAGCCTTCGGAATAGCGGCGACCGTGCATTAACCGGCCGGTAAATTCATCCACGATAATAACTTCACCGTCTTTAATTACATAATCGCGATCGCGCTTAAATAGCACCCGAGCTTTTAAAGCCTGCTCAATATGATGCACCTCGGAAATCCCGCCGGCCGTATAAATATTTTCCACGCCCAAAAATTTTTCCATTTTAGCTATGCCGGCTTCGCTTAAAGTAGCGGCGCGCATTTTTTCGTCAACATTATAGTCTTCGTTTTCAGTCAGCCGTTCCACTAATTGGGCGAATTTATAATATTTATCCGTTGACTCTTCGGCCGGCGCGCTGATAATTAAGGGCGTGCGCGCTTCATCAATTAAAATTGAATCCACTTCGTCCACAATCGCGTAGCTTAAGCCCCCGCCCGCTTCGCCTTGCGAAGCATGGCGGGCGGGGCGCTGAACCATTGATTCTAAATCCGGCGCCATATTATCGCGCAAATAATCAAAACCGTATTCATTGTTCGTGCCATAAATTATATCGCAGGCATAAGCCTGTTTTCTCGGCACTAAAACTAATTCGCTTTCATTTTGGTCATTTGAATTTGTTTGGGATTTGGGATTTGGGATTTGGTCATTCTGAACGGCGGAAAATTTGAACGCCTGTTCGTGGGTTATACAACCAACACTTAATCCCAAAAAATCATACACCCGCCCCATCCATTCGGCATCGCGTTTGGCTAAATAATCGTTAACGGTTATAACATGCACGCCTTGACCGGCCAGTGCGTTTAAATAAGCCGGTAAAGTCGCCACTAAAGTTTTGCCTTCGCCGGTTCTCATTTCCGCAATTTGGCCGCGATGAAGCACAATGCCGCCCATCAGCTGAACATCGTAATGGCGCTGGCCGAGAACTCTTCTGGCCGCCTCGCGCACCGCGGCAAACGCCTCGGGCAGAATTGCATCTAACTCCCCCTTTAACAGGGGGGGCCGGGGGGATTTTACTTCGCCGGTCTCCACCCCCAATCTCTGCCTGAATTCCACGGTCATATCCCGCAATTTCTGATCGCTCATGGCCTGATATTTTTTTTCCAGATTATTGATCTGCTCCACGATCGGCCTTAAACTTTTAATAACTTTTTCATTAGGGTCGCCAAAAATTTTATCTATTATGCTCATATAATATTTTGTCATTGCGGGCTCCGACCCGCAATCCACCCCGCATTTTGCGGGGCGGCTCGGAGGCCGGAATGACAGCCAAGAGAGTATCGCTAATTATTATAAAATCACGCTATTTAGCGTGATTAAAACAATTCTATTATATAGTTAAACCAAAAAAAAATCAATGGCCATTATAAGGCCGCGAACCAGCCTGACTGAATAATAAATCGAGAAACGGTGTTTTAGAGGAGAGAGATTTTTGTCCCCTCTCTAAATGAAATGTTTCTTTAGAAGAGGGACATCTCAACACTGCTGCCCCGATCCGATTCTGTTAGGCTGATTCATCGGCCTTATAATGGCCATTGGCATTATTATACCATAATTTTCTGCTTTCGTCCTTTTGGACTCATCGCAATGTGGCCACACCCGCTCGTCTCCATATCCAAAATAGTACCCTTCATCTTGCCCGCAACGCGGGCAGGCCACCCTTATCGCTTCTACATAATCCGCCATTTTCTTCCTCCTTTCTTGGAGAAACCCCTGTCATCACCGAGCCAATGGCAAGCTCGGAGGGGCGCCCGTGGGCTTTGTTTTTTTGTCTTTCACCCAAACCGCTGATGACGCGCGGCTTAAGTTTAACTTTCCCAACGGAAAGCAAGCTGAACATAATATTTTTATGTCCAATTTGCTGGCCGTTTGAATTTGACAGGAAAAAATTTGACACTGACCCTACCCCTTGCTATTATGTAATTATGAATACTAAATGCCTGCCACCAACAAAAATAATCGCCTTAGAAGAACTTTCTAAACTGCAAACTCCGCTGCCAAAAAGTTGGACTAAAGCGGCCGGTCTTTTGCGCCGCAAACGCCAAGCCTTAGAAAATCATCTTAAAAAACTTCGCCGTGAATAGAGTTATTAATTTTCATTTAAATGACAATTGACGCGAATATTATTATCGCCTATTTAGGCGGCGATGCTAATTTAGTTAAAACTCTAACCAAATGGCGGCAGCTTGGCCTGCCTCTTTTTCTTTCAACCGTGGTTGAAACTGAAATTCTTTCATTTCCAGGAATGGCTCAAGCGGAACTTCAAAATACGGAAAAATTTCTTGAAGAAAATTTTATTTCCATTACTTTTGATCGCGCGCTAGCTAGAATCGCCGCGGAAATTCGTCGCGGTACAAAAATTAAATTTCCTGACGCGGCCATCGCGGCCACGGCGTTGTTTACGCGTACTCCTCTGGTTACCAGAAATATTAAAGACTTTAAACGAATTCCAACTGTTCAAATTTTAGCTATTTAATTTTTCAAAGAACACTCTCCTCTTCTGAATCCGCCATTCGGCAAGACTCTGGCAGGCCAAATGCTGGACTCGGGAAAAAAGTAAATTTGCCTTAACCGGCTTAATTTGATATGATAAAATCAGTTAAATTTCATTAATTATATCAGAATATGAAAGAAACCAAGGCTTTAATAAAATATTGGCAAAGAACTGCTGAACACGATCGTGAAACAATGGTCAGCCTTTTTAAAGCAAAAAGATATTCGGACTCTTTGTTTTACGGCCATCTTATGCTGGAAAAAATTTTAAAGGCGCTGGTAATAAAAGAAACGAAAAATCACTCAAAGCCAATTCATAATCTTGCGGTTTTAGCCCAAGACGCGAACCTTGTTTTAGATAAAGCTGATTTAGAATTTCTGGCCGAGGCTAACAAGTTCAATATTCGGGCGCGTTATCCAGACTATAAATTGTCGTTTTATAAACTCTGCACTTGGCGCTATACTGAACCGAAAATAAAAAAAATTAACGCCCTATATAAACAATTATGTCAAAAACTGCCACCGCTAAAATAAAATCAATAAAAACAATCTTGCTTAACTACAAAACTCTTTTACAAAGAGATAATTTTCCGGTGAAGAAAATTATTCTCTATGGTTCTTACGCTAAAGGCAATTATAAGCCATACAGCGATATTGATGTTTGTGTGATTTCAGATAAGTTTTCCAAAAAAGCGGATTATTACGAAACATATTTATGGAAAAAAGCGCTGGATGTTGATTCTCGCATTGAACCGGTTGGTTATCATCCGGAAAACTTCAAAAACATTGACCCGCTGGTGAATGAAATCAAAAAACATGGCATTGAAATAAAATCGTCTTTTTAAAGAACATCCAATTTTCGTCCTTTCGGACTCATCAGCCCGGACACGCATCCGAGAAAGTGGAGGAGGGTTTTAATTTTTACTTTCCAAACGGAAAGTAAACTGAACACAATATTTTTATGTCCAATTTGCTGGCCGCTTAAATTTGACCTGCATCAGCTCTTTTGTTATAGTAAAAATAGAAAAATAGCGCTATGGATAATATCAATAAACAAATTAACTACTGGAAAATCTCCGCGGAAAATAACTGGAAAACCGCTCTGGATTTATTTAAAACCAAACATTACGACGCTTGTTTATTTTTTTGCCACTTAACTTTAGAAAAACTTTTAAAGGGGCTGGCGGTGAAAGAAATGAAAGAATCAGCTCCTCGCGGCCATGACTTGCCTGAACTTGCTAATCTGGCGAAATTAACACTAAATCAAGAACAGATGAAAAACTTAAAAATAATTACTACCTTTAATATAGCGGCTCGCTATGACACTCATAAATACAACTTTTATAAAATGTGCACCAAAGAATACGCGTCCCATTATTTAGAAATCTCTAAAAATTTATCATTATGGCTAAAAGAACAATACCTCTAAAGGTAAAAAGAAACATTAAAAACTACCTTAATATCCTGAATAAAGACAAACTTCCCATTCAAAAAGTTATCCTGTTTGGCTCTTACGCCAAAGGCGCTCAAAATAAATGGAGCGATATTGATTTATGCGTTATTTCGCCTAAGTTTAAAAACGCCTGGGACGCTCTTCAATATCTTTGGGAGAAAAGAACTGACCACAAAACTCCGGTGATTGAGCCAATCGGCTTTAGTCCTAAAGATTTTGCCGACGAAGATTCTCTTATTCATGAAATTAAAAGAACCGGCCTAGAAATAAAACTAAAGCAATTGATTTAATATTTTTAAAGAACATTTTACCCGGCGCTTTTAAAAATAGCGCCGTGATCCAATTTTCGCTCTTTTGAGCTCATCAGCTCGGACACTCATCCGAGAAAGTGGGCTTTTTCATTTTTCACTCAAGCCGCTGATGACGCGCGGATTGAGTTTCACTTTCCAAACGGAAAGCAAGCTGAACACAAAATTTTTATGTCCAAGTTGCTGGCCGTTTGAATTTCATTGTCTCTTATTGACATTTTAATTTAACAATAGTATTATTAAATAAGTTTTAGTAATACTACTATTAACTTAAAAATATGTCATTAAACAATCAAACTTTTCTTGACCGCGCGGTTCTGGCAGAACTTAAAAAATGGCTAGACCGCAAAGAAATCTTTGCTCTATTAGGGCCGCGCCAATCAGGAAAAACCACTCTTTTAAGAGTGCTGGAGCAATGGCTCAAGCAGGAAAAAAAAGTTAAGCCGGAACAGATCGTGTTTCTTACTTTTGAAGATCGGGAAATACTGGAAAAATTTTCCGCCGACCCCAAAGCCTACGTAAAAAGCTTCATGGCCCAAAAAACCACTGAACGGTTTTATTTTTTCATTGATGAATTTCAGTATCTGACGGACGGCGGCCGAACCTTAAAACTGCTTTATGATATTTTTAACAATATCAAGTTTATCGTTACCGGATCATCTTCTTTGGAACTTACCGGAAAAACCGCTAAGTTTTTAGTCGGGCGGGTCTTTTATTTCCATCTCTGGCAATTAAGCTTTAGTGAATTTGTCCAGGCCAGATCGGCTCAGCTTTTTTATGCCTATCAAGAAAAAAACGCGCTGGTAAAAAATTTTCTGGAACAGGAAAAAAATTTCTCTTTGCCCCAGACTGACATATTCCGGGAAGACTTTAAAAAACTCTTTGAAGAATACGCTCTTTGGGGCGGCTACCCGGAAGTGGTAAAAGCCGGCGACGCGGAAACCAAAACTATTATCCTTAAAAATATTTACGACACCTACGTGACCAAAGATATTATTGAACTGCTAAAAATCACTGATTATGCCGCGCTTAAAAAACTAACCGCCTTGCTGGCCGCGCAAATAGGCGGCCTGGTAAATTACCAAAGCCTGGCGCGCGACGCGCAAAGTTATTGGCAAGAGATAAAAAATCATCTAACCATTTTAGAGCAAACCTATATAATTTCTTTAATCAGTCCTTACTCCACTAATCGGGCGACCGAAATCAAAAAAAATCCTAAAGTATATTTTATTGATATCGGACTGCGAAATTATATTGTCAGCGGTTTTCAGGATTTATCGCTTAGACCAGACTTAGGCTCAATCGTGGAAAATATAATATTTTCCCAGCTTAAATTTAAAGAGCCGGAAGAATACGGCATAAAATACTGGCGCACCATAGCCAAAGCCGAAATGGATTTTATCCTGCCAAAAAAAGAATCAGTCTTGCCTCTGGAGGTAAAATATTCCTCTTTTGACTCGCCTAAAATTTCCCGCGGCTTTCGCGGTTTTATCTCTGAATATCGTCCCAGACAAGCGGTTATTTTAACCAAAGGCTTCTGGGGAGAATTGCGGCTTGAATCCACTTTAATTAAATTCATACCCGCCTGGTATTGGTAGGGATAAAATTTTATCTAACTCAATTTTTAAAGAACGCTCTCCTTTTCTGAATCCGCCAAAATAATCGCCGGACTCGGGAAAGGGGGAAAACAGCGCAGTTTTCCCATTTTTTGTGAGTAATTATTTTGTTTAGCTTGGGCATTGCGCCTCGGCCATTGGGTGAATACTCGCTTTTCACCCAATCATTCGCCTTTTTTGTTTTTTATGCCTTTAGCGCCCTTAGAATAAAGCAAGCCATCTTGCTTATTCTAGTCGGGGGTTTAGGCAGAAAACAATTATGAGCAGATTGCTTTCGCGGGAATTGAAAGCTAATCTCTCCAGTATTATAGAGATGAGTGAGTCTCTATAATACTCCTCTGGTTTATCTTCTTATGTCCAGAGGTTTGCCCCTTTATTTTTCCTCGCTTGAGGGGGCGGACGAGTAGAAGAGTATTCTACTTATTTGTAAAATACTCTTCGTACTCGGCTGTGCACTCCAGGCACAGCCAACGGTGACCGCCATCGGGCCACCGGCGAGGAGAAAGAACTTTCTCCTCGCAACACTGGTCGCATCGCTCCTGCTGCGTTTTGCAGCCGGAGCAAATGAAAGACTCTTGGTGGGCGACGGAGCACTCCGCCACCCACCGTCTTTCACCGCAACCATTGGAGCACTTCTGCTCCAGTATCTTTTCTGCCATTCTTTTTCACCTCCTTTCAGACTTTTTGAATGGCCCTCCCATTACACCCGCCGGAGTCGCGGTAACCGCCGATTTGCCGCCGCGGTCGCGGAGATTTTCCTGTGTATTCTTTGCAGAGACTTCAATCTTAAGCCTCTGCTTTCATACCGCCCACAGGCAGGCGGAGGAAACCTTATTCCCCTTTCTCCAAAGTCATATACTTTATGGAGAAAAGGGGAACGATTCGGTCTCCCTCCGTTACTTCCTTCGTGGTACAATCGGCTTGTACCAAGACGAAGTTAACGTCGGAAAACCATAGTAAGGTTTCCTCCTGGCGAAAAACTTTTGCTGAAAAGCCTCCGCCAGAATTGAGGTGTACATACACCTCTTTTCCCAACAATTCCCGTAATGCCATTGTTATCACCTCCTCTCAATGGCAAAAAGGTTTTCTCATCAGCCTGAACCCGCGCTGCTTGCCACCCGGCAAGACGCGAATTAGGCTGATGCCTTCAACCAAGGGTTTAAAACGTTTATTTTATTACTGTCATTCCCGCGCAGGCGGGAATCCAGGTTAAGCCCGTAGGCAGTTCGGTTTGTTAAACTGATTATTAAACAGAATGTTTGTTCCGCTTAACCCTGGATTCCGGCTCAAAGGCCGGAATGACAATAAAGAGTAACCATTCTAAACGCTTGGTTGAAAGTTTATTTTAAAGAACTGGGGAAAAATCTCTCCCGGCTAAATTTCCAAAACAATTTAGAAGCTCGGACGGAAAAAATATTTTTATGTCCAATTTGCCGGCCGCTCAAATTACCTTGCAAAAATCACCTGGTCTTGTTATTATTTAAGCAGATAAAACTTGATTTAAACTAATGAAACTAATTCTTCAAAAATGGATTTTATTTGCTCAATCTGATCTGGATGCGGCCAAAAGATTATTTAACAGTCCAAAACCGACTCACTGGACCTATCTTTTGGTTCTTTGGCATTGCCACCAGACAATTGAGAAAGCGCTAAAAATGATTATCATCAAGAAAAAGAAAGAACTGCTTAAAATTCATGATCTGCCGCGCCTGTCATCTCTGGCCGAAATAAATTTATCAAAACAGCAGACAACGCTTTTAGAAGAATTAAACAAATTTTATTTACGTTCGCGTTATCCAGATTTAATCTATAAACCATTATCCAGCCCTAATAGAAAAATCGCCAAAGAATTGCTTATCCATACTAAAAAATTATTTTTATGGCTCAAACCACAGTAAAATTTCCCAAAAAAATCATCAATCATTATATTAGTACCCTGGAAAATAAAATCCGGGTTGACAGTGTTTTATTATTCGGCTCATTTGCCTGGGGCAAACCAACCAAACATAGTGATGTGGATTTAGCAGTTATCTCCAAAGACTTTGCAAAGTATGACTTTGACAAGCGGCTAAGCCTTTTGAATCACACTAGAGACAAGGTTAGCTACCAGGTTGCCATGGATATTATCGGTTATACGCCAAAAG
This sequence comes from Parcubacteria group bacterium, assembly GCA_016188785.1. Classification (GTDB taxonomy): domain Bacteria; phylum Patescibacteriota; class Patescibacteriia; order Patescibacteriales; family GWC2-42-12; genus JACPHD01. The sequence continues at coordinate 13,548 of JACPHD010000039.1, read as the reverse complement.
AATTTTCTAACATAGAAAAATACTCGGCCATAATGTCAAAAGCCAAACAAAAAGGCAAATGGATTTATAGAAAATCCGATCGCTGAAATAACTTTTTCAAAGAACATTTACCCGACGCTTTTAAAAATAGCGCCGTGATCCAATTTTCGCTCTTTTGAACTCATCAGCCCGGACACGCATCCGAGACTGTTTATTACCTACCGTACGTGCATCCAGGCATCGTACGGTATTGGGGACTTCTCCTTCGGCCCCTCATCTTTGCCGGTTTTGTCCCGGCGTTCTTGGGCGGCGATTGCCGCCTTAACCTGTTCATCCCTTATTTTTTTCCTTAAACTTATCTCTGCCATTTTTTTCCTCCTTTCTTAGAGAAACCCCTATCATCACCGAGCCAATGGCTAACTCGGAGAGGCGCCCGTAGGCTTTATTTTTTCATTTTTCACCCAAATCGCTGATGACGCGCGGCTTGAGTTTTCACTTTCCAAACGGAAAGCAAGCTGGACACAATATTTTTATGTCCAATTTGCTTATCGCTTAAATCTAACATTTTGACTAATTAAGCTATCAATGCTAATTTATTAGTATGGACAAACAATTAAAACAGCATATTTTATATTGGGAAAACGCGGCTTTAAAAGATTGGCGGACAGCGGAAGATTTATTTAAAACTAAGCATTATGACGCTTGTTTATTTTTTTGCCATTTAACTCTGGAAAAACAGCTAAAAGGATTAGTGGTGAAAAATAGGCAGCAAGCCGCGCCCTATCTTCATAATCTGGAAAAATTAGCTGAATTAGCCGATCTGGAATTTACCTTGGAACAAAGAAATAACTTTCGGGAAATTACTAAATTTAACATAGCTGGCCGTTATGGCGATATCAAAAGAAATCTCTATAAACTGGCCGACCGATCCTATACGGAAAATTATCTAAACATTACTAAACGCCTTTTTCTATGGCTAAAAAAACAATACCAAAAAAACTAAATAATAACATCCTTAAATACGTCAATGAGCTGAAAAACGATAATCTGCCGATTGAAAAAATTATTTTATTCGGTTCTTTCGCTAAGGGTAAACAGCATAAATGGAGCGATGTTGATTTGTGTGTTGTCTCGCCGAAATTCAAAGACAGCTGGAGCGCCATGAATTATCTTTGGTCAAAATTAACTTTTAACATGAACTATACCATTGAGCCGGTCGGTTTTAACCCGAAAGATTTTAATGATAAATATAGTTCTTTGGTTAACGAAATTAAAACTACCGGCATTGAAATAAAACTGAAATAAAATTTTCAAAGAACACTTTTCTCTCCTCTGCTGAATCCGCCATTCGGCAAGACTCATGGCAGGCCAAACGATAAACTCGGAAAAAAATAAATTTGCCTTAACTGGCTTAATTTGACAACCAAAAATTGTTTTGATACATTCAAAATATAAAGCAAATCGCTTAGAGCGATTGTTTTCTTAAATTATTTTACATTACTGACTAATAATATGTTAACCTATACGGTAGAATTAAAACCCCAAAAAGAAGGCGGCTATACCGTAACCGTGCCGGCTTTGCCCGGTTGTATTTCTGAAGGCGACACGGCCGAAGAGGCCTTAAAAAATATCCGCGATGCCGTAGAAGGCTATATTAAATCCTTAATCAAGCATGGCCGAAAAGTGCCTTTGGAATTTACCGAACTTCGCCAGATTGACGTCTTTAAGCATCCGCTTAAGCAAAAATTAAACTCTAATTCTAGCTGTTATGCCTAAACTGCCCCGGCTTAAATCAAAACAGCTAATCAAAGCCTTAAAACAAGCCGGTTTCAGGCTTGACCGTATCAGCGGCAGCCACTATATTCTTTACAAAGACGATTTTCATCCGCCGGTTACCGTGCCTTGTCATAATAAAGACCTAAAAACTGGCACGCTTTCCGGCATCTTAAAACAGGCGAAAATTTCCGTAAGCGAACTTATTGATTTATTATAGTATCAGCGTAAACAAAGGCTATTGGGTATTCTGCCCAATTTTTTGTTGGTATTTTTTCTCTTAATTTTTAAAGAACATTTTTTTCTCCTTTTTTCTTTCTTTCTTTTTTCCCCATCCTCAACCCGCGTTTTTTGCCAAGCGCCAGCTCGGCGACGCGGGTCATTTTGCTCCTTCAACGAAGCGGTTAAAGCACTTGGAAATTTTCAATTTTCAATGACCAATTTTCAATGAATGACCAATGACTAAATTTTCAAATTGAAAATTAATTCATTGAAAATTCATTGTAAATTGAAAATTGGTGCTTGAAAATTTTACCTAACTACCCTAAACGCTTCGTTGAAAATATTAGCATTTCAAAGAACAAACCATTTCTCCGAAGAGAAAGATGAAGGGGAATTTTTAAAATTTTTGCCGACCAAATTTGGGAATATCCCGCAATCCAGCCAGTCTCTCTCCTCTCCATCTTTCTCGCCACAAAAAAAATTAGTGCTGGGTGAATTTTAAAGAACATTTTTACCTCGATAAATACGAGGATAATGCGGGGGATGGTTATAGAATTTAAAGGCCGACAATTGCCTAATTCCATATTATGGAGGTTAACCCCCCTTGCCTCCGCATTATTCTCGCCTTTATCAGTAAAGTAAGCTAACAAAAAAGGGCAATAAATATTATGGCGTTTTTCACTTGGAGAGCACCACAATATTTATTGCCCTTTTATATAAAGACAGTTAAATATTGTTGTCGCAAATGGCTCTCTCCTTCCGTTTGCTTTTTATATTTAATTTTAATTTCTTACATCATAACATAGCTCTTAAATAATGTCAAGAGACTACTTAATTTTTTTATTGTTTTTAGGCTAATATTAGAGTTAATAAATTATCATAATTTTTCTTATTTTTAGCTTTACAAAAATTAAAAAATATTTTATGATAACTGTAGCTAACTTACTATTATTCGGCTTGAAATTAGTTAGTAATATATGATAAAGTAATAATATGCTAAAAATACCATTAAAAGATACCATCGCTATAGCTTACTTTAAAGATAGGCTTGCGAGAACTTTAGAAGATGAAAGGCCAAAGCTGATTTTATTCGGCTCTAAAGCGCGGGGCGATTTTAAGCCTGGCTCGGATATTGATATTTTGATTGTACTTAAACGGACAACTCCGGAAAAACGCCGCCTTATTTCCGACGTGGCGACTGATATTTTTTTAAAGCAACAAGTTGATATTTCCCCCCATATCTACTCCAGCAATGAATATAAAAAACTTCGTTCACTAGAAACGCCGTTCATGCTGTCAGTCAAGCAAGACGGAATAACAATCTAATAATGGTTATAAAAATATCTCCTCAAAATAGAAAAAAACAAGCCTCGCTCTTAATAAAAAACGCCAAGGAAAGAATTAAGTCGTCTAAAATTCTCTTGGAAAACAAACTGTATAACGACGCTATCTCGCGGGCTTACTATGCCTTTTTTGATGCGGCCAGTTCTTTGTTGGTTACTAAAGGACTGATGGCGAAAACTCACGCCGGCATCATCAATCTTTTTAGTTTGCATTTCATTAAAACTAAGGACGTACCTGTAAAATACATAAAATATTTTCGCCAGGCAAAAACCGCGCGCGAAGAAGCGGATTATGAGATTCTTAGAAAATTTAGCCAAGAGGAAACCGAAGAAATTATCACGATAGCAGAGGATTTTATTAAGTTTATCAAAAATAATGTTCTCTGATAAAATAAGCGGCTAACTTACCGATATTGCGGGGTCGTCCAACGGCCCGCCGTCGCTAACGCTTTGGCGGATAAATAAGACAGCGGTCCCGCGCAAAGCTCGGGGATCGTCTAAGGGTAGGACAGAGGCCTTTGGAGCCTTTAATCGGGGTTCGAATCCCTGTCCCCGAGCTTTGTGCGGGAAAGCCGTTTATCAGGTGGTTAGCCACGGGATAAACCCGTGGCGTCCCGAGATTAACTCGGGACGAATCCCTGTCCCGCGTAGCTAAAAAATTTTACACCTTCGAATACTTACCCACAGCTATTAAGCTGGCTAAAACATTAACTAAACTGGCGGCTAAAAACTCCAAACCGAAAATCAAGAGAAAATTGCCGTTATAATAAGCTAATAAATTAACTTCAAAGCCGGAAAAAAATGTGGCTAAATACGGCTGGATTAAATTTAAAAACGGGTAAATAACAATAATTATCAGGAGCACGCCTAAGAGCGCGTAAATCAGGCCGGAAATTAAAAAAGGCGCGCGGATAAACCAGGTAGAAGCGCCCACTAGCTTCATAATGCCGATCTCCCGCTTATGCGTAAAAATAGCTACCCGCACCGCGTTATAAACCACCAGTATAGTTATCAAAACAAACAGCGAGCTGACGAACAGGCCGGTTTGGTTGGCTTTTTCGGCAATATTATTGATCTTGGCTAAAATCGCTTTATGGTCGTCAAAATTTCTTGATTCAATTATATCATTGTCAATTTTATTCAAACTGGCAATCAACTCCTCATAATTATTTATATCTCTGGGTTTGATAATCAAACTCGGCGACAGCGGATTTTTTCCCAGCTCTAATAAGGCTCGCAATACTTCCGGATTATTTTTGTGTTTCACCCGAAAACTTTCCATCGCCGCCTCTTTAGAAACATAATCAATCTGCTTAACCGAATTAAGGTTGCTAATCTGGCTTTTTAAAGCTAAAATTAAATTTTCCGGCGCTTCAGCTTTTAAATACAAACTCACATCAACTTTTTCTTTAACCGCGCTCACCGTGGCCGAAGTTAAAATTTTCACGGTCAGGAGCAAATTAACCGAAAACAAAGCCAGGGTAATAATGACTACCGTAATAAGCGACAGCCAGATATTGCGGCCGATATCCTGCAAACTGAATTTTATCACTCTTAAAAAAGATAATAAAAACATAGTTGAGTTAATGATTTACTAGTTAAATAATTTAGCTAAAATTAAAAATAATTATTATATTTAATCGTTGATAGCCCACAAATCTACGAATTGGCTACAAATACTACAAATTCTATTCGTTATATTTGTAGCTGATTTGTAGATTTGTGGGTGATAAAGATTTTAAAAGCCATTACTTGCTTTTATTTATTACTGCTTAAAATATCAAAATTCGTAAGTACTATTATAAAATATACTTGCCCACGGCCTGGTCGCCCACGATCAGGCCGTTTTCAATGGTAATAACTCTTTTTCTTAATTTATTAACCACCTCGCGGTTATGAGTCACTAACACCACAGTCGTGCCGAACTTATTTATTTTCTGCAGAATTTCAATAATTTCATCCGCGTTGATTGAATCAAGATTGCCGGTCGGCTCATCAGCCAAAAGAATTTTCGGCCGGTGCACTAAGGCGCGGGCGATCACGGCGCGCTGCTGTTCGCCGCCGGAAACCTCTAAAGGATAGCGATGCATTTTATTCTCCAGCCCCACGATTTTTAAAACTTGCGGCACAATACTGTTTATTTTCCTCTGCCGCTCGCCGCAAACCTGCAAAGCGAAAGCCACATTTTCAAACAAGGTCTTTTTATGCAATAATTTAAAATCCTGAAACACCACGCCGATTTGCCGGCGCAAAATCGGAATTTCCGCCTGGCCAATAGCGGTAATATCCCAGCCGCCCACAATAATTTTTCCCTGATCCGCTTTTTCCTCGCTGATTAAGAGCTTAACCAGAGTGGTTTTACCCGTACCTGACTGGCCGACGATGGAAATAAACTCGCCTGGCTTAATATGTAAATTTACTTTATGCAAAGCCGTAATATCCGGCGGATAAATTTTCGTGATATTGGCTAGTTTAATCATATTTTATCATCTTTAGGCCGTATTTTAATAATTGTTCAGTTTGATTGAAACTCTCTTGCCGATTAGGCGCGCCCATAGTTACGACAATCACTTGCCGGCCGGAATTATTCTTGGCCCGCGCCATTAAGCAATATTGGGCCTCATCAAGATAACCGGTTTTAGAGCCGGTGATATTTAAACGATTGGCTTGTAAAAGTTTGTCGGTGTTGTTTATAGTATGCGCCTTTTTAGTGTTTATGGTAGTAAATTTATATCGCGGCATAACGCTGGCTTTTTGGATAATCGGGTTAGTATAAACTTCTTTAGTTATTATAGCATAATCAAACGCCGAGCTCACATTTTCGGGCGACAGACCGGTCGGTTCAATAAAATGCGTACTGCTGGCGCCCCAGCCGGCCACGGTCTGGTTCATTTTTAATATAAAATCAGCTCGGTCAGATCCGCTAACGCGTGCTAAAGTTTCAATGGCATTATTAGCCGAGCCGACTAAAGCCGCGTAAAACAAATTCTCAACCGTTACCATATCGCCGTCTTCTAGTTTTAATCTGGCCGATTCCCATTTATTGACGTATTCATAATTATGTTCCTCGTCCTGGACGCTATAGACTACTGGCCGGCTTAAAGTCGGCCTGGTGTCAAGAAAAACTTTCATGGCCACTAATTTAGTTAAGCTGGCCAAAGGCAAAGTGCTGGTGGCGTTTTTTTGCCAGAGTATTTTACCGGTTTGCTCATCCATCACTACGGCCGCTTTGGCCGAAATCTGCAGTTCTGATTTAACTCCGGACTGGTCTAGGCCTAAAATTTTATTATTTTTAGAAACAATTTTGAGCGGCTCAACCCTTACCTTAATCATACCGGCGGCCAAAGACGCTAATTTTTTAAAAGCCTGTTTATCTAAATCAATGACTCGGTTAGGATGAAGCTGGCGGTTCGGGCCGAAGTCGTTAACTATTACGTCAACAAATTTATTGTTGGCCAGATTATAAACGCGCAGTTTTGAGCCTTGGGGAAAATCCGGCGAAGCCGCAAACAGGCCGCCTTTATGCGCATACCAGCTGGCCTGACCCCTAACTAAAGCCTCTGGGTTGGCGAAAACCGCGACGCGGGCGAAAGGCAAATGGATGGAAGCGCGCGCGAACGACTTTGCCGGATAATCAACCGTGGGCAAAGGCCGCCAGGCCGTATAATTTTTATCATAATAAAAAATCTGCTTATAATAATCCGAACTTTTATCATAAGCCAACTCTAGATAAAACGGCTTGGTCCTGTCATAAGCCGCTTTATTTCTGAATTCAAATTGATAAACTTTACTGATTCTTTCTAATTGCCAGGGGCTGTCAACCGTTTCATTTATTTCCACCGCGTCCAGGCCGGTCGGCTGGCTTAATCTGCCAGGCGCTAAAAAAAGCTTGATAGCCTGATCAAAAGCGCTAACCGTATAACCTTTCGCGATGGTTGATTGATCTAAATTTATAAAATAAAAACGATTGGCCGGCTGAACTTCTGTTTCGGCCGCATAAACAAAACCGCCGACCGCTAAAGCCAGCGTAAAACTTAAAAAAAATAGTATAATTTGACTTCGCCTAGACATATAAATATAATTATAGCATAAAAGATAAAATAAATTCCAATAACCAAATCACAAATTACAAGCTCCAAATTACAAACAAATCCTAAATAACAAATACTAAAAAATTAAACTTTTTGAAAATTAGTAAATTAGAATTTTGGTATTGTTTGGAATTTGTTATTTGGAATTTATAATAAGCGGGATTAGTACAATGGCAGTACATCTGCTTCCCCCGCCCGCATCGCCTGCGCGAGAGTAGTACAATGGCAGTACTTTTGCTTCCCAAGCAAGAAACGCGGGTTCGATTCCCGTCTCTCGCTCAAGCGAAGCGCTGGCGGGCAGGCAAGCAAGAAACGCGAGTCCGATTCTCGTATCCCGCTCTATGCTAAAACCATCAAATTACGTAAAAATTTTAGTTAGCGTGCCGGTCAAAGACGCGGCCAAAGTGCGCCAAGCTATGGGCCAGGCCGGCGCCGGCCGTCAGGGAAACTATGAATTTTGCAGTGGTTCAATTATGCAGGTTGGCCGATTTAAGCCAACGGTTGGCGCCAAACCGGCTATCGGGCAAATCGGCAAATTAGCGCTGGTAAATGAAGAACTAATCCAAACCATTTGCCATAAAAAATTAGTAAAAAAAGTCATCGGTGAAATTAAAAAAGCCCACCCCTACGAAGAACCGGCTATTGATATTATGCCCAGATATGATATAATTTAATCTCGCCCACTTAGCTCAACTGGTAGAGCAATGGTATCGTAAACCATAGGTTGTCGGTTCAATTCCGACAGTGGGCTCTGGCTTTGGCAGGCGGGGCAGCGGTATCGCCCGCCCGACACGCAAGACTCGCTTGCGAGTCGTTGCGGGCGGGTAAACCATAGGTTGTCGGTTCAACTCTGGCAGGGGGCTCAAACGTAGCATAATAATTCTAATAAATAAAGTCTATGCTTCAAAACTATAAAATAAAAACCTGGTCAGGCCATACTTAAATTAGGATATCTTTACAAGTTAGTATTATTTTATTTCCATTAACTTATCTAATCTAAACTATTATGAAATACTTTTATCAATTCATAACCAAGAAAAATGCGCTCTTTATAATTATTTTTGCGATTTTTGGATTTATCGCTTTGCAGATTCCGGTAACGCAACTGGCCGGATCCAAGGTTAAGTTTACAATTTATGACGCGTTTGCGCCTGTTGCCGGCTCGTTTATCGGAACTATGCCGGGCCTCATCGCCGTCTTTTTTATGCAGTTCTTTAATTTTCTGGTTCACGGAGCGCAGATTGATGATGTCGGAACGATTATTCGCTTCTTCCCCATGCTTTTTGCCGTGCTTTATTTCTCAAAGAAAGGGAAAATAAATCTCATCGTGCCCGCGCTCGCCATCGCGGCATTCATCGCGCATCCCATCGGTCGGACAGTCTGGTACTTCACGTTATTTTGGACAATTCCAATTATCGCTTATTTTTTACAAGATCGATTTCTCCTTGCCCGAGCGCTCGGCGCCACCTTTACCGCGCACGCGGTGGGAGGCGCGTTATGGATTTGGGTCTTTGCCCTTCCGGCCCAAGTTTGGAATTCCCTTATTCCAGTCGTTATAGCGGAACGGTTGCTATTTGCGCTTGGCATCAGCGGATCGTTTATTCTCGTCAATAATTTTCTTGGCCTCTTAGTGAATAAACATTTTCTAAACCTCGGATTTTACATTGATCAGAAATATCTTGTTCCGGTTCTTAGAAATAAACAAAATGCGCCAGCCACATCTTCTACAACCTAAAACGCGTTTTATCGCTTTTGTCGCCGCAAGCATTGATGGACGCATTTCACTGCCAGAAAAGGCTTTACCGCGATGGACAAGCAAGGAAGATTGGCAATTTTTCCAACGCTCGCTTTCGCGCGCGGATGCCGTTGTTGTCGGCCGCAATACCTATGAGTTAGTTGCCAAGCGATTGCGCAAAAGGAATACTTTTGTCCTTTCAAGTCGCTCAAAGACTCTCACGCGCAGAGGAACGGTAACTTTTGTTAATCCAGCAAATGTTGATCTTCAAAAATTACTCGGAAAGTACAAGAACGTTGCCGTGCTCGGCGGCGGAGCGGTATACCGCTTCATGTTAGAAAACGGACTTTTGGACGAGATCTTTATTACTGTTGAGCCGCTCATTTTCGGTCGCGGCAAGGAAATGTTTGCCGGCGGCGCTCGAACGACGCGAGTTAACTTGTTAGCCATAAAACGGCTCAATCGAACCGGCACGCTCTTGCTTCATTATCAAGTTAATCGTCAATAAATATGAAAAACCATAACCATAAAAAAATACATGTGGCGGTTTTATTCGGCGGCAAGTCAGCCGAGCATGAAGTTTCCGTGCGATCAGCGCGAAATATTGTAGCGGCGCTGGACAAAAATAAATACGACATCACTCTCATCGGCATTGATAAAACCGGCGGCTGGCAGACCTTCAGCGCGCCGCGATTAGCCGCGGCTAAAAAAATTATTTCCAGCGGACCGAAAACCGCCGGCGCCATAGTTCCTTACAACGCCGGCGGAAAATTTTTAGCAAAAACCGACAACGGCCCTAAAAAAGTTGACGTGGTTTTCCCGGTGCTGCACGGCCCGTTCGGCGAAGACGGCACGGTCCAGGGACTGCTTAAGCTGGCCAATGTGCCTTTTGTGGGAGCCGGCGTGCTTGGTTCAGCCGCCGGCATGGATAAGGATGTGGCCAAAAGGCTCTGGCGGGACGCCGGACTGCCGGTGGCCCGGTTTTTAATTTATCAAAGCCAGGAAAAAAACAGCGCGGTCTACGAAAAAATTACGCGCCAGCTTGGCTCGCCTTTGTTTATTAAACCGGCCAATCTCGGCTCTTCGGTCGGTATTACTAAAGCGCGTAATAAACGTGAATTTATCGCCGCTCTTAAAACAGCTTTTGCCTACGACAATAAAATTATTATTGAAGAATATATTAAAGGCCGAGAAGTTGAGTGCGCGGTCTTAGGCAATGAGAACCCGCGCGCGTCGGTCTGTGGCGAGATAATTGTTAAACATGAATTTTATTCTTATGAAGCCAAATATCTTGACGAGAACGGCGCCCGGCTTTCTATACCGGCCGCTATTCCAGAACGAGTCAGCAAAAAAATCCAAGCGCTGGCGCTTAAGGCCTTTAAAGCGGTTGACTGCGAGGGCCTGGCCCGGGTGGATTTTTTCTTAACAAAAAACGAAAAAATTTTTATCAATGAAATAAATACCATGCCCGGCTTTACGTCCATCAGCATGTATCCGAAATTATGGCAAGCCAGCGGCATCTCCTCGGCCAAATTAGTTGATACTTTAATTAAATTAGCGCTTGAGCGATTTAATAAAGAACAAAAACTTCGCACCTCGCTCTAAAGCCGTCAGACTGTCTAAAAAGTACCGTCATTCCTGCGGCCTTTAGTCCTCGCGAAAGCGGGGAAGGAATCCAGAAAAAATATTTAGCTAAAATTAAATTCTTTCTGGATTCCCCTTTTCAGGGGAATGACGAATTTATGAATTTTTAGACAGTCTGACGTTGGCTCATCATTTAAATTAATTTTATGATAGAAAATATAACCGATCCATACGGTCCGGAATACGCGCTGGAAGTAAGGGACGCGAAATCAGGTCTGGAAGGTTTTTTAGTTATTCATAATACAGCCCTGGGTCCGGGTAAAGGCGGTATTCGCCTGTCAGCCAATATAACCATGGCCGAGGTAAAACGTCTGGCCGCGACCATGACCTGGAAAAACGCCCTGGCCGGCATCCCTTTCGGCGGAGCCAAGGCCGGCGTCAAATGGGATGGCAGCCAACCGGCAGTTAAGAAAAAACAAATCATTCAGAATTTCGCGCGCGCCATTAAGCCGTTCCTGATTAAAAAATACATTGCCGGTCCGGATGTCAATACTGGAGAAAAAGAAATGCAGTGGTTCGTTGAAGCGGTTGGCAACTGGCGCGCGGCCACGGGCAAGCCAGCTAATTATTGCTTAAAAGTATTCGGACGCAAGAGCAAAAAATGCGGCATTCCCCATGAATTCGGCAGTACTGGTTTCGGCGTAGCCCAAGCCGCAGCCGTGGCGGCTAAATTCGCCAATCTTAATCTAAAAGGAGCTTCTGCCGCCATCCACGGCTTTGGCAATGTCGGCACTTTCACCTATAAATTTTTGCGCGATCTGGGAGCCAAGATAACGGCGATCGCCGATGTTGGCGGCGCGGTTTATTCGCCGGACGGTTTTGACGAGCAAGTTATAAAAAAAATAATCAGTAAAAAAATACCTCTGACCGCGGCCTTTAGTTCTAAAAAAATATCTCCGGCAGACTTTTGGTCTTTACCGGTTGATATTTTAATCCCGGCCTCGGTTACTGATGTTATTAATGACACTAATAAAAACAAGCTTAAAGCCAAAATCATAGTTGAAGCCGGCAACATTCCCATGAGCGAAAGTATTGAAGCCGAGCTGTCCGCTAGCGGCATTCTCATCATTCCTGATTTTGTGGCTAACGCCGGCGGAGTGATTTCTTCTTATGCCGAGTATCGCGGCTATAATGCCAAACGGATGTTTGATCTGGTTAAGCGCAAGATTACCAAGTCAACTGAAGAAATTTTACGCCAAAGTCTGAAAACAAAAAAATATCCGCGAGCCGTGGCTAGGCAAATCGCCATAGACAGAGTCCAGCAAAAAATGAAAAACAAAACCTCGGTCTTTTAATTGTTAGCTAAAATAAAGATTTTAATCTTGGCCGATTTTTCGCTGATATACTGATCTAAAGTTTTGGCTCGGACAAAAAGGTATTTAAGGCCTGACTGGCTATTTTTATCGCCGACGTTTTGCGCGATATAGTAGCCATTATCGCTAAAAATTATATCGCTGGTCTGATTGGTTTTTAAATTAAAAATCGCCGGCCCGAATTTTTCCGCCGCCTCTTCATGATTATAATAAATTACTCCGCTGGCTTCGTCGGCATATTTGCTCGCCAGCTCCAGATCGTCGGCGCCTTTTAAAAGCTGGCTGATTTTTTTTATTCTTAACAGTCCGGCTTGATTAAAATCTTCATCCTTAATAAAAGCCGCGGCCAAAACTTTATCCGGCAAATTATCAGGCATTTTATATTTTCTGCTTAAATTCCTTAAAATTATCCATTTGGCTAAATTAGTGTTATTATCATTTTTTAAATCGCGCCAATCATTATAATTTATTAGGCCCTGGCTGGTAAGCGCCGCCGGCACCGGCAAGACGCGCGCCAGCTTGGCGATTACGCTATTATCGGTTTTAAGCCTTAGCGCCAATAAGCAAAAAACCGTATAGCCGATAATTAAAAAAACAATTAAATATAATGCACCGAAGACGAAATTTCTCTTAACCGCGGAAAAAATTTCGTTTAATTTATTATTTAGCTTCTGCTTAAACAGCTTGATGGCTTTTTGCCGTTTTGCTTTTCTCTTAACCGCGGCTTTGGCCTTAGCTAATTTAACTTCCTCTTTTATTCTTTTTATTTCTTCCGCCCGTTTTATTTCTTGCCGGCGCTTATTTTCTTCTATTATTCTTTCTTCGGCTCGCAGCTTTTCCTCCAGCTTTAATTTTTCGCGCAACTTTCCGGCTTGCTCGTCTTTAAATTTTTCTTCGGCTTTAAATTTAGCTTTTTTGGCATTGGCTTTTTTAATCAACTCGGCCCGCTCAATTTTTTCCAGTCTGATTTTTTCTTCGGCAAAATTAATTTTTTCCTGCTGGCTGGCCTGATTGCCTTTTGCCAGCGCCGGCCACTCCGGCGGCTTATTTAATCTAAGACCGTCAACCCGATTCGTAGAAACCGAGCTAACCCGGCTCGCTAACCCGGGCTCTTTGCTCAAGCCTGCCCGTCCGGCAAGCGGGTCCGTATCTTTTTCGCCGATATAATTTAAAACTATTTTACGATTCTTTTTCACTTCCTCGGGATTTAATTTTTTTATGCCATCTAAATTTTTCGCCATATTTTATTTATTTTAATTATATACGGTCATTACATTATTGGACTAAAATTTTTAACGGCCATTATAACTATAGAACTCACACTCCAAAATCGGACTAGCCATTCAATCCAAGCAGGGAGTAATTGAACTTATTGGTGTTTAAGTATTTTACAAATTTATTGGCCGTTTCATCAATATCATCAATTGTTACATTATGCGTGACAGCTG
>JACPHD010000038.1 GCA_016188785.1 Parcubacteria group bacterium | reverse complement strand
TGTTTATCTTCTAACAGCGTGGTAATATCTTTAAAGTTTATGCCCGGTTTTGGCCAGTCTGGTATTTCCCGAATTTTTGATTTTAGATTCATGAAATTATCTTATTATTTCCCTGATAATCTTAATCATCGCTTGGTTAGCTCCCAATTTCATGGCGTTTTTCATATTAATAGCCAGCCGATCGCGTAGTTTTTTATCAGCCAATAAATCTTTAATTATACTTACAAAATTTTCCGCGGTCAGATCTTTTTGTTTAATTATCATGGCGGCTTGATGGCTTTTAAAAAATTCCGCGTTAGCTTCCTGGTGCGACTCGGGTATGGGAATTATTATACTCGGCTTAGCTAAATATGACAACTCGGACAAAGTCGCGAGTCCCGCTCGCGTCACCGCCAAATCAGCCATTTTCATGGCTTCAGCCATTTGCCCAACGTCTAAAAATTCGTATTGCGCATAATTCGTAATTGGTAATTGATAACTCGTAATTGCCTTTTCTTTCCCCGTCACATGAATAATCTGACAAAGCTTTGTTAATTCAGCAAAACTATTTTCCACCAGCCTGTTTATCGCCTCCGCCCCCATGCCGCCTCCCAAAACCAAAACTACCGGCAGATTGGCATTTATATTTGGGATTTGGGATTTGGGATTTGGGATTTCCAGGCTCCGCCTGGTTGGGTTTCCAGTCCAGACCGCTTTTTTTCCATAATCAGCCAAAGACTTTTCAAATGTAACAGTTACCACCTTAGCCAGCGGCGCCATCAGCTTATTGGCCAGCCCCGGCTTAATATCCTGCTGATGGATTAAAACCGGCACGCGTAAAGTCCAGGCTGCCCAGACTACCGGCACGCTGATAAAACTGCCGGCGCTAATTACCAGATTAGGCCGTGATTTCAGCATAATAAAAAATGCCTGCCAAAAACCCAGTTTAATTTTAAAAATATCCACTAAATTTTTTAAAGAAAAATAGCGCCGCCATTTGCCGCCGCTGATCGCCTTGAATTTTATTTCCGTCTTTTTCCCCTGTGCTGAGCTCGCCGAAGCAACCATGGCCCGCTCCGGCCCGAACTTAGTGCCCAGCCAAAAAAATTCAAACCCGCCTTCATCTTTTTTCAGCCCATCATAAACCGCCAAAAGCGGCGTGACCGATCCGCCAGTACCGCCGCCGGTTAAAAGTATTTTATATTTTTTATTTTCATCATCCATATACCTTAAACAGCAAATTCAAAAGTTTTTATTTTATTCTTTAATACATAAGTAAGATCGGCCGCCTCTATTTCCAAATCAAAATGCGACTGAAGATTCAGCCAAAATTGCGGTGAAGTATTAAAATATTTGCCTAAACGAAGAGCCGTATCAGCAGAGATGGAACGTAGGCCATGCACGATTTCATTAATCCGGCGCGGCGCGACTCCAATATCTTTAGCCAGGCGATATTGACTGATTTTAAAAGGAGCCAAAAATTCCTCATTTAATATTTCACCCGGGTGGATCGGTTTAATTTTTTTTGCCATATATTTTATGATAAATTATTAATGATAATCAATTATTTCAACTTCATAAGCGTCTTGCTGATGCCATTTAAAACAAACGCGCCACTGATCATTAATACGGAGACTATATTGCTCTTTCCTTTTGCCTTTTAATTTTTCCAAACGGTTAGACGGCGGTATCCGCAAGTCATTTATTGAATTGGCGGCATTGATCATCCATAGTTTGCGCATAGCAGTTTTTTGAATTAAAGAGGGTAATTTAAGCGAATACTCCCGATTAAATATCTTTTGTGCTTCTTTGCCGCTAAAACTTTTTATCATACCCATTATTATATTAACGCATTGCGTTAATACTGTCAAGTGTTAATATCAGTTGATTAAAATATTGTTTCGTCATTTTGTCCGCTGCTGCCGCCGGTTAAAAGTATTTTATATTTTTTATTTTTAAACATAAAATAATCTAAATAAAATAGGGGGCGGGCGTTTGGTTTTACGCAAACGCCCGCCCTAAAAGTTACTTCCATACTTTAGCCTCTATAGATTTTTTTGTTGACTATATACCCCCGCTCTACCCAGAGGTAATATTCGTAGAAGTCATCGCGATACAAAAATTTTAGAGTCATTTTTTTCACCTCTCTTGTTTGGCAAGGAACTGCTTGTTTTTTCAAAAATTACCTCGTCTGCCGGCTAATATTAAGCAATATGCCGATCGAGACCAGAGCCGCCAGCATGGCCGAACCGCCATAGCTTACCATAGGCAAAGGCAGGCCGGTCATTGGCATTATATTAACCATACCGCCGATATTTATCAAGGCTTGCATTGCCAGCCAGCTAACTAGGCCGATAGCCAGAATTTTTCCAAAATCGTCCGGCGCGCGCTTAGCGATCATAAATCCCCGATAGAATAAGGCTAAATATAATAAAATTAAACCCGTGGAAAAAATAAAACCGGTCTCTTCGCTGATTATAGGAAATATAGCGTCATTTTCCGCTTCCGGCAGATATAAAAACTTCTGGCGCGACGCGCCCAGGCCGCGGCCGAAAAAACCGCCCGAGCCCACGGCAATCAAAGATTGATTGATCTGATAGCAATATTGTTTAGGCGAAAAGGACGGATCTAACATGCACTTAAAACGATTAGCCTGATATGGATAAATATTTATCATTACCACCAGCGTCGCCAGCCCTAATAAAATTAAAATCAGCAAATGTTTTAAACTGCCGCCGCCAATAAAATAAACCACCAGCGATGACAAGGCAATAATAGTTAAAGTACCCATATCCGGCTGCAGCATCAGCAGTAAAGCAATAAGGCCTAAAATGGCCAAAAACGGCCCTAAGCCTCGCGAAATTTCCGCCAGCTTCTTCTTTCGGCCTTCCAGCCAAGCCGCTAAATACAAAAGAAAAGTAATTTTAACGAATTCGGCCGGCTGTAAAGAAAAACCAAAAACATTTATCCAGCTTCTGGAACTGCCCCATCTGGCCGACAAACCGGGAATAAAAACTAACAGCAATAAGCCGATAGAAGCAATTAACAAGAGCAAAGCGTATTGGCGCCAAATCCGATAATCAAGACGGGAAAAAAACCAGGCGGCCGCTAAACCTAAAACCAAGCCGAACAGCTGGCGCTTAAAAAAATAATAGCTGTCATGGTAAGCATTATAGGCGATAACTGACGAGGCGCTGGAAAGCATAATCAGACCGAAAATTACGATAGCGCCAATAATAAAAATCAAAACTTTATCCGGCTCGCCCTGCTTATCGCTTGAACTCATTAATTTATTAAACCAGCTTATTAAGAAAGTCATATGTTGAAAGTTATAAAGTATAAAGTTATAAAGTTAAATATCCCGACTTAAAAACTTTCAACTTTTTACTTTATAACTTTTAACTTAAATCTTCTTATCCAATAAAAACACGGCCAGTCCGATGGCCGCGCTAACGCCGGCCACAACCCAAAAGCGCATCACGATTTTAGGTTCGCTCCAGCCCAGGGCTTCCAGATGATGATGAATCGGCGAAGAAATAAATATTTTTTTTCCTCGAATTTTTTTGGACAATTGCTGAATAATTACTGATAAAGATTCTAGCACAAAGACTGAACCGATCAGGGGTAAAATTAAAGCCGAATTGGTCAGCATGGCGATTATGCCTAAAGTAATACCTAAACTCATGGCGCCGGTATCGCCCATAATAAAGCGCGCCGGAGCGATATTAAACCATAAAAACGCTAAAAGCGCGCCGACAATAACGCCGCAGAAAGCGGCTAAGTCGTATTTACCCATAGAAAAAGCAATCACCCCGAAAGCGGCAAAACATAAAATTAAAATGCCACCGGCCAAACCATCCAGGCCGTCGGTTTCATTAACCGAAAAAGCCGTGGCCACTAAAACAAAAACAAAAATTAGTATATAAGGCCAGCTCATTTGATAATCGCCTAAAAATGGAACATGAAAAACATCCCAGCCTAATTTAAAATAAAACCATAAAGCGCCGATAACCGCGATAATCGTATAAATTATTAAGCGATGCTTCACTTTTAAGCCGCCACCGCCCAAAATACCCTTGCTTCTAACATCCAGCCAATCGTCAATTAAGCCAATCAAGGCCGTAGCCACTAACGCGCCTAAAGGCAAAAGAGTTTCTTTACGCGATAAAAAATTAAGATAATTAAAAATATCCGCGGAAAAAATTTTCGGCAAATAATAAAATATGGCCGCGATAATTAAAACTGTCAGCCAGATTAAGATTCCGCCCATGGTGGGCGTGCCGCTTTTATGAACGTGCAGCTTGGTATAGACCGGCGTGTTGCCGTTGGCCCTGATTTGTTTACCCATTTTATATTTATATAAATAATGAGTTAGTAAAGGCGTCCAGGAAACGGCAAAAATAAAAGCCAAAGCGGTTAAAAATAAAATTTTAATAACATAAAACTCAAACATATAAAAGTAATTTGTATTGCTTAACGAAAATTAACTAAATATATAGCGGCCGTGCTGGCGATCAAAAACAAATTAATTAAAAGAGAAAATCCCAAAAGCAAATGAATCAAAAATTTATTTTGGCTAAAAACATTCAACAGCAAAAGAAAATTTATGACGATAAAAGCCAGGCCTAAAGTCGGAATAATATAAATATCTTTGGCCTCGCCGATTAAGTTAACGCCTAAATTAACGTTGTAATGCAAGACCACCAGATTCTGGCTTACATTATTATTAACATAAAAAGCCAAGAGCCAGTTAATAATATTTAAGGCCAACAAAGCTAACAGATATATCCTGACAAAGGCAAAACTAATCAAATATAAAACAGCTTGCGCCAGCTTGGCGCGGCTAAGATATAAATAATCCCATATTTTATGGCCATCAAACGCCATATATTTAATTTAGCATATTTTTACGATAATTCGCAACTTGAACACATTCTGAAGTTAAAATTTGTTAAATTTGCCCTTCTGTTGTAGAATGCACCTATAAGTTCATTTATTAAAATTGCTTTTATACGATTTGCAATCAAACCTTTATGGAAAATCAATATGAAATCATTTCTCTCCAAGAAGATAAAGAATCTGCCGTATTGGAAAAAAACAGAAAAAAAGAGAATATTTTAGAAAATCTGAAAAATAAAGTTGATGCGGTAAAACAAATAAAAGATATTATTGAAACTTCGTCGCTTGAAGATAGCCCCGGAGAAGTAAGTAAAAGGTTCGAAAATTTTAAAACTGATATCTTCGCCCGCTATCCCAACGCGCTTGAATTTTTAAACCAGATTAAAAATATAGAAGAAAGAATAGATAATATTGAAAGAAAAATTATTCTTGAACTTGATCCAGATGACAATGAGCCAGAAATTCAAATATTTGAAGAAGAACAAAGTAAGCTGTTCCGGCAAATTGACTCTATAAAAAAGGCGGGGGCTGACGACCTTGATTTTTTACAAAGAATTGACAAAGGAGTTAACGCTCTTGAAAAAAAATTCCTTTACGTTCGTAACAATCAGGGAAACAAACCAGAAATAATTGCGCAATTCGGAAAAAGTGTGGGTTCGTCAGAAAATCTGGATCAAACTAAAGTAGAAAGCATTATCATTGGTCCTTTTAGTATTACCATAATTTTGGAAAAAAATTATTATAAAAAGTTAATAAGCAACGAAAAAACGGGAATGCATATTAATAAAACTGTTTTTAACGTGATAAAACATTCTGATTCGAGAACAGTTTCCATGATCGCCAGACATGAAAATATTCATAATTTACTCGACGGATTTTCAGGAGATATAAGATATCCTTCCCAAAAATTTCAAATTGATCTTCAAGGACTGTTAAGCCCAAAAGGGAGTGATCTAAATGAGAAAGAAAAGGATATACTAGAATCCACACCGAATGGCGTGGTTGATGAATTGCGCGATGAGCTTTTAGCTGATGTCGGCGAGATTGAGGCCAATTGTATGAAGCCGTTTTATTCTAATAAAAAAAGAGCTTACGTCGGAATCAATTCGGCCCTTTCTGAAGTAGAAAAAATAAACTCCTTAATGAAAAATTTTCCAGGGAGCTATTTTCCCAATGAAAAAATAAAAAAATATTTTATAAAATTTGTGTCGGCTCTTAATATGAAATTCGACTACACTGCCCAACTTATGAGACAAGCGCTATTTGTTGCAAACAGAACGGAAACTCTCGAGGAAATACATAGCTTGCTGCTCCTGTTAAAACCATCTAAATATCATCACATTCAAAGCTATCTCTCTCATTTTCATCCGGAAAAGACAAATGAATATGAGGGATTTTCCTCTCTTTATGAAGCTTTCAATAGCCACCTTTATCCGGAGCTGGTAAAAAAGATTGTTCTTATAAAAGATAAGTTGCAAAATCCTGAAAAAGAGCTCTTGGCAACAATGATTAAAAATTTCGATTTTAGTTTGGTGCAAAAATTTAACCTAGAAAGTTATGAAAAAGTACAAAGTTATTTAAAAGACATGCGAGAACTCGCTAATACAATATCCGTAGATCAGCAGTCTATCAGGTATTTTCTAAAAAGTTTTATGCAGAATTTGCAGCAGGCAAATAAATAAAAATCAAGGTCCTTTACAAGCCAATTATTTTGAGGTATAACAACAAAACAAGAGGCAATGCAAGAGAGGAGATATCCAATGGATATAATAAAAGTTCTGCTAAAACTGGCGGAAAAAGATTGCATTGAAAAACCAAGAGCATCAGAAAGGATGGGAACGGAGTATGCTTTTAGAGCACAGAAAATATTCCTTGAGAAAGGATATTATTTCACTGAACAAAAAGAAAAAGTTCCTTTCCGCGTAGAGGGATACGAGATTATTTTTCCTCCCCAGGAAAAAGGAGAGGAGGAAAAAATATTCAATTTACTTTTATGGGCATAGTAATATTTGCCCATCAATATTAGCCTGCTATTCGCGATAGCAGGCTCATTTTTTATATAAATAGAGCCCGCGACGCTAGCCGCAGGCTCTGATAAGTGCAATTTCAAAGAACTTTTTACGCTTTTTCGAAGCTCTCCCAACTTTATCCCAACCTCATTTCGCCTTGCGCTACTTTGAGGACCGACGCTTTCTCCGCCACTGGGCAGATTAATGACGTTCGGAATTTTACAGGTTCCACGGGATACTTCTCTTTCGGGGTTACGCGCTAACCCCGCCGCTTTCCCATGCTAGGGCGTCGCTAGCGGAGGCACGAGACGGGCTAATTTCGCCCAAATTTCACTTTCGTATGGAACGAGAGTGAAATCAGGAGAAATTATCCTATCTCCGCACCAGTCTACTTTGTCAAAAAACAACGTAGACTTTTCCGCCGCTGCATACGCTCTTACATGAAAATCGTACGCGGTCCGAGCGAACTTCCCCTTAGTCGCCTCCTCTGACTCCAGAGAACGCACGACCACGACCGGGTCAGCCGCCTCTTCTCCCAACAACCAGTCCAAAACTGGCGCAAGGTAGAATCGGCTTGCTGACGGCACCAAAATCTTGGCGCCCGGGTAGCTCTCGAGAAGGCTTTTTGATGCCTCCTCTTGAACCTCCGCGGCGAAGACAAAAATATCGCCACCCACCGGCGACATTCCGTCTTCATGGTCAGGCATTGCTTCCAGAGTCTTCAGAGACTGGCTGTCGCACGCGTGCAGAACATACGCCCGAGGCGAATACGCTCGGTCAATGTTCTTGCCCTGCGCGCACAGCAGCTTCCGAAGGGGTCCGGGTCGGAACTGGGGTTCCACCATTAAAATCACCTCCTTTCGGTCTCATCCGGCAATGGCGGGAGCCGGATGGGAATAAAAAAAGAAAAGAACTAATCTGCTTCTTTTTCCGGATCCGGCATATCCGGATCCGGGTGGTTCCTCCTCCAGATCCTGTCCTGCTCCAACCAATAGGCCGAGCAGTCGCAAGAGTCAGAAGGGTTCCCACACTCTTCACAATACGTTTCCATTTTTTTCTCCTTTTCTTTTTTATTTTTTCTTTCACCAGCATCATTTCGCATCACTTGCCACCACGGCAAGATGCTTGATGCTGTATTTCAACGAAACATTTAAACCGCTTTTTATTGTCATTCCCGAAGCCGCAGGCTATCGGGAATCCAGGAGGCAGAGGCAGGAATTTATTTCTATAACCAACCTGCTAAATTCACCTTTATACGGACTTATCCTGGATTCCCGCTTTCGCGGGAATGACAAAAAAGTGTCTAAACGATCTAAACGCTTCGTTAAAAGTGTTTTTGAAGTATTGCACATAATGATAATAATGTCAAGGCCAAGTGTAAATTTTTATTTATTATTAGCTAAAATAAAAAACGGGAAATCAAAATAAATTTGAATCCCGCGGTTAACGCATGAGAAAAAATAAAAACTTACGCTACTTTAAGCTTATTTAATTGTTCTTTGATTAAATCAATAAATTTTTTAAAATCATCCGTGCTTCTTAATTCAAATAAATTATGTTATAATAAAAATAAGTCTATGCTCTCAAATCAACAGCTGAAAAAAATACTGGAAAAATCCGATATCATGCCGGCGGCCGAATTTGAAAAATTTTCCCAGGAAGCGGCCAAATACGGCAAAACCGCGGAAAATTATTTAATTGAAAAAAAAATAACCAGCCAAAGCTCTCTGTATGAAAACGCGGCCGGCTACTTTAAAGTGCCTTTTATTGATTTAAAAGATCAAATTATCAGAAAAGACGTCTTGTTTAATGTGCCGGAACCGATCGCTTCAACTCACCAGCTAATCTCTTTCGCCGCCGACGACAAGGAAATAAAAATTGCCGCCCTGGACCCGGAAAACATGGAAATTTTTGAATTTATTAGAAAAAAAACCAACTTAAAGCCGGTAATTTATTTAACCACCCCGGACAGCCTTAATCAGGCCATTAAGCAATACCATAAAAGCCTAAAAGCCGAATTTAAAGATTTGGCTGATGAAAACATAAACGGCGGCGGCGAGACTGATCTTAAAAAATTAGCGGCTAATCTGCCGGTCGTCAGAATCGTTGAGACGCTTTTGGAATACGCGATTTTTGAAGGCGCCAGCGATATTCATATTGAGCCGGAAGAAAAAGACGTTTTAGCGCGCTACCGCGTGGACGGCATTTTAAAAACGGTTATGACTCTACCCAAAAACGTCCAACCAGGAATTACCGCCCGCATAAAAATACTGGCCAACCTGAAAGTTGACGAGCACCGCCTGCCGCAAGACGGCCGCTTTAAAATAAATGCCAAAGAATATAAAGTTTCTTTCCGGGTTTCCATTATTCCGACTTTTGACGGTGAAAAAATCGTCATGCGCTTATTAAACGAAAAAGCGCAGGTTTTAACCTTGGAACAGCTTGGACTCCAGCCTTCGGCCCTGGCAACCATCAAAAAAAACCTAACCAAACCTCATGGCATGATTTTAGTAACCGGACCAACCGGCTCGGGAAAAACCACCACGCTCTACACGGCCATGAATATTTTAAACACGCCTGAAGTCAATATCGTTACTATTGAAGACCCGATTGAATACCGCATGCCGCGCGTTAACCAGTCGCAAGTCAACCCGAAAATCGGCTATACTTTCGCCGCCGGCTTAAGGGCTTTTTTAAGGCAAGACCCTAATATTATTATGGTGGGGGAAATCCGCGATCAGGAAACCGCGGAAATCGCCATTCACGCGGCCATGACCGGCCATCTGGTGCTGTCAACTTTGCAT
Source organism: Parcubacteria group bacterium (assembly GCA_016188785.1). Classification (GTDB taxonomy): domain Bacteria; phylum Patescibacteriota; class Patescibacteriia; order Patescibacteriales; family GWC2-42-12; genus JACPHD01. Next base: position 2,031 of record JACPHD010000038.1, on the reverse strand, counting down.
ACTAACGATGCCGTAACAACCCTGCCCCGGCTGTCGGATATGGGCGTGCCGGCCTTTTTAGTGGCTTCAACCACTAATATCATAATCGCCCAAAGATTAGTCAGAAAAATCTGCCCCAATTGCATCCAAAGCTATAAATTAGACAAAACCACAGTCGCCGAACTAAAGCAGCAGCTTGACTTAGAAAATATTATGCGCGCTTTAGAAGAAAAAAAGATTATTATCAACGCCAAGCAAGGCATTGAGGCTTTGCTGTTTTACCGCGGCAAAGGCTGTAAACAATGTTCCAACTCCGGCTATAAAGGCCGGCTGGGCATTTACGAAGTTCTGGAAATAACCGAGGCCATGTCCGAGCTGATTTTAAAAAAAGCCTCGCCGGCCGAGCTTAAAGAGCAGGCAGAAAAGCAAAACATGCTTACTATTATTGAAGACGGCTTTATTAAAGCTAAAAACGGCATCACCACGATTGAAGAAATTATGAGAGTCACTAAAGAATAGCAATAAATTTTCAATTTTCAAAATTCAATTTTCAAACAATTTTCAATGTTTTAATTTTCAATTAAAAATTTAATAATTGATCATTCATTGATAATTGGTCATTGAAAATTGATAATTATTTTAATATTATGCCCATAAATTTACCGCCGCAGAACGTCGTAGCCGAGCCAGCGGCAAAAACTGCCGCTGCCATAAATACCCTAGGCGCTGTCAGGCATTTTTTAAGAAAACTTTCCTCCATTCCCATCTCTGAAAAATTATTTTTTGTCCAGAATTTAGGCATTATGCTTAAGGCCGGCATTTCTTTATCCGTGGCGCTAAAAACTTTAAGCAAGCAAACCAATAATAAACGTCTGGCCGGTATTATTAACGATATCTCCGCCAACGTAGAAAAAGGCATAAGCTTTACCGAAAGCTTAAAACCGCACGAAAAAATTTTCGGACAATTATTCGTCAGCATGATTGAATCCGGAGAAATTTCCGGAAAATTAGAAGAGGTGCTGAAACGGCTGTATATTCAATTTAAAAAAAATCATGAATTGGTTGCCAAAGTTAAGGGGGCGCTTACTTATCCGCTGGTGATTTTAGCGGCTATGTCCGGCATCGGCGTTTTCATGATGATTTTCGTCATTCCTAAAATTACCGCCATGTTTAAAGATTTTAACGCCGAATTGCCTTTAGCGACCAAGCTCTTAATTAAATTATCCAATAGCCTAATCGCGGACGGCTGGCTTTATCTGATTGGCCTGGCTGTTCTGATTTTAATTTTCAGCCAGTCCATCAAAACGGCTAAAGGAAAATACCTGCTGCACGGCTTGCTTTTAAAAATGCCGATTTTCGCGCCGATTATTAAAAAAATAAATCTGGCCCGTTTCGCTCGCACTATCAGCTCGCTCTTAAAAACCGACATCATGATTATAAAAAGTTTCCAAATCACGGCTAATGTTTTAGGCAATATTTATTACCGCGACGGTTTAAATGACATGGCCGGTAAAATTAAAAAGGGCGGCACCATCAACGAGGTTATCGCTAATTACCCAAAATTATTCCCGCCCATAGTCGCCCAGATGATCGCGGTCGGCGAAGAAACCGGCGAACTTGACCATATCCTTGAAGAATTGGCCGAATTTTATGAAGGCGAAATTGACCAAACCATGAATAACCTGCCGGCGATAATTGAACCGATTTTAATTTTACTTTTAGGCTTAGTCGTCGGCGGCATGGCCGTGGCCGTAATTATGCCCATGTATTCCCTGACATCGGCAATTTAATTTTATTATGAACTTTTATAAAAATCATCGCGGCAGTATGCTAATGGATTTGTTAGTGGCCATCGGCATTATCGCTCTCTTGGCCACCATCGCTATCCCCTATCTAAAAAAATACCAGCCAAATTTAAAACTTAACGCCGCCGCCCGCGATTTAACCACCGACTTAAGATACGCCCAGCAATTAACCATCACCGAACAAAAAGTTCATCAGGTCGTTTTTGATTTAGTCAATAATAAATATAATATTTTAAAAATTGATACG
>JACPHD010000006.1 GCA_016188785.1 Parcubacteria group bacterium | reverse complement strand
GTGTTGCCGGCGGTAATCACGGGCCAGGCCGCGGCTTCGGCCGCGGCCGCGAAAACAAAAAACCAGGCCAGCAGTAGGAGCGGCATGGTTAAGAGAAAAAATCTCCTGGGTGTGTTCATAGAATTTTAGAGAAAATTATTATAGAAATTAAACCACAAAAACTAAATTTCTTTTATTTCCGCCTTTTTTGGCATTTCCCCATTTAAAGCTTTTCGGACAATCTCTTTAGTTTCTTCGGAAAAATCCGCGGATAAAATCCAATTTAAAAAACCAGGGTCTGCGGCGGCGATTTCAGCTAGCGGCCGGTCTTTGTATTTAGAAAAGGAAAAATAAGCTTCGCCCGAACGCCAATAAAATTTGCGAGCATTATCCACGAAGCGGCCGTCCGCGCTGTGGTGGATTTTATAAATAAATTCCCAGTCTCTAACCTCTTTATATTTTTTAAGCTGGCCGGCTAAAATTTGCGCCGTGACTAAAACGTCGGCCAAAGCATTATGCGCTTCCGCATGCTCTTTTTTACAGTAGAATTTATAAGCCGCGGCTAAAGTGCGCGGTTCCATAAAATGATAAATCACTTTGGCGTCAATAATTTTAGCCTGGGCATAATTAAAATCTAGACCCGCCCTTAAAAACTCACGCTTTAACATTGGCAAATCAAAAGCCATAACGTTAAAACCGCTGTAATGGCAGTCATTAAATATTTCCCAAAGTTCTACGGCTTTGTCTTTAAAAGTCGGCTGGCTTTTTACCTGTTCGTCCGAAATGCCGTGAATAGCCGCGGCTTCGGCCGAAATGCTCGTTTCCGGATTTAACAATAAATCGCCTTTAAAAACCGAGCCATCAAGCCCGATTTTTAGATAAGCGATTTCAACAATCCGGTCCAAGTTAACGGACAAACCGGTAGTTTCCAAATCAAAAACTACTAATGGTTTGTCTAAAGAAATCAGTTTAATTATATTTTCTATTTCAGGCATAAGTAAATTTTTTTTCCGCCTCGCTCCAGCTTACAATCTTCCAGAAAACTTCAATAAATTTAGCGCGCTCGTTTTTATAGTCCAGATAATAAGCATGCTCCCACAAGTCCAAAACCAATAAAATTTTAAACTGCGGCAGTAAATTTATATTATGCTTTTCTATCTGCATAACCAGTAAGCGGCCGTCGTCTAACGACTGACCTAAAGCCGCCCAGCCCGAACCTTCAACGGTTAAGGCCGCCTGGGTAAATTCTTTTTTAAACCTTTGAAAATCGCCGAACTCGTTATTTATTTTCTCGGCTAAAATTCCGGCCGGCTCGCCGCCGCCACCTTTAGCCACGGGCGCCAGATTGCGCCAGAATAATGAATGCAAAACATGACCGCCCAGATGAAACGATAATTCTTTTAGCGCCGCTTTCAGGTCCAAATCGCTATTTTCCTGTCTGGCTTTAGCTAATTTTTCCAAGAGCGAGTTAGCGCCGTTAACGTAGGCCAGGTGATGTTTGTCATGATGCAATTTAAGCTGTTCTTCAGAAATAAAAGGGGATAGCTCGCCGTAGCCGTAAGACAATTCCGGCAATTGATAATTTTTTTGCGTCATATAGTTTAATTAAGAATTAGTTAGTAAAAATATTTATATTTTAACATACCGTGTTGCGCGACCTCGTCCGACACGCTTGACCTTTCCGAGTTCCACTAAACGATCTAATGCCTGACGAACTGTGCCAAGAGCGATATCTGTTGCTTTGACAATCTCACCCGGTGCCGCCTCGCCAACAGTGGTGATATGCTTCCATACCTCGTACTGCTTGGGAGAAAGTGTATCCTCAACTTTTTCTTCTTCAAGATATGACAGTGCCTTAATGGCCTGCTCTCGCACAACAGACAAAAAGAAATTGAGCCATGGCGAAATAGTGTCGTGATCAGTTTTGAAAGTCTCCTGAGATTTACGGAGTGCGATATAATATTCATCCTTGCGTCGTTCTACAATCTGCTCGTGTGAGACATACTGGATAAACTGATAACCTGATCGCAAAAGTAAAAGATTTGTAAGGACACGCGAAAGACGCCCATTGCCATCTTCAAACGGGTGGATTTTCAAAAACTCAACAATAAAATTGGCGATGATAAGAAGTTGATGAAAACGATTCTTCTCAAAAGCATCGCTTGTCCAATCGACAAGCTCCTGCATTTCCTTGGGAGTGAGATATGCTTTTGTCGTCTCAAACATTATTCGCGCCACGTTACCATCCGGTCCGAGAACACCAACAGTATTCTCTTTCTTTTTATAACCGCCGCGATGCATGTCGTCCTTGTGAGAATATTTGAGAAGCTGATTGTGAAGCGAGGTGATGACACTCTCTCGAAGCGGCAAAGTCTGAAAGCTATCAAAAACATTCTGAAGCGTCTCAAGATATCCCTGCACTTCCTGCGAATCACGATCCGCGAATTTCGAGACCGCAAGACCGCGCATAACCTTCTCAACTTCTTCGTCGTTTAGTTTCCCTCCCTCAATACGATTGGATGCACCGGCAGAGGTGATGAGCGTCGACTTACGGAGATTGGTAATCGCCTGGGGAGTCATTCGCAAACCCGATTTGAACTCGCCGCGAATACCATCAATCTCAGCCAAAAGAGCCACGATATGCGGATCGGGATTTTTTATTCGATGATCAAATTTTTTGAAAATGTCGTCCATAGAATTAGTTAATTTTTAACGCCATAATTTATACAGTGGATTATAACAGAATATAGCCGATTTTTTAACGCTATACCTGATATAGTGGATTATAACGGATTATAGCGTTAAATACAAGTCCACGAACACTATGGACAGATTTTAGCCATATTTAAAGCAATTCGTCGACGGCGGCAGGGTCCGGTTCGGCGCCCGCTGGTACGACAGCGCCGCCGAGGACTGCGGTTCCGCTTCGGCCTTCCTCTCGCAGTAATTGACCCTTGAGGTCCTGAATTCTTGAGGCTTTTAACTCCTTGAATTCCGCCGCAGGCGGTCGAAAAAAATTGGGGCTATCCACAGCACATCGTGGATAGCCCCTTTCTCTTTTTATATAAAATAATTATAAAAACTATTTATCAAATAACAACTTGCGAAACTTTTCATATTCTTTTTTATCATATCTGGCGCGCAGCATAGCGCCAATCAATTCTCTTTCATAAAAATTCGGGTTGTCAGTCAGTTGTAAAAATTCATCGTAGCTAATTAGTTTAATGGTTATTTTTTCGCCTGGGTCAAGCCTCTGCGGCTGCCAATAAAAACAATCGCGCGCGATATAAACATGAATCGTCCAAACCATTTTACCCACCGGATTGACTTTTAGCCACAGCTGCCAATCGCGCGAAACATATCCGGTTTCTTCTAATAGTTCCCGCTTCGCTCCATTTAAAGGCTTTTCTCCCGGTTCTATCCGGCCGCCGGCCAAAGACAAAAAATTTGGTTTATTGGGCTGGGACTGATGTAAAAGCAAAATCTTATCGCCTACCACCGGAATTATTACGGCCGTGTCCGGCCGCTTCAGCATTTCAAAGGTGGCCAGCGAGCCATCAAACATTTTTTGCGGCCACTGCCAGACTTCATAAATTTCACCTTTAAAAACCCGCTTAGCGCTTTTAGGAATTTTCTTTCTTTTATTTACCATGCCTATATTCTACAACAACTTTTAAAATAAAAACACCCCTGATTTCTCAAGGGTGTTTTTATTTGAAGTAATTTTTTTACTTACCAATTACTGCCGCCGCGGCTGTCGCGATTGCGATCAAAACTTCTGCCGCCGCCATTGCCGCCGAAACTTCTTTTCGGCCGGTCTTCTTGAGGCCTGGCCTCATTAACCGTAACCACGCGGCCATCAAGCTCTTTACCGTTGAACATGTCAATCGCGGCTGTCGCTTCTTCGTCGGTTGACATTTCCACGAAACCGAAACCCTTTGATCGGCCAGTCATCTTATCCATGATGACGATGGCTGAAACTACGGTGCCGGCTTGGGAAAAAGCATCTTTTAAGCCGCTTTCGGTGGTTGAATAGGACAAACCACCAACGTATAATTTTTTATTCATAGCTTTCCTTACGCTTTTAATTAAATTAAATTGTAAGTCGACTCTTTTTTATTTTGCCTTCTCTAATACGCTAAAAGCATAAGGAAGAGTAAAATAACACTTACAAAAGGAAGTATAGCCTAAATCAATTAAAATGTCAAGGTTGAATTTTTTAGAATTTTGACTTGACAATTTAAGATATATAAGTTAAAAAAAGTATAATATATAGACAAATTCAAATTTCAATGAGCCGCGCTCTTTAGAAAATTTTACTTAGGAGAAAAAGCCATGAAAAGAGCTGTACAATGCAAAGATTTGCCCGAGAAAATTAAGGAAATCGTTTGTGTTCATCACGACTGTGTTTTATGGAAGCGCGCTGATAAATGGGATCACACTTTTAATCAAAAATGCGGTCCCTGGGTTTGTTACCATGTCAGGTTTATAGACTTGAGCGGAAAGGAGATTTTATGGAAAGATATAGGATTAGATAAACACCATTTTAATTTAAAGCACGTGTGGTACCAACATCCTCAAAAAATAAGAACCGGGAGAAGGAGAAAAAAATGGCGGAGATAAAAGAAAATCAAATTAGCTTAAAACATTTGAGTTGGCGCGAATTGCGCCCGGGCATGTCTTTTATGGTTTTTAACCAAGAAGAGCCATCGCCAGGAAATCCTCTTCCTTCCGCTAAACCCTGGCAGTTTGAGGTTAAAACAATTTTTCCTCTAAGAAAACTTGCTCAGGTTATAGTAACGTACCCGAAAACAGGCGATATAGACGAGGCGTTTTTTGACGAAGTCAAGATAGGCGGGGTGTTGCGGGTCTATCTTGACTCTGAAAAAAACGGTTATTTCTTTGATCTTAACACGGTTGATATCTTAGTTTGGAATTAGGATTAACCAAGACGCGGGAACTCGAAATTAAATTTGAGTTCCCGCGTAATTATTATACGGCTATCAGGGCAATCCGATTATAAACTTTTATTTTTCATCTTGCTTAATTTTTGATAAAGTTTTAAATATTGCCGGGCCGGGTTTTTCCAGGAAAAATCTTGCTTCAGGCCATTGGTTTGCAGTTGGCGCCAGAGCCTGGGCTGTTTATAAAAAACAGTTAAAGCTTTATTCAGGGTTTTATATAATGCTTGATCTGAATATTTTTTAAAAACAAAACCGGTTTTATAATTAACCGTGTCAGCCAGGCCGCCGGTAGCGCGCACTAACGGTACGGCGCCGTAGCGCATGGCGATCAGCTGGGTTAAGCCGCAGGGTTCAAAACGGGACGGCGCTAAAAAAATATCCGAGGCCGCGTAAATTTCATGCGCCAGTTGTTCGTCAAATTTAATCAAAGTTTTAAATTTAGCCGGATATTTTTCAGCTAAATTTAATAAAGCCTGCTCATAGCGCTTTTCACCCGTACCCAAAAAAACAAATTGACAATTTAATTGGGAAAATTTTTCCGTAATTAAATCCAGGCCTTTTTGCCAGACAAATCTCGTAACCAGACCGATTAAAGCCGTATTTTTGTCTGACGGCCAGCCTAATAGTTTTTGCAAAGCTAATTTATTGGCAATTTTTTTGTCTAAATTTTTCAGCGCATACTTTTGGCTTATTAAATTATCCGCGGCCGGATTAAAAAAATCCGTATCCAGGCCGTTTAAAATGCCGTAAAGATCAGCTTTTCTTTGATTAAGAATTTTCTCCAGGCCGGCGCCGTATTGTTTGGTTAAAATTTCTTTAGCATAGGTCGGACTAACCGTGTTAATCAGGTCGGCCTTCAAGATGCCTTCGGCCAGGTAATTTTTCGTTTCAGTCAGGCCTTGGTTGGCTAAATTGTGTATCGTGAAAACCGTTTTAGTTTGCTTAAAGAATTGGTCGTCTTGATAGTCGGTTTTAAGCCGAGCCGCTAGGGCCGCGGTATGCCAGTCGTGCAGATGGATTATGTCCGGCGCGAAGCCAAGGGCTTTAAGACTGTCTAAAACCGCCTGAGAAAAGAAAACGAATTTTTTAATGTCTTGCTGGCCGCCGGCTAAGGTGGTTGAGTAGATTTTTTTATCCTTAAAAAAATCATGTTCAATTAAATAAAGCGGTACGGCTGAAGCCGGAAGTTTAGTCAGCCAGATATTTATTGGCGCGCCGCCGCTTTTAATGTTTTGCTTAATTAGCTTTAGGTTATATTGGTTTTTGTCTATCAGGCCGTAACAGGGCATAATAACGCGCGCGTCTAAATTAAGCCTTTTTAAAGCTTTGGGCAAAGCGCCGATAACATCCGCTAACCCGCCGACCTTAGCCAGCGGCGCGACTTCGGCCGCGGCCATTAGGATTTTTAATTTTTTGTTTGGCATGTTTTTCAAATACCATTAAATTTTTAGTCAGCCACCAGACGATTTTGGCTTTTCTCATTTCTCGTTTAATTTTAGCGGTTAATTTTTTGTTAAGTTTAAAATTTTTTTGTGTAAATAATTTTAGCCAATAGGCCGGCATTTGCTCGTTAATATGGCCAATGCTTTTCGGCCCCTGGCCGGGCGTGGCCGCGGTAAAAATTATAGTGTCAGACAGATTAGTTAAAGTGTCAATTAAAGTTTTGGCACAGCTCGCTTCTAAATGTTCGGCCACTTCCAAGCAAAGGCCTAAATCAAATCGGCGGTTTAACTTTAGCGGCCGGCACAGGTCATGCAATTTTATTTTATCGCCCAAAGCCGAGCCGGTCAGAGCGGCCGGCGCGCCATCATAGCCAAAAACTTTAATATGATTAGCTTTAAATTCAGCCAAGTAAATACCCACGCCGCAGCCGATATCAACGACTGATTTGGGCGCGAAATGTTTAATCAGCAGGCTAACGAATTGTTTGGCCGAGGCGCCTGCGAATTTAACCGTGTTGGTAAAAAATTTTTGGTCATAGATTTTAGTATTGACCGGCATAAAATCTTAAATAGTAACGTTTAATTTTAAATTTTGGCTGATTTTTATTAACAGGCCATGCGCCCGCTCCGGTTCGGAACCGTCTTTGAGCAGGAAAAAAATGGCCGTGCGCAAAGCGGTCCAGTTATAGTAATTATTGATTCTATTTTTTAAATTATCAGCTAAAGTTATTTTAGCATTTTTCAGATAGCTATTTAAAAAAAGCTGTTTGATTTTTTCTACCCGCGGCTGATCGTCAATTTTACGGAGCGTCATAAATTCCAGCTGCTGCAAAAAAGCGCCTAAATCGCGGGCGAAATCAGCCAGGCAAATATCGGTAAAATCTATGACACCAATTTTATTCTGGTTAATGATAATAATATTTTCCGGGTGAGCGTCACCATGGATTAGCCAGCGCTTAGCGGTAGAAGCCAGGAAATTTTTTTCCGCCTGATTTATGGTTTCATAGGCCCGGCGGCAGGCTGCAAAATAGCGCGGCTCTAATGATTTAACTTTAGCCAGGGCGCGAGCCATACCCGGAACGATAGTTTCAATCAGGCTGTTTAGCGGGTTAAAATTTTTTGCCTTAGCGGCCGTGGCGCTTAGATTATGCAGTTTAGCAAACCAGGCGGCCGCTTTAACCACCACGGCCTCCACAATCTCTAGGTCTTTTCGCCGGATGTACTGATAAAGATTTTCACCGCTGATGCCCTGATAAAAAAAAGCATTAAAGTAAGGCGAATAAAACAGCGGCCTGGGTATGGTTAAATTTCCCCGGTTAAAGCCGTTTTGCCAAAGAAAAGTCAAAGCCTCAAAAGAATTCAGGCGCGGTTCATCGCTATGAGCCGTGCAATAAATCGGCAGAGTCTTTAATTTTTTTTCCGCATCAATAAAGGCGGTTTGATATTCAATCACCACATGATAAGTAGAGGTCCAAATATGTTTTTTAATAAAACTGGTTTTAATTTGTTTAATGCCGGAAAATTCCGGGTATTGCGGCAAAATTTCTTTATTAAACAAATCTAAAACATACGTCTGGTCTAAAAGATGTAAAATCTTATTCATATTTTTTTCCGCTTGGCTTAAGCCAATAATAATGCCAATGCTTATGCCAGATTAGCTGTTTTATTTTTATATATAATTTTTCCGCTTTAATTTTAGCCCGCTTGGTTTTAGGGTCAGCCAAGGCGCGAATACTTTTAATTAGTTCGTTAGCCCCTTTTTCTATTTCATCAGGATTCCAGGAAATCGGGCCGTAGAGCCTAAAGTCATGGGCGCTGGCCCACCAAAAAGTGCAGCTGGCCAAGCCTCGGTCCAAATGCCGCCTGGACCAAAAATAATTTTGATCTTTAACGTATTTATTGACATTAGCCATAGCTTGGCCGGCTAATTGCCAAAGTCCGGTTTGGATTTTATTCTTTTTATCATACCAAAGAAAATACGGCAAATTATTTCTTAACTCTGTTTCGGTTGATTCCCATGATGAAGCGCGGGGAGAAATCTTCTTCGGCCGGCTTAAGCCGGCTAAATATTGGCTAACCGTTAAGGTTTTAATTTCCGAGCGCTTTAATAGTTTTTCAAAAGCATAGCTAAAATCATTATGCCTTAAGCCATAAAGCTCGGCATCAGTCGCCGTAACAATCGTTTCAGCTTTTACCCCGTTAGAAAAATTTTTTCTAACGGGGTTTATCTCTTCTATAAATTTAAAGATTACTTGGGGCGCGTATTTCTTTGAATTTTGCCTTTGGCGGAAAAAAATTTTTAAACCGGAATTTTTATCAAGATAAAGGCGGGAAAAATCAAACTGGTTTGATTTTAAGCCGGCGCTTATTTCGTCAAGCATAATCCAGCCATAATTTAATTTTTTGATTATTTTAGCGACCCTGACTCCGTAGGCCGCTTCGGGAATAAAAAAACCTTCGGGCTTAAATTCTTGGCCGAAATATTTTTTTAAAATTTCCTGATTAATTTTAATTTGCCTGATAATTTCTTGATCAGGTAAAAGGGCGAGCAGAGGATGAAAAGCGGCTGAACCGGTTAATTCTATTTGACCGCTTAAGAGCATATCTTTTATGTCATTGATTAGCGGCGCATAACCCAAACTTTCCAGCCGCTCCAACAGGCAGCCGGTAAGGTTAAGCGTAAATTTAATTCGGCGATTGCGTTTTAGGGCGCTGATTATTCTTTGATAGCTTTTTTTCGCGGCTTCAATAATGGTTTCATTGTCGGCGGCTGGCGGCTGATAAAAATGCAGCAAGTTAATCCAGGTTATTTTAGGCATAGAAATTTATTTATTATTTTCTATTAAAAATAAGTTTTTACTGCTAATTTTTCAACTATAGTAAATAAAATGTTCTAAAAGGCTTATATAATAAGGTCTATATGGTTATTTACTTTTGTAATCAGTAAATAAACTTTGCTTTATAGGCTGTCGGCTCTAACTTAAAAATACATCTAGTTTATTAAGCATATATTTTATATCGGAATGCACTTCCTCGGGGAGCATAACTTCTGATATTTCCCAATAATTACCTTTATTAACATTTAATTTTATAGTTGAAAAAAATTTTTCCAAAAAATCGCTTCCATTACCATCAATATTTTCTTTAAGTGGATCCCTATAAACGGCGGGGGGCAACTGATCTTTTAAATACTGATCCGCTGAATTACTAAATAATCCGGTACGCCCCTTGCTTTCAATAAATCTCAATAGCGCCTTTGGATGAATTAAATAATTTTCTATCTCCTTTCTCACCCAATATTCTACTTGAAAATTAGCCGGAAGCTTCTGCGTTTTTCCAGCTTGAAGTACAAAATCTCTCAAACAAAATCCTTTTAATTCCGGCTGAATAATTTTTTGCAAAGATTGAAAATAACTCATCGCGTCGGAAATATCGTTTGTTTTATATGGACGGAAAAAAAATGAAGAGCTATCTAGCTTTTGATAAACCCTATGATTAAGAATTCTGGCAAAAGATTTTAAAATCCGCAGATCAGTATCGCCCTCGGCAAAAAAAATTTTTTTTTGCCATTCAGCGTTAATAATAGAAAGAGGCGATACTTCTTTTAAAACTTCTGTTAGTCTGCGTTTATCATAATTAAGTTTTTTGGGTTGCTGGCCGAAAAAAGTAACAATTTGCTCTATGTTGCTGGTGCTGTTTACTAAAACCTCTGAATGCGTGGAAATAATAAGCTGAGAATTAGTTTTATTGGCGATTTCTTGAAGCCAATCATAGGCATGTCTCTGCAAGAATGTGTGCATATGGCTGTCTGGCTCATCAATCAATAATATAGCGCCGTCCTTATGAGCGTACATAAAGGCGGCTAAAAGCAAAAATTGTAAAAATCCGCTCCCTGCGTTAGCAATTTCAAATTTCATTCTTAATTTATCCGGCAAAACGGGCAAATATTCAACAACTATACTAGGATCAATGGTGGAAACATACTGTATGTCTTGCAATTCAATCTGAAACAAATCCTTAGCTTTTATTTTAAGTTCTTTCCAGCTCTCGAGAGATTGCGTCTGAACATATAAAAGCAAATTACGCAAAATTTCTCCTGGCCTTCCTTCGCCGATAGCTTGTTGTTGGGCAGCTTCATCTATTTTCTTTTCAGAAGTTTGCACGCCGGAAAGTGGCGGCAAATGAAAAACTCTCGTCGCCTCCGCGGGGACATTCGCCTTAATGTCAATTGGTTTACAATGCAGCAATTCTTTATTTTGATAAGTTGACTCTACTCCATAATTCCACTCAACTCCTGCCGCATCTCTTCCATAAGCGGTAATAACAATTTTAATTTTTTTAGATTTCTTATCCTGCACTTCTCCGTTCCGCCAAATAGTTCTAATATCTCTTGTCGGTACAGCACTGATGGTACTACGCGCAACAGGTAAGCCTGCGCGAATCGTCGCCTTGCTCCCCGCTTTTTCCGTCTGCCATCGTCTAATAAAAAAACTCCAAAGACTTATTGCCTGTAAGGCAGTAGTTTTCCCACCATTATTTTGCCCGACAAATAATATTGGGCTCAAACCAAGATCAATCTTTGCTTTTTCAAACTTTTTAAAATTTTCAATAACAATTTTTGTGATCATATTTTTAAAATTAAATATTAATTTCTATTATTTATCCCCCTTCAACGCTTTACGGTAGAGCGCCACATACTTTTTAGCCGGTATTTCCCAGCTATTAGACTCGGTCATAGCGCGGACAATCAGCTCGCGCCAGGTATTTTTATATTGGCGGTTTTCCAAAGCCCTGACAATGGCCGCGAACAAAGAATATTTATCAAAGCCGGCGAAATTAAAGCCGTTGCCGCGGTTAGTGCGGGGATTAAAATTAACGACCGTGTCGTACAGGCCGCCTACTCGCCTGACCACCGGAATACAGCCGTAGCGCATGGCGATTAGCTGGTTGATGCCGCAAGGCTCATGATGCGACGGCAAGAGAAAAATATCAGCGCCGGCGTAAATCAGGGTCTCCAGGTTTTGATTTTCCTTAAAAGACAGCCAGACGATTTTTTTCGGATATTTTTTATTGTATTTTTTTAGCTGGGCAAGGTAGTTTTTATCCCCGTCGCCCATAATTATAATTTGCGCCTCCAGCTTGATCAATGGCTCCATTATCTCCAGCACTAAATCCATGCCTTTTTGAAAAGTTACCCTGGAAGTAAGGGCGATGAGCGGCGCTTCTTGGTCCGCGGGCAGGCCGATTTTCTTTTGCAAATATTCTTTGTTTAATTTTTTGCGGTGAATTTTTTTACGGCCGTAATTTTTAAATAAGCCTTTATCGTTATCCGGGTTATAGGTTTTGTAGTCAATGCCGTTAATGATGCCGTAAAGCTTGTCCTGGCGGTTTCTTAGAATGCGGTGCAAGTCCTGGCCGAATTTTTTTGTTAAAATTTCCGCTCGGTATTGCTCGCTTACTGTATTTATAATATCAGCCGAAAGAATCGCCCGTTTGGCAAAATTAATATTTTCTATTTTAGGATCGTTAATATGGGGCAGGCGGCCGCGGCCGTAATCTTTATTTTTATTGGCTATTTCCCACCAGCTATGGCCAAGCTGAAAAGCTAAATTATGAATAGTAAAAACCGTTTTGGCCTGGCTTAAAGTTTTTGCATATTGGCAGCCGGTTTTTAAGTAATAGGGAATCAGGCCGGCGTGCCAATCATGGCAATGCACAATATCGGCTTTAAATTCAAGCAGCGAGATTAGTTTTAGCGCGGCTAAATTAAAAATTAAAAAGCGCTCGTTTTCATGCATTGAGCCGTAAATTATTTTTCTGGCGGAAAAATATTTTTTATTTTCAATAAAATAAACCGGCAAATTTTTCATTAAATAGCCCCGCCAAAAATTAACCTGAACCTGATCAACCGAATTCAAATAAACGGTTATATTTTCCTGAATTAGCTTTAACTGGTGTTTTTTAATATCAATCAGCTGACCGTAAAACGGCGTAATAATAATTATTTCATGCCCCAGCCGCTTTAGGGCCTTAGGCAAACTTTTAGCCACGTCGGCCAAGCCGCCGGTTTTAGAAAACGGAGCGACTTCGGCTGAAATGGAAACTATTTTTAAAGGTTTTGACATGAAAAATTAAGAATTAGTGGCGCAAATGGCAACGGCTAAAGCGTCGGCCGCGTCGTCCGGTCTAGGCAGTTCTTTAAGATTTAAAATCAGTTTAACCATCCTTTGCACTTGATTTTTTTCAGCATGGCCATAAGTAGAAACGGCTTGTTTTACCTGGTAGGGCGTAAATTCCACGCTTTTAATTTTATTCAGTTTAGCCGTTAAGACCGCCACGCCTCGAGCCTGGCCGACGATCAGCGCGGTTTTAGCGTTATTGCAAAAAAATAATTCTTCAATGGCGATTAAATTCGGCCGGTATTTTTTAATTAATTTAGTCAACTCCGAGTTTATTATTTCCAAGCGATCGGGCAAATCAAGCTTAGACGAAGTTTTTATTGAGCCATAATCAAGACAGGCCAATCTATTATTTATAACTCTAATCAGGCCAAAGCCGGTATCGGCGATGCCCGGGTCAATACCCATGATAATGTTTGGCATTATAGTTTTTATAAAATTGCGTTAGTATAATAATCCGCGACATCTTCATTATTTTCCAGCTCTTCAATAAATTTTTCCACTCGGATTTTTTCTTCGTGGCTTAACTCCAGCGGTTCTTTAGCCGCGTATTCCACTTCGGCTGATTCAGTTTTAATATTTTTGTTTTCTAGAAATTTTTTGGTTTTTGGCAAGTCCAGCGGCGCGGTATAAATCGTCAGGCCGTCATCTTCCCGCCTAATATCTTCGGCGCCGGCGTCAATCAATTCTAATTCAAAATCTTCATCGGTTAATTTTTTATTATTTACTTCGGCCTGTTCAATCATAATCAGGCCGCGCTGGCTGAAATTCCACATCACGGTTCCGAGCGCACCGCCATGCTGGGAAAATAAATGGCGAATTTCCGCGGCCGTGCGATTTTTATTATCGCTTAAACATTTTACGATAAACTGCGCTTTGGCCGGGCCCAAGCCTTCGTAGATAAACTCTTCAATCCGCGCGCCGCCGGCTTCGCCCGCGCCGCGCTTGATGGCGCGATCAATATTATCTTTAGGCATATTGATAGTTTTGGCCTTATCTATGGCCAAGCGCAAGCTGAAATTAGCCGCCGGGTCGCTACCCTGGCGCGCCGCCACGGTAATCAGTTTGGCGACTTTAGTAAAAATCGCGCCTTTTTTCGCGTCAACCGCGGCTTTTCGCCTTTTAGTGGTGGCCCATTTGGAGTGTCCGGACATATAATCCAATTTACCAAAATTTTAGACAAAAATCAAGATTGTGATATAATAAAAGACATAGAACTCATTTAGGGTTTCATTCCGTAAGTCATTCCGTAAGCCGTAGAAAATACTTATTTTCTCACTGCGGAACTCCCCCGCACTAAATGCGGGATCAAACAGTCCTCGCTTCAAAAATAAGTATTTTCTACGGCTTACTTTAAATAAAAATAGAGAAAACTCTAAATGAGTTAATAATAAAAATATAAAATTATGACAATTGATTTCAAAGATGTTTCAAAGCATTATGCGCCTAGAACTGATGAAAAAATGAGGGAGGTGCTGATGGATCCGGCCGGCGCCGGTCCGGCTTTCCATTATTACATGATTCGGGGCGGAATTAATCAAAAAAATATAACCGTCTGGGAGCCGGGCACAATCTCCGGCGAATATATAAAAACTTACGGACATTATCACATAGGCGAGTTAAGCGAGACTTATGAAATTATTTATGGCCAGGGAGTGGCGTTGTTGCAAAAATTAGCCGAGGCTGAAAATGGAGAAATGATCCCTGACGCGGTGTCTGAATTTAAGGCAATTCCGGTTAAAGCCGGCCAAACCATCTTCATGCCGTCTAAAGCCGGCCACTTATTAGCTAACATCGGAAAAACCTACTTGGTCACGGCCGATGACAGTCCGGTGGATTTTGCCGATCAAGATCCGGCCAGTTTCCCCGGACACGCGGATTATGAATTGGTAAAAAAAATGAGAGGCTTTGCTTATTACGTGGTGGAACATAACGGCGAAGCCGCGCTGAAAAAGAATCCGCTTTATAAAACTATTAAGCAGGAAAATTTGGGCGGTTTGCCGGTGATTAAATAATACGCTATTAAGTTAGCATACAATGATGTTATGATTATAGTGGTAAATTTTTTCTCTAAGCAATTAAAATTTGATAAGTTTCTAAAAAAGGTCGGACATGACTTTCCACGTCATCACAATTTTTCCCCATATTTTTGACTCATACCTGAACGAGTCCATTCTTAAGCGCGCCCTGAAAAATAATTTAATCAGCCTAAAAATCTATAACCTGCGCGACTGGACTTCTGACAAGCATAAAACCGTGGACGACGCGCCGTTCGGCGGCGGCGCCGGCATGGTCATGAAAATTGAGCCGCTATATATGGCCTTACAGGCCATAAAATCCCAAATCCCAAATCCCAAATCCCAAACAAATTCAAAATTCAAAATTCCCGCCCGCCACGCAAGCCAGCTTGCTGGTATTGCGGGCAGGCAAAATTCAAAATTTATTTTATTATCCGCCAAAGGCAAAACCTGGAATCAAAAATTAGCCAAGTCTCACGCCAAACTTGATAATATTATTCTAATTTGCGGCCGCTACGAAGGCGTGGATGAAAGAATCACTAAATTTATTGATGAAGAAATTTCTGTCGGCGATTATGTTTTAACCGGCGGCGAAATCGGCGCTCTGGCAATTATTGATTCCATCACCCGCCTTTTGCCCGGCACTTTAGGCAACGCGGACAGCGCCAAATTTGAATCGCATACCATACCCGGCCTTTTAGAATATCCGCAGTACACCCGGCCGGAAATTTTTACCGCCAACGGCAAATCTTATCGCGTACCCAAAGTCCTCCTCTCCGGCGATCATAAAAAAATCGCGGCCTGGCGCGCCCAAAAATCCAAACATATCTAACGCCACCGTTGATTTTCCCCGCATTTTATGATAAAATAATAATATAAAAATACTAAATTATTAAACATTATGCTGCCAAATTTTTTACAATCAGCGCTCTGGTCTTATAATTTAAAAAGCGTCAAAAAAAATTTTCATAAAAAAATAATTATTACCCAAATATTAAATTATGGAACCTGGCCGCAAATCCAATGGCTGCTTAAAAATTATTCCTCTAAAGAAATTAAAGAAGTTTTAAAAAATCCCGACCGAGGCGTCTGGCAGGCCGATGTTATAAACTATTGGAAAAAAATTTTTAATATACGGCTACCGAAAAAAAAAGTTGATAAAGCCTTATTTTCTCTCTATGCAAAATAAAACTTACTGGGAAATTTTAAATAAACCGCAAAAACAAGTTTTTTCCAAACTTTCTTTTTTACGCGATCTGGGGGCTTATTTGGCCGGCGGCACGGCTTTGGCCCTGCAAATAGGACATCGGACTTCCATTGATTTTGATTTTTACACGCCAAAACATTTTAAAAGCGGACACATAATAGAGTTGATAAAAAAAACTTTTCCGGAATTAAAAATAAAAATTATTCGCGATATTAAAAACACCTTTGAAGCGGTTTTAAATAGTCGGGTTAAGCTAAGTTTATTCTTTTACGACTACAAACTCTTAAAAAAACCGGCTGATCTTGAAAATACCTCTGTTATTTCGCTTGAAGATATCGCGGCCATGAAATTGATTGCCATCTCGCAACGTGGCAAAAGAAGGGATTTTATTGATTTTTATTATCTATTAAAAATATTTGACTTAGAGCAAATTATGAAAGCAACTGAAAAAAAATATCCCACGTTTGACATCTACCATGGTTTGAGGGGCTTATTATATTTTAAAGACGCGGACGATGATTTAGAAATTAGCCGAATAAAAATTTTTGATAAAAAATTAAGCTGGAAAAAAGTGAAAAGGGAAATTGAAAAAAAAGTAAAAGAATTTAATAAAAGAGCATTGATGAATAGCCAAAATTAAAATTTGACATGGCCTAAATTAGGCGATAAAATACAATCAAGCTATAACTTCAAATGAAAAATATGCAAGAACAAGATTTGCGACAAATCGGTGATTTATTAGATAAAAAGCTTGACGAAAAGCTGGATTTAAAATTTAAGGAAAATAATAGAATGTTAAAAGAGGAAATTATTGATGAAATGGCCATAGTTGTTAATCAAGCCTTTAGCGAGCAGAAAATACAATTAGACAAAAACTTTGCCGACATAGACAAAAACTTTGCCGAAGTAAAAGAAGAAATAGCCAAAAGGCCGACTACGGAAAGGATGTTTTCCTGGGCAGATGAAAGAATTACGACTTTAGAGCTGGAGGCGGATAAAGTTAAATATTTGCACCGCGAAGAATGGAAAAAATTGCCAAGCGCTTTAGAAATCAATCAGACTTTGTTAAATGACGGCTTAAAGTAAACCCCGTTAGAAATGTGTCGCTTGCCCCGCTTAGAAAATCTATTTCTAACGGGGCCGCGACAGGATTACTTACCTCCGACTTCGTCAAGGGCTTTTTTCTAACGGGGTAAAAATCATAGTCATAACACTTATGCAAAAGAAAAAATTACAATATCATGCCGTATTTGAGCCGGCCGAAAAAGGCGGCTACAATGTTTCTTTTCCGCAATTCCCGGGTTGCGTAACTTTTGGGCGTACTTTTGAAGAAACCAAAAAAAAAGCGCAAGAAGTTTTAGAATTATGGCTGGAAGAATTAGCTGCCGAAGGAGAAAAAATTCCCGCTTTTAAGTTTCGTCCGATTATAGACGAAGTCCAGGTATTTCTGCCTGCCAAAGCCAAAATTTCTTATAAAAACAAACCTATTTTTATTGGAACATTGCTGGCGATAATCAAACAATCAAAAATACCCAAAGAAAAATTTAATTGAAGTAGTTTTTACCTAATTTTAGCTATAAAAAAGTCAATTTTTGCGAAATCATTGACTTTTTTTTAATTTTATGCCATTATAAAATGTTCTAGACGAACCTTGACAATTAGTTAAACAAAAATAACAAAAAGAGGAGAAAGGAAATGGCTGACAAAAAAAGAGCTATTGATGATGCCACTAAAGTGTTAATTTATGAGGTTATACCAACGGCTGTAAAATGGTTACTGGATAATATACCAAAAGGCCAATATGAAAAAATATTTCAAGAGAAAGAGAAACATTGGAATATGGTCCTACCATTCTTTAGTTTCGCTATTCTGAGGGCGACAAATGCCTCGGAAGTTATTGATGATATTACCACAAATTTTTTTGCTGAGTTGAAAAGGGAAATTAACCGTCGCATGGGAGATATATCAACAGCAAAAATTCCAAATCGGGTTGACGCAATCGCAGAAATGGCAAAGTACCCGTCTCTACTTAAGAAATTCAGTAATCTAGATGATAGAGAACGCAAGGCTATGCTATTCCACTTTGTTAAACTTCCACCAAACTACTTTCAGATAATTTCAGAAATGGATAGCCCAGATTTCCAACTTTACGTTGAAATCGTTTTAATGAAGGCCGAAGAACAACTCGGCGCCAAAGCCAAGAAAATTGGTGAGGATATTTTGGGAGCCTTAAAAGAATGGCGAGAAGAAGACAAAAAGAAACCCAGCATAGCTGATGCGTTCAGGGCGGGACTAAACAGTAGAAAAACTGAACTTATGCAGAAAGCTAACCGCAAACCTAAAAACTGGTTTGTCAGACATCGCTATTTAATGCTTCTAATGGTAACAATTTTAGCAATAGCCGCGATGATACTAATCAGAATTGCAACTAAGTAAGGAGAAGAAAAATGGGAAAGAAAAAAAATAAGAACAATAAAGCAGAAAAAAAGACGGTACAACAGTCAGTTGATGAACTAAGAAAAAGCCTGCGAAGATTTAAGGCGAATATGGAAGTAATAAATGATGAGCTTTTGAAGCCCGTCGAGGAGAAAATTGAATCGGAATTAGAAAAGGTGGGCGACAAACTGAAAAAGTTAGACGACAAATTTGCTCCTGGTACTGAAATTCACAGAAAAACTACGGAGTTCAAGTTGTGGGCGAAAAAACTCCAAGACAAAGAACTGGCCAAGTATCATCGTAGATCTAAAAACTGGTTTGAAAAACATGTGTTTTGGATTCTCTTTATTTTGTTTTGGGCTTTAATCATCATAATCTCTTATCTTTATGATAAAGGAGTGATCAAGTGAAATTAAAGACATAGTGAAGTAAAAAATAGAATAAGTAGAAGAAAGGTACAAAGAAAAAAGTTAGCGATGAATAAAAAAGAAGGAGTAATAAATGCAACACGCGGAGTTTCTCGCCGGCATGTTGGCAATGGCTTTGGTTGGCGGATTAGCTGTTCTGCTAATTCTTCGGCCATGGGTTAGACCCATGAAACGAGGTTGGGAAACTAGCCATGAAGTTGTCACTGAAAATTTTCGTCTCCAGACTGCCCGAGTTAAGCGGCAGACTGCGGAAGAGCAAAATCGGGCGGCACAAACCGCTATTATGGCCGAGCAGACTCGTGCTCAGCTTATCCAGGCTAAAGCGAAAAATGATCAGGCGGAAATTGAAGCTACTATTGAAGCAGAGCAGACTCGCCTTCGGCTTATTGAAGCTAAAGCAGAAAGCGATCGGGCGGAAATTGAACGGCGAGCGGCGCTTAAACGAGCGGGTATCAATCCTGATGCTTTGTCGCCTCGCCAGGTTAAATGTCGCCTTCTAATAGTTTCAATGGCGACGATAGGATTGTTTATTATTGCGATAGTGATCAGAATTTACTTTAGTAAATAAGGAGAAAAAAATGGCAAACTTGTATGTTCCAAGAACGGACTATATAACCGAGGCGACAAGAAAAATAAAGATAGTGGCTGAAGTTCAAGGCGCAAGAGATCAAAAAGACCGTAAATTAGTCTGGTCAGAAGAGAATGGATTAATTGACCAGAACGGAATTTTCTCACCGCCACAAGTTAAACAAGACGAGACTTTTACCGTCTCGATCCAAAGACTGGAGGACCCTAATGATCAAGCAACAATCACGGTAATGGTAAAAAAAGCGGAAGAAAAAAAGAGTGAAGCGGAACCTTGCGAGCTTGAAATACGCCCACATGGAGCAAACGGTAAGTACAGCATAAGTATTCAGGTGCTTAATCCATATAAAAAGGCTAATCTTGTTATCTATGACGATTCAGCCTTAAAACCAATCTTAACCGGCAATGTCAAAAGGTTAGAAGTTCCAACTAACGACAAAGGGTATTATACTTTTGACCTACTGCCCTTTAAAGAAAGGCAACGAGAAATTCACGTTGAAATCGTGGGTAGCGGGGCAAACAAAAAAATAACCTTATCCGGACCTAGACCACCCAAGCCAACCGGCAAATACATGCCAGGCGCTGGATTTTGGGCAAACTTAATGCAAAAACCTACACTAAGGAGGCCATAAAATGCTACCAGGGATTAAATTCTTCATTTTCGCGGGGATTGTTGCTTTGTCAATTTTCATTTGCCTGACAAATTTCTGGTGGTTAATTGCCGTGGGGATAATAGCCCTAGTCAGTTTGGTTATTCTCTCGGCCAGTTTTGCTCAAGTAAGATCGTTCCTTAGTTATTATTTAGGCTTTCAGGTCGGTAATGATAATAATTACCGACTTGCGGCCTTAGGGGTGTTAAGTCTAATCTTTTTCGTCTTAGCCTTTAAGTACGGCGCGGGTGAACCGTTATTCCTTTCCGCTTGGCGAGAAACATCGGAAATTATCCAATCCTCCGATACTTATAAAGAAAATAAAGACGATATACAATCCTTTAAAAATCGTCTTCTGCATGGATTGGATAAAAACGACCAAGAGTTGAACAGAGAGAAAGCATACATTAAAAAGTATGTAAGAAAACAAACCCCCAAAGAAAAAAATCTCGATGAAACTCCGGAAATTTACAATCAAAAGATAAGAAATTATCTTGTCTACGGAGTTTTCGTTGACAACTCAAAGCTTCAAACTTGGTTGAAAAGTATCCCAGCCGATTTCCAGATTGAGTCTGAAGCCGAGAAATCAAGACGTACCTGGATATTCTGGAAATTAGGTTTCATGTTTCTCTTTTTATTTCTTCTCTATTTACCCTTCGCGCTTTCCGACGAAGTGGTTGATTTATTGGAGAAATTAAAGGAGTTTATCGGAAAAAAACGCGAGGAGTACAGAGTAAAAGTTGCTCCTCAATCAGCTCCGGCGGCTCCGGCCACAACAACAATACCAAGTGCAGGATTAGGGGGGGTAACACAGAAATGGGGTTGGTTCGCTAGGTTATACACCAGCGACATGGCCGCGGAATTTAGTATTAAATTTATTGAGGGGCTGATTAAACTTCTCTCAAGACAATAAAAGGAGAAAAAAATGGAAAGGTTAAAAGCATGGGCGGGAATCGTAGGAGTATTTTTGGGCCTACCGCTTCTACTATGGATCTTTGTGGTAAAAGCGCCATTTATGGCTGTTTTTACTTGGGTAGTATTTTTCATCGGCATTCCGATGTTATGGAAAAAATTCAGTAAAGGAGATGCCGTTGAATTCTGGGAGAATATTGTAAAAAACGGAATCAAAATTGGCGTCAGCCTGGCGCTCTTTCTCTTAGTAAGAGCGTACTTCACTCTGCTAATAGGATTCGCTCCATTCGAATCCTGGGTGAATTGGTCAACGTCAACCGACGCCACTACCCTTTTGGGATATACTCCAACCAAAATTCTGTTTGAAGTGGTCTTTCTTTCCGTGGTTGGGTATCTATTGGTTATCAAAGCGGTTTATGAAAAAACAACGGCTCCCAAAATAATTCTAACCAGTTTCTTGGTTTTTTGCTTCCTGCTCCAAACTTTTGTTTTTGGGGCCGGCGTCAAGGCTACACAAATAGCCAAGGCGCCTTTAAAAGAAGAGGCGATGGCTAATGCCGTAGAAAAAGACGGCCTTGTTGGAGGAATGGCCATACAACTCAAAACAACTCTATTTGGTAAAGGAGAGCCAACGCCACGCAACATCAACTGGATGACCACTAAAATTGGGCTTGAAAAAATTGACCTATTTAGGGTCTATACCGGTGATGTAATATATTATTATTCTGCCGAAGGATTTTGGGCGGAATATGGGGATGGAAATAAATACTTTAATAATCCATCATATAATGGCCAAATGATGAGATTTACAATAACTTCGGCCAAAGAGGAGGGAGAAATAGTAAAAGTTTGGGGCGATAAACCGTCCCAACTCAAATATAAAGTTGAAAACCGAGAATAACGGTTTTCATATTCCGAGGGTGGTTGCAACATTCCAGCGACCACCCCCTTTTTTAATTATTAAAATAGTGGTAAAATTAAAATATAAAATTATCGTTAACAATTATGAAAAAAATAATTATAATATTAATTTTCTCATCTTTAGTTTTAACAGCTTCAATTGTTTTGGCGGCCACACAAGATAATCCTGAGACAAACCCCACACCTCCCGACGCCCCCGTCCGCCTGCCCAACCCTCTCGCGGGCGCGGATAAAACCGATATTCCCCTTCTGCTGGGTACAATCATTAACTCGGTCTTAGGTATAATCGGCTCTTTAGCCTTGGTGATGTTTATCTACGGTGGCGCTACCTGGATGCTGTCCGGCGGCAACCAGGAGCAGGTAACCAAAGGCAAAAATATTTTAATCTGGGCCGCGGCCGGCCTCGTGATTATTTTTACCGCCTACGCGCTGGTTAAGTTTGTCTTGGACACGATTACCACATAAACTCGTAAAAATTTACATTGACTTTATTATATCAACAAAGTATTATGGTAAGTATGAAAAATAATTATAAAAAGCTAGTAAAATATTGGCAAGAAACAGCCGCGTATGATTATGATACGATGAAAAGTTTAACAAAAAGCCGACGTTATGCCAGCAGTTTATTTTTTGGCCATATCGTTTTGGAGAAGATACTAAAAGCATTAGTGGTGAATGAAACAAAAAAACACGCTCCCTACACGCACGATCTAATTAAACTTTGTAAGATCATTGGAATGGAATTGGATAATAGCGCTAAGGATTTTTTGTATGAGGTTAATAAATTTAACCTGAAAGCTAGGTATCCTGAATATAAATCACAGTTTTATAAACTTTGTACCAAAAAATACTCTTCAGAATATATCGGGGAAGTTGATAAACTGTATAAAAAATTATGTCAAAGGCTGAAGCCAAAAAAATAGTCAAAAAATACGCCAAAAAACTAAAAGCGGAAAAATATCCCTTTTCAGCTATTTATTTATTTGGCTCTTTTGCCAAAGGGACGCCGCGCAAATGGAGTGATATTGACGTGGCGGTTGTTTCCAAGGAGCTAAACAAAAGATCGGCTGGAGCTGAATTAAAACTATGGAAGTTTAGAGAGGGAATTGATGATAGGATTGAGCCGCACGGCTTTTCTCCCGAAGATTTTAAGGATTATTGGAATCCAATGGCGCATGAAATAAAAAAAACAGGCATCAGAGTAGTTTAATTTATTAATTTAAACCTTTCAGATATTTCTCCGCCATCTGCTGGGATAGAAAGCAAACCCCGCTCGGCGCCCCATCCCGATGTTTCAAAATTGAACGGATGTTAAGCTCATCATCTCTAGCTTTCCTAACCCACCTGGCCGCTATAATCTTTTTATTCTCGGCCTTCATAAATTTTCAAATAAAATTTTGCCCTGTCTGGTTATTTTTGATACAAAAGGTTCTTCTAAATTAAGCTCTTTTTTAAACTTAGCCGGGGTGTAAACAATTAAATCAACGGGAAAAGGACGAGGAAAAATTGAGCCATCAATTTTTATGGCTGTTTCTCTCGTATTTTCTGTCTCTTTTACAATAAATAGATCCACATCCGAGTCTTTGGTTGGCTCTCCCCAAGCGTATGAGCCGAAAAGAATAATTTTTTCCGGCCGGTGCTCTTTAGCTATTTTATCGGCCACTTCTTGAATTTTTTGATAAGTTTGACGCTTTGTCATATCTATAAACTAACATATTTTTATACTAAAGACAAGATAGACTTTTAATCTGAGCCGCCGGCCTGGTGATTATTTTTACGGCCTACGCTTTAGTTAAGTTTGTCTTAACGACGATTACTACATAAACTCGTAAACACGAATACCTGCAATTGACTTTTTTGCATTAATAAAATATTATAATAAGTGTTATTGTTAATATATATCATTTTCTCAATATACCTATGAAAAAAATTATTCAAGTCCATATTTATAAAGGCGAAAAATATTATATCGCCGAATGTCTTGATTTACCCGTAGTTACTCAAGGCAGAACTCTTGATGAACTAATCTTAAATCTTAAAGAAGCTATTGGGCTCCAACTGGAAGGTGAAAATTTGGCAAATTTTGGCTTAGCCGCCGAACCTTCTATTATGGCTAATATAGAAGTTGATTCTTTGCTTTATGCCAAAGCTTAAGGTTTTGTCGGGCGGTAAAGTAGTAAAAATACTTCTTTCTTTTAATTTTGTTATGGTTGCTCAAAAAGGCAGCCATATTAAATTAGCCCGCATTCTTTCCGCCGGCGACAGACAAACCTTAACTATTCCTAATCATCAAGAGCTGGATAGAGGCACTTTAATGGCCATTTATCGTCAGGCCATAAGATATATTCCGGAAAACGAATTAAAAAATTATTTTTACGCGGAATAAAATAAACACGGTTAAAGCCGTGTTTTTAAAATTCAAAACATTTTAAAAATCACTCGGGGGTTTGGGGGTTTGAGTTGGCGCCATGGCTTACAGCAGGCAGAATAATCAAAGTGATAGCCAATTGAAAACCCCCAAAACTTTTTGCTTACTTTTTGGTTACAAAAAGTAAGGCCCGCGGCAGCGAAAAACTGTGGTAACTGACAAACAAAAAATTTAGACCACTTAAACAAATAGTTTAGCTAAAAGACGTTAACTAAAATTTAGCTTCCTACCGCTAAAACCTGGATTGCGGCTCGGAGGCCGCAATGACAGAGAAATTACGAAATCAACAACGCCGCGCCGATGGCTCCGGCATTGGCGCCCAGCCTGCCCTTAACAATTTTTACTATTTTTGCCTGCGGCGCCTTAATATATTGGCGCATGATTTTTTTAGCGCGCGACAAAAATAATTCGCTTGATTCAACTACGCCGCCGCCAACGATAATTATTTCCGGGTCCAAAAGATTAACGACATTAGCCAGACTAATGCCTAAATAATGGCCGAACTCGTCATAAAATTTCTGGGCTAAAATATCCCCGCGGTAAGCCTCGTCGGCTAAAGCCGCCGGACTGTTTTGCATTAACTTGTGATAGACTTCTTCCAGCCTCAAGCCTTCTTTAAAATCAACCGTCAACCAGCCGGCTTCCATGGCGCTGCCATGCGTCCCTCTATAAATTTCATTATTCTGCCACCAGGCGCCGCCGATACCGGTACCCACGGTAATGCCAAAAGCGTTTTTATATTTCCGGCCGGCGCCGAATTTCATTTCCGCGCGCAAAAAACAATTTACGTCATTATCAATTTTAATTTTTTCCACGCCTAACCTAGCGGCTAAATTGTCCGACAGCTTAAAACCATTTAGCAGGGGCAAATTCGGCGCTGCCGCGATTTTATTTTCTTTAAAATCCACCATGCCGGCTAGGCCAGCGCCCAAACCCTTAATTAAACCGCCGTTAGATTTAGCTTTGTCTAAAAGCGGTTCAAGCAAAGCCTTCAGCATAATCATAAAATGTTCCAAATCATCTTTGGGCGTGGCTAGAGTATAATCAGCGATTACATTTTGGCCATCAAATAAAACCGCGCTCATCTTAGTGCCGCCAATATCCACGCCGATAGTGAACTCTTTATTTTTTATTGCCATATTTTTACTTTAAATAACAAATCACAAATTCCAAATTACAAACAATATCTAATATTTAATGGTAAAAACTAACTGCTTTTACTTATTATGGAAGTAAAAATTTTTCTTAATTCTATGGCTTCGTTGAAAAGTTTTTGTTTTTCTATTTTTATATTTTCGTATTATCAATATCGCAAAGCCGCAACCATAAACAACTTTCTTTCGTTTCTTTACGGCAAATACGTATTCTATAAATAAAATCTTTTTTACTTAATGCTTCATTGGCCTCAATATAATTGGCCGCTTGAGAGCCAGATGACCTTATTAATTGTTTGCCATATTCAATATTTGAAATTGTCCTAATCAATTTTTTTACAAAATCTCGGCAACATTCAGCAAATTTAGCTGTACGTTCTTCTAAATCATATTGTTTAGAATTTGTATTTTGGTTCATTTGAATTTGTTTGTGATTTGTTATTTGTAATTTATTGAAAACAACGTTTTCGCGTACTCCCAAACTTCCGGCCGTCCTTCTCGCATTTCCCAATACCACCATTCCACGCCCCAAAGATAAAACTCGCGAAAGCCGGTTTGGCGCCCGAATTCAATCATGCTTTTAAATTTTTCTAAATTCATGGTCCGATCGCGTTCGGTCTGGGATAAATTTTGATAAGCCGCCGCTCCCCAGGGTTCGGCCTGTAGCTCTATAACAATCCAGTCTTTTGGCTTAGCCAATAAGCCGGCTAAATTCTTTTTAAATTTAAAAAATTCCGGCCCGATTGGATAATGAATATAACGTTTAAAAAACTTGGAATAAGTGTCGCGGTACATCGTCGTGCCGAAAACATCCGACCGCTTAGCCGCGCTTACCCAAAAAGACAACTCGCCCGAATCGGTAATAATAATCGGCCGCGCGTCTAAGCTTCTGGCTAAAACAATTTCCTGATCTAAAAACTTTTTATCAAATTTAGGGCAGTCGCCGAAATGCGATAAAAAGGGCTCATTCTCTATCTGCCAAGCGATAATCTGCTTATTATCTTTATAACGCCCGATCACGCGGGAAATATAATCTAAAATTTTATTTTCTACTTGAGCTTTTAGCCGCCCCCGAGTCCACTCGGGCAAATGGCATTCGGGCCAGCGCGGCAAACGGGCGCCCAGGGCTAAAATAATTTTAACCGGCCGCTGGCTGGCCTGATTGATCTGCCAATCAAAATCTTCCCAGGAATAATCACCCTCCGCTGATTCTATTTCATCCCAGTAAGCCGGCAGTCTTATTTTTTTTACAGCTAAATCGTCAAAAATGGACAAATAAACTTTCTGCCAGTCAAGCCCTAAACTCTGCGCCTGTTTTTTGGAAAAAGTTACGCCATAGTCCAGCTCATTTGGCCGATACACCCGACCGCGGCTCATAACAAAAACAAAAAATAAAAATAAAATCAAAACAATTAGCAATATTTTAAACCGATGAAAATTTTTAAACATAACGAAAAAACTAAAACGACCAGGTCACCGGCTGGACGCCGGTAATGGCGAATTCAAGCTGATTGATGACAAAAGTGGCGACAGCAAAAGCGGCTAAAATTATAATCAAACCAATAACGCCATTGGTTAATTGCCTTTTAGCCTCTTCAACTTTTTCTTCATCTCCGTTAGCCAGCATCCATCTAAACCCGGCCACGATAATAATCACTAAAGCAATTAGGCCCAATAATTCCAAAACCACCCTGATCAGTCTGGCTATGATAATCCTAATATCATAATCAGCTGACGGCGCTGGGCCGGTCTGGCCATAAGCCTGACCAACATCATTAAGACCACCTTGGCTAACCGCCTCCCACCAGCCGGCGGCTTTAGTTTGAATCGGCGTTAAAGCCAAAACAACAGCTAAAAAAACAACAGCTAAACCATATTTAGTCATAAACATATTATTTTGCTATAATTAAATTGAATTACGAATTTATGCTAATTTAATCTAATTAAGCAAATAAATACTAACTCATTCGCTATACTTTAGAATTCGTTCGCTTAAATTAGTTATCTACATTATACCTAAAATTGATAAATCAGGCAAAGTTATGACCTTATCCGCTCAAGTCGCTCGCAACACCATCATCCAAATAATCGGCAAAGCCATTGCCACCATTCTGGGGTTAGCCGCCATCGCCGTTATGGCCAGATATTTGCGTGAAAGCGGTTTTGGCCAATACACCACAGCCGTTACTTTTTTGTCGTTTTTCGGCATCATGGCCGATTTCGGCTTAACTTTGGTTACCTCGCAAATGATCAGCCGGCCCGACCATGACCAAGCCGCTTTGTTAAATAACCTTTTCAGTCTGCGCTTAATTTCAGCCGCGGTTTTTTTAGGCCTGGCACCGCTCCTAATTTTATTTTTCCCTTATGAGCCAATCATTAAATTAGCCGTAGCCATAGCCTCCCTATCATTTTTCTTCACAGCTTTAAACCAAATTTTAGTGGGCTGGTTCCAAAAAAATTTAACCATGACCGTGGTGGCGGCGGCCGACGTAATTAGCCGGGCGGTTACGCTGGGCGGCATAATGATAACAGCTTATTTGAATTTAGGCCTATTAAGCATTATGGCGGCTACGGTCGCTTCAAGCTTGGTCAGCTTTATAATACATTATTGGTTTTCCCGCCGTTTTATTAAAATCAGCTGGCAAATTGACCTAACCGTTTGGCGCCAAATTATTAAAAAATCCTGGCCGCTCGGCTTAACCATTTTTTTTAATTTGATCTATTTACGGGCCGACATTTTTATCTTATCCCTGTTAAAAAGCCAAACCGACGTTGGCCTTTATGGCGCCACCTACAAAGTGATTGATGTCTTAACTACTTTGCCTTTTATGTTCTCCGGCCTGATTCTGCCTATCTTAACCGCCGCCTGGGCCGGACAAGACTCTTTAAAATTTAACCGGGTTTTGCAAAAATCATTTGACGCTATGGTTATGCTGGCTATTCCCTTAATTATCGGCGCCCAGCTTACGGCCAAGCCGCTGATGCTCTTCATTGCCGGAGGGAATTTTATTCAATCCGCTTATATTTTAAGAATATTAATTTTAGCCATCGGCTTTATTTCCGTCGGCTGCCTCTTGGCTCACGCGGTGGTGGCTTTGGACAAACAAAAAAATATTATTGGCGCTTACGTCTTTACCGCTCTTACTTCGCTGGTTGGCTACTTAATTTTTATTCCCCGCTTTTCCTATTACGGCGCCGCCTGGGTAACCGTCTACAGCGAGCTGGTTATCGCTTTATTTTCTCTCTACCTGGTAATTAAACACAGCCGCTTCAAACCGAACCCGGCCATTCTGCTTAAATCACTAGCCGCCGCGCTGGTTATGGGCCTGGCGATTTATTTATTGATTGGCAAGTTAAAATTGATTCCGCTAATTTTACTCTCTGGCGCGATTTATTTATTTTGCCTGTATTTATTTAAAGGCTTGGTAAAACAAGACTTTAAAGAATTAATAAATTGATATGACTAAAATTCTCTTTATAAATTCTTCGCCGGCAAAAAATTGCTTGCTCAAACAAGCTTTTGAAGAATTAAAACAAAAAGGTTTTTTCTTTAACTGGCTAACTGCAAAAAAACCGCTCTTGGGCCAATTCAAATTTATAGTCTTATTAATCAATTTTAGGCTTAAACGGCGGGTTGATTTAATCGTCTGCTTTGGTTATAATGAAAAAATTATTATCACCCCGCTAGCCCGCCTGCTTGGCTTAGAAGTTATTTGGCTGGAAAGCCCGGAATTAAATTATCGGCAGTTTAACAAATTTTTATTAACGCTATATAAATTAAACTGCCGGCTAGCCAAACTCGTTGTTTTTAACAGCTACGGCGAATTAAAGTTAAAAAATATCGGCTGCGCCGAAACTAGGATAAGTCTGGCGCCTCCGGGCGCCAAGCTGATCGCCTACCAGGAAAATATTTTTAACAAGCTGGCTAACGCCGGCCGGGAAAATTTTCACCGTAAATATTTTACCATCGGCGCCATCGCCGCTTTAAACCAGAAACAAAAGATTGAAACTATTTTTCAGGCCGTAAAAATCAGCCGGCTGGTAATTCCCAATCTTCAGCTGATTATTATCGGCGGGGGCGAAGAAAGAAAAAATCTTTTATGGCTGGCTAAAAAAATGGACATTGACGGTTTGATTTGGCTGGTCGGCGAACAGGAACAGCTAAAAAAGTGGCTGGACAGCTTTGATATTTTTTTAGCTTTAGGAGAAAATTTATCGCTTGACGATTATGCCAATATTTTAGAAGCCATGGCCGCTAGCCTGCCGGTTATAGCGCCGCGCCATATCGGCCTGGAAGACTTAATTATAGAAAATAACACTGGTTTATTGATTGAACCTGATAATAGTGAAATATTAGCGCGGCAGATTATTAGATTGCATCAAAATAAAAATTGGCGCTTGTATTTAGGCAAAAACGGCCGGGAACGGGTTAGCCGGCTATTTACGCTTGATAAAATGGTTGAAAAATTAGCGCAAGTTTTCTCAACGCCAGCTTAAAATTTAAATAGTAGACAGGACGTATAAACCCCGTCAATAATGTCTTTTAGATTGGCTTTTCAGTTTCTGGACAACCTACATCAGTTTCGCTCAAAATAGGTTCGGATTTCGTCAAACAAACGCACCAATATAAAAAAAGGAGGTGAGTGAAATGGGAGGAAGAAAAACGGTTTCTTGTCCGGTTTGCAACCGCGAGTTATGGCAGCCTTTTCAGGATATAAATAAGAGAGGTTGCCCCTGTGGCGCAACTTATTTTATTGCCTCAAGCGAAGAACTTCAGGAGGCAGTGAAGCAGGCGCTGGTTGGTGGAGAAGAGGTATATGTCATAGAGGAGGGGAGTATTTCCATAGTGTTCACAAACAAACAACCTTCTGCTATCCCAAGCTGGTAATTTCGCGGGGAGGCTGGCTAAAAGCGCCTCCCCTTTTTAATAAAAAACGAGATCAATAAAGCTCGTTTTTTTACGTTTATTTACTAGCCGATTCTTATTTTCCCTTAAGCGCGTCTTTTAAAGTTTTGCCTGTTTTAAATTTGGCCACCGTGACCTGGGGGATCTGGATCCTTTCGGACGGCTTCTGCGGATTAACCCCATTCCTGGCGTGGCGCGATTTTGCCATAAAAGTGCCGAAGCCGGTGATGGTAACTTCATTGCCGGCTTTAAGCTCGGCGATAATCGTGCCGACCAAAGCCTCAATCATGTCTTCGGCCTGTTTTTTGGTAACCGCGACTTCAGCCGCGATTTTTTCTATTAAACCTGCTTTGTTCATAGATTTAAAATTATTTTATATTAATATATTTTGTTATGGGTTTTATTAAAACTGCTTTTTTAGCCGCTGGATCAATTTGCAGAAACACAGCGTTGAAAATCGCGCGTCCGCTTTCCGGAATAAGGCGCGGCTGTTTAATCTGAGTTAAAAAAGTTTTAATAACGTTGTTTTTGTCTAAGCCTAAAACTCCATCGGCCAAACCGGTCATGCCAACGTCAGTTATTAGGGCCGTGCCTAATTCTGAAATCCGCGCGTCCGCGGTCATAACATGCGTATGCGAGCCCATAACCGCGCTAACCCGGCCGTCCAGGAAATGGCTTAAGGCGATTTTTTCTGAAGTAGCCTCGGAATGTATATCAACTATTATAGCAGATAAATTATTATCGGCAAAGTTGGCTAAAATTTTATC
>JACPHD010000004.1 GCA_016188785.1 Parcubacteria group bacterium | reverse complement strand
GGGAAAAATAATTTGTCCGGCGCCGCGGCTGAACGCAGACCAAGGCCTTTGGCAATGGCTATAATTGGAATTTGCCAATTATATTTTTTTAAAGCTCGGCTGGCCGCATTTAATTGCGCTTTGCCGCCGTCAACTACGATCAAGTCGGGAGATGGCCAAAATTTTTTTGTATTTTTATTGAAAATTGAAAATTGTCCGCCAGTTGGCGGATTGAAAATTGAATGAGAGAATCTTCTCTCTAAAACTTCTTTTAGCATGCCAACATCATTGGCCAGCCCCTGATTGATCTTTATTTTAAATTTGCGATACTCATTCTTGTCCGGCTCGCCGTGATTGAATACCACCATTGAACCCACAGCTTCTTGGCCAAAAATATTAGCGATATCATAGCCTTCTATCCGTTCCGGAGTTTTCGGCAAGGCCAGTATTTTAGCTAATTCCACTACGTCGCTGGCGTATTTTTCATGCACGCTCAAAATTCTTGAACTGGCCAGCACCTGATTCATATTTTTTAATTCAAATTTTAATTTGTCCAGCATTTCATCATCGCCGCCGTTAATATTAGTTTTTTCTAAATTCGTAATTTGTAATTGATAATTTTTAATTATTTTTTTCTTCTTGCCTTGTAAAAATAAAATCAGCGGTTTGATTACCTGTTTTAAATATTCTTGTTTAGTTATTTTACCGGCGCAAATACCTAGACAGCGGCCGATCTGATAATAAAAGCAGGCGCGCGTTTGCGCTTTTTTCATAGTGCAATACGGCCAAATTTTTCTAATGGTTTTAATGGTTTCGCGCGCGGCTAAAGCGCTCGTGAACGGGCCGAAATATCGGCCGGCTTTATCAACGGTTCTCGTAATAAATACGCCGGGAATTTCGTCTTCGGTGGAAATTTTAATGTAGGCGAAACGTTTATCATCGCGCAACAAAACGTTATAATAAGGCTGATATTTTTTTACTAAATTAGCTTCCAGCAGTAAAGCTTCAATTTCGCTCTCGGTTTCCAGCCAGTTAATTTTAACTATTTGCTTTAGCATGGCTAGCTTGGCCGGCGAATGGCTGGCGCCGGCCTGCCAATAAGACAGCACCCGGTTTTTCAAATTAGCCGCTTTGCCGATATAGATGATTTTATTTTTTTTATCTTTAAATTGATAAATTCCCGGCGATTGAGGAAGGTTTAATTTTTTTATGGTTTTTAAATTCATATTCATATTTATTCAAAAATTTCCCGCTTATTAGTTAAGCCGTGGTAAATTAAAATGAAAAACACCGCTATTAAAACGCCCGTTAAATTAAAAAATAAATCATTAGCCGTGTCCGTTCCCGGACCCAGGCGATTGGTCTGAAATAAAATATCTTCTACGTATTCTTCAATCTCATAAATAGCCGATAAAGACAAAGTGGCCGTCGAGGCTAAAAAAAGAGACAGTTTAAGCCGGCCGGCGTCAAAAAGCAGGCTGAATTTAAATTTATCTATCCAAAAAGCGTTAATAACAATAAATAAAGTAAAGCAAACCACCGCGTTTATGAAAGTATGGACAAATTGGTCCCACCAGTAATATTTTCCGTAGAGATGAAAAAAATCGCCAGCCGCGTCTAAGGAAAGTCCGGCCGTAATAATAAGCCACATTGACCAATGCAGATAATGATTTTTTACTTTTTTATATTTGTAAGCGGTAATTTCCAGAATGGTAAAAGAAGCGGCCGAAGTAATAATCAGGCCGAGCCAAGTATATTCCAGGCTGAACTCCAGGATTTTAAGATAATTAAGCAGTTCAAAAATAAAAAGACCCGCGAAAAGGGTGCGGGCAAAATTAACGATGGCTAAACCGCTGTAATTTTCAGACTGGAACAATTTCATAAAGTTTTATTTTTAGGTGATTTCAATCGCCTGCGTCGGACAGCCTTCGGCCGCTTCTTTAGCGCACTCAATATCGCCTTGGCTAATCACATCCACTTTGCCTTCGACGTTTAATTTAAAGACGGCCGGACATAAAACTTCGCAAGTCCCGCAGCCGATACAGAGATCATGAATTACTTTAATCACCATAATATTATTAAATTTCTTAAAGTCAATTTTTAAATTTAAAAAATAAGTTAATTAATTTTCAATTATCAATTTACAATTTTCAAACAATTCGCCAGCTGGCGAATCAATGTCATAATTTTCAATTGAAAATTTAATAATTTAATCATTCATTGAAAATTGGTTATTGAAAATTGAAAATTGATTTTAGACCCAGGTAACACAGGCCACTTTGTCCGAGTCTTCCTTAAACCTCATTAGCCTGACGCCCTGAGTGTCGCGGCCCAATTGGTTCACGGTTTTAAAGGTTAATCTTATAACCTGCCCCTTAGCCGAAATAATGATCATATCTTTATCCGCCATGGCTTCGGCGTTAACTACGAAAGCGCTGATTATTTTTCCGGTTTTAGAGGTTATTTTGGCGGTTTTAATGCCCGAACCGCCGCGTCCCTGCACTTTATATAGACCAATCGGCGTACGTTTGCCAAAGCCGTTTTCGGTAATGGCTAAAACCTGGTATTTTTTAATTTTTTCTTTATCATCATTTTTAATTACGCCCATGCCCACGACCGCGTCGTCTGGCTTTTTTAATCTAATGCCATGCACCCCGGCCGCGCCCCGGCCCATATCGCGGACATCGCTTTCTTTAAATCTGATCGCCTGGCCTTCGGCCGTGACTAATTCAATATGATCATGGCCAGCGGTTGGTTTAGCCCAAATTAACGCATCATCATCTTTAATTTTAATGGCCAATAAACCGGAACGTCTAACATTGGCAAAAGCGCTAATCTCAACTTTTTTAACCAAGCCTTTTTCCGTGGCGAAAAACAAATATTTGCTTTTAGCCAATTTGTCCAAAGGTAAAACCGAAGTAATTTTTTCTCCGCCCGAAAGCTGCAGGAAATTAACGATGGGCGTGCCTTTAGCCGTTCGGGCGGCTTGGGGCACTTCATAGGCTTTAAGCTGAAAGACCCGGCCTTTGGTGGTAAAAAACAGTAAATCATTATGCGTCAAAGTGCTAAACATGAATTCAACCATATCTTCTTCTTTGGTGGTTAAGCCGATAACGCCTTTGCCGCCCCGGCCTTGCACTTTAAAAGTGTCAGGCGCGGTGCGTTTAATATAGCCGTCCCGCGTCATCATGACCACGGCTTCTTCGTTCGGCACCAGATCTTCGGCGGAAAATTCCTTAACGCCATGGGCCATTACTTTAGTTTTGCGCTCATCGCCGAATTTTTCCGTTAAAGCCGTAATTTCTTTTTTAATAATATCTTTTATTTTGAGCGCCGATTTTAGAATTCCTTCCAGCTCTTTTATTAAAGCTCTTTTTTCTTTAAGCTCATCAGCTATTTTTAATCTTTCTAAATTAGCCAAAGTTGACAGTTTCATGTCCAGAATCGCCAGGGTCTGCCGCTCGGACAGCTTAAATTTTTTCATCAGGTTCACTTTAGCCTCTTCCCGGTCGCGCGAAGCCTTAATCACTTTAATGACCGCGTCAATATTATTCAGAGCGATCATTAAGCCTTCTAAAATATGCGCCCGTTCGCGCGCTTTATCCAGATCAAACTGCGTGCGGCGCTTAACCACTTCGGTCCGATGCTTAATATATTCTTCCAAAACCATTTTTAAGGTTAAGACTTTAGGCTGCAGCCCGTCAACCAGCGCCAGCATATTAACATGAAAGGTCTCCTGCAATTGGGTAAGCTTAAACAAGCTGTTTAAAATCTTTTTCGGGTAGCCGTCTTTTTTTAAATCAACCACTATGCGCACGCCGTCTTTATCCGACTCGTCGCGCAAGTCTTTAATGCCGTCCAGTTTTTTATCTTTAACTAATTCAGCAATTTTTTCCACTAAAGAGGCCTTATTAACCTGATAAGGTATTTGGGAAATAATAATTTGCCATAAACCGTT
The DNA here is from genome assembly GCA_016188785.1 of Parcubacteria group bacterium. Taxonomy (GTDB): domain Bacteria; phylum Patescibacteriota; class Patescibacteriia; order Patescibacteriales; family GWC2-42-12; genus JACPHD01. The sequence continues at coordinate 28,225 of JACPHD010000004.1, read as the reverse complement.
TTTATTTTCTTGCGCCTCGGCCACGCCGCGCATGACGATACCGCCTTTGCCGGTGGCGTAGGCTTGCAAAATATCCTTTTGATTATAAATTACGCCGCCGGTGGGAAAATCAGGTCCTTTAACAAACTGCATTAAATCTTCTACCGCGGTTTCCGGGCTATCAATCAGGTGGATAATAGCCTGGGTTAATTCTCTTAAATTACGCGGCGGTATATTAGTGGCCATACCCACGGCTATGCCCATGGTGCCGTTTAAGAGCAGGTTAGGCAGTTTAGCCGGCAGAACCAGCGGCTCTTGCTGTGCACCGTCAAAGTTGGGCGTAAAATTAACCGTATTTTTTTCAATATCAAATAATAATTCCTCGGCGATGGCGGATAATTTAGCTTCAGTGTAGCGCATGGCCGCGGCCCGATCCCCGTCCATGGAACCGAAATTGCCTTGGCCGCGGACTAGGGTATAGCGCAGGGAAAAATCCTGGGCCATTCTAACCAGAGAATCATAAACCGCCGTATCCCCATGCGGATGATATTTACCTAAAACTTCTCCGACTACCGTAGCCGATTTTCTGAATTTAGCGCCAGCCCTAAGGCCAACGCTCCACATAGCGTATAAAATCCGGCGGTGCACCGGCTTTAGCCCGTCGCGCACGTCAGGCAAGGCGCGCGAAACAATGACGCTCATGGCATAGTCTAAATAAGACCGGCGCATTTCTTGGTTAATCGGCTGGGGCTCAACAATGCCGTAAAGAGTTTTTTCTTTTTTAACCACGGTTAAATTAGGGATTGAACCAACGCCGTTTTTCGCTTCCAGCTCAATTTTTTCTTGATGGTTTTTCTTTAATATTTTTAATATTTTTTTAGGCATAATATATTTAATGACAAATTATTTATTTTTTGACATTTGGATTTTGACATTGATTTGTCATTAGAAATTTGTCATTTGTTATTACTTCTTCGTACTGCTCGCCGTACTAGCCGCTGTTTCGTTTATCAGCTTGCCTTTTAATAAATTTATCTGCCGGCTCGTCAGCTCGGGCGGGCGCGGCAAAGTATTCTGCTGTTTAGCCGCTTGAATCTGTTTAATTTCGGTAAAGCCCTGTTTTACCTGGCCCAGGGCTTTATCCAGTTCAGTTTTAGTTTGTTCCCAGTCAAACGAACTTTTATGGTTATTGGCCGCATTAGTTTTAAACTGATATTTTAAGCTAAAAATCCAGGCCGCAAAAAAAATAAGCATAACCCCTGCCACGCCCAGCCGCATGATTAACAGCTTTTTATTTTCTTCGGCTTGGGCTTTATTTTCTAAAACTACCAGGTTGCCGCCCCGGCTGGGTTTTTGCTTTTTTTCCACTCTAATTTTCAATTTTTTTCGTCCGCTCTTAATCATAAAATAGCATTTAAAAATCGCTCCTTTAGAGCGTCTAAACATATTAGGATTGTAGCAAAAAGAAGTAAGAAAGTAAAGTCTTGAATCTACCCTGTGCGCACTGCGAAAACCGATAGCCCCTAACAAAAACAATTAAAACATGATAGACTAATCTTAGCTAACTTTAATGACGAAAAAAAGAAAACTATTTTAAGCTAAAAACCATACAAGGCTCCCGCCTGCAAGGTCGCTGGGGTGTGGCGCTTGACAAATTGGTGTTTTATGATATGCTAAAAAGTCTTTGGTGAATAGGCGCTGAAGATAATTTAGTTTCTTTAACAATCCAATTTAATAAGGAGCGTAAAAAATGAAAGAAAAAAAAGAGATTAAGCTGACTATTCCAAGCGAGTATCATTATGATGAAGTCGCAATTGTTGTTATGCGACTTATCGCTCATGAAGTTGGGTTAAGTATAGAAAGGATTGAAAATCTGGAGCGATGCGTAGAGGAAATTGTGGTTAACGCCATTGAGCATGGCTACAAAGGCATTGAAGGCGAAAATGTTGTTAATATAATTTTCATTTTTGACGATAAAAGTCTAACTGTTGAAATTCAGGATTTTGGCCAAGGCTGTCCGGCTGAAGTTTTTAAACAAATAGACAAAAAAGATCTAAAAATAAGACGGATAAAAGATGGTCAGGCTAGACAAGGCTGTGGAATTTTTTTAGTCAGGCAGTTTGTTGACGAATTGGCCGTTGAATCAACTCTTGGCCAAGGGACTTTAGTAAGAATGAAAATGTTTTGCGAAAAAAGTAAGGAGGAATAAAAGATGACGGATAAGGTGGAAGAGGTTCAATTATCGTTGACCAGTACGTTGGATAATATTTACCTTGTGCTGGCGATTATCAGGGTTATCGTAGAAAGTCTGTCTTTAACAAAGGAGAAAAACGGAAAAAATTGAAGATCTTGAAAGAGCCGTGCACGAGGCCTTTCAAAACGCAGTAAAGCACGGCTATGCCGTGTCACCTGAATTCAAGGTGGAAGTCATCATTAGAATGTCCGTCTCTTTTCTGGAAGTAGAGGTGCGAGATTTCGGTAAAGGAACAAATAAGATTCTTAAGCCGCCGGACGTTGTTTCAATGGTGGAAAAAGGGGAGCTTTCTGTTGACGCCGAGGGCAACCGTATCGGCTGGGGGCTTTTTTACATTCACAACTTGCCGGATGAATGTGAAATTCATTCAACCCTGGGGGAGGGAACTGCCGTAAGGATGAAAATTTTTTTTCTTTAACAATTTAGTGTTAACAACAAGAAATAAAAGCAAGGAGGAATAAAAGATGGAAAAGATGATAGCGGTTTTTTGTTTTATTATTGCTTTAATTTGTTGGTACGTATGGTCGCAGGTAAAATGGGAGGTTTATTTTGGTTTGGGAGTAATTTTTTTATTACTTGCATTTTCTTATTCTTTTTTTAAGGAAAAAAAGAAATAGGAATAAAGGTAAAATTAACAAAACAACGGCGAGTCGCTTATATAGAACTCGCCGTTTTCTAATTCAAGAGTAAATTTAAATCAAGTCCTCTGCTAGCTCTATAAACTTTTTGATGTTATTTAACTTATGATGAAGCACATCATAGACAATGTCATAATCTATATTGTCGTAATCATGAGCAATAACGTTTCTAAATCCTGTCATTTTTATTAAATTTTCAGAAAATTCCAAAGAGATAACGCCTTCTTCATTAAGAATACTAAAATTTTCGCTCATGGAAGTAGGCTTTCTAAATTTTTTATAGGCTATTACTGTTTCGGCCAGTTCAATAGTAGCTTGCGCGGCAAGATAAAGGTACCTTTCAACGGCTCCTCGTATGTCTATGTCATGCTCAATTTCCTCTCGTGAATATTTCTGGTATCTTTCTAAAATACCTAAATATTTTTCAATTAGGCTAATTTTATTTTCAATGTTGGTAGGTGAAGTCATATGAGCGTGTTAGGCTTTAGTAAGATTATTTTTTTTAATCAGATAATAAAAATCAAAATATTCATTCAAAATTTTCGGCTCGACGATAATTTTATATGGCTCTCGTTCAAAGATCAGAACTCCTTCCTGAATGATATTATATTTCAGTTCGGAGTTTTTAGTGATATTAAGCATTACCACATCTACGTCATCGGTCTTAAGAATTAAACTGATTTTTCCGATAAGCTCAATTTTTAATTCGCTTATTTTTTTAGAACTAAGTCCGTCCGTATACACCGCGAAGTCATAATCGCTTAATGGCCCCTCCTCGCCTCGCGCGCGAGAACCAAAAAAATACACCAGTTTGATTGATGGATATAGCGCAAACAGGGGAATAAGTTTCTTTACTTTAGGAGACATATTTTACGCTTAAATTGATATTTTTATGGTAGCATACACTAGTGAAGTTGACAATTAGCGCGCTGTGTAATTACCAAAAAAAATTTTCAACCATAATATCGCGCTTCTTTACGCCAAGCCGGCACAGTATTTGTTTTAAACTGTTTTTCATTGGCTCCGGGCCGCAAATGTAAAATAATGAATTATTTATATTGCTGACATATTTTTTTATAATTTTCTGATCAACATAGCCGGTTTCATATTCGCTTGTTCCGGAGACGGTCTGGTCATGGCTTAAAATATAGATTTTTTTAAACCAGGTTTTTTGTATGCTATCTAATTCCCGCTTATAAATTATATCGGTTTTAGTTTTTGAGCCGTACAGTAAAATAATATTTTGCGTTTTATTAGCCGCCAGCTTGTCTCCGATCATACTCATAAAAGGCGTGATGCCGACTCCGCCGGCGATCAAAATTAAATCTTTGTCGCAATCTTCTATGGTAAAAATCCCGTAGGGGCCGTCTATAATTATTTCTTCGCCGGTTTTTAATTCTGACAAGGCTTTGGTAAACCGGCCGGTAAGTTTGGCCGTAAAATTAAGTCCAGCTTGTTCGGGCGCGCTGGAAATAGTAAAAGGATGACGGGCGTATAATTTATTTTTAGTTAACCTTAAAAAACAAAATTGCCCGGCTTTAAAGAGGAATTTTTTTTCCGCTTTCAGCCTAACCGTAAAAACATCCGTAGTTTCTTGCTTAACCGCTTGAACATAAAATTTCCCGGCGTATCTGTGTTTAATTTTATAATTAGTCCGGTAAATTATGCCGCTCGCGACCGCTAAAAAAAGCGTAAAGAAAATTAGTCTAATAAGCCAATTACCCAAATCAGAACCAAGATTAAACGCATGATAAAAAACAAAAAAGAACAGCAGGTAAGTTAAAATGTGAAGATATTGCCAGATAGTATAAGAAATTCTTTTATATAATTTAGAAGCGATCAGGATAATGATAAAAATATAAAGAGACATCAGGCCTAAAACCAAAGGTATAACTGAAAAATCCGGAATTATATAGGGCCAAACCGATTGGCCGGATAAAAGGCCGGCTAAAATAAAAAAAAGCGGATGCGCTAAAATAAAAATCAAATTTAAGACAGAAAATTTTCTCTGGAATTTTATTATTTTATCCAGGCCGAAAAATCGGTCAAAAAATCTGGCCGTGTCGCCGGAAAATATGAGCAAGGCAAGAAATAAAAAACCGGTCAGACCGGCCAATTTGCCGGTTAAATAAAAAAACTCGGCAATTTTCAAATCATGAAAATTACCGAGCTTAAAAATCGTCCTAATAAAAACAGTAAAACATAAACCTGAAAAAACCGCCGCGGTTATTATTATGATTCTGGCTTTTATTTTTCTGGCCATAATAATAATTCTAATCTTCGGCCTTTAGCAACCGTAATTTTATTCTTACTTTATTTAGTTATTTATTAACTTCTTGCCGATGCCCTTCTTCATCATATTCATATATTTTATCCTCTGACTCATCCAAGGTTTTTTTGTGAGAGCCGTCGCAAAAAGGCTGGTTTTTTGATAATCCGCAGGTGCAAATCCAAACCGATTCTTGCTGCGGCTTTATTTCTAAAGGCTCTTTTAAAGTTTTAATTATTTTTCTGGCCATAAAATTTTATTTTAATTTATTTAATAAGTTAGACCTTTTAAGTATGATCATAAAACCTATAATAAGTAAAAACGCGGTCAAGGACATCATCGGGATGGTAATATAACCGAATCGCATGACAAACCTCTGTGCGCAACTAATTGAATAACCAACGGCCGAACAACCGATAGCAGGCGCCAGGCCAATCTGCAAAAGATAATGATAAGCGGCGATCAGCGCGCCTAGAGACGACAAAACCAGACTGTATAAGGCAATATTATAATCTTTTTTCAACCAGGCTAGGCCTAAAATAATCGCTTGCGGATACATTAAAATCCGCTGAAACCAGCAAAGTTTACACGGCTCATAGCCGGCGATTTCCGAATAAAATAAACTGCCGAGCGTTGCCATAAGCGCGACTATAAACGAAAAGATCAGGGCGCGCTTGGCAAAAAAATTAAGCAGGTCGCTCTTTCTGGTGGCGAGCGACACGATCAGGACAGCCAAGATAATCTGACCGGCGATCGTGGCCAGCATTAATAGTTGATTAACTGTGGCAATGAGTTGCATAAATTTATTGGGGCAACAAACAGCCGGTTTTTTCAGCTAACTGCGCTAAAGGTATCTCGCCGTTTAAACGCGAACCATCTTTAAACTCCCAGGTAGGATAACTCTCAATCTTTTTGTCTTTACAAACTGCTGTTTGGCCGCGGCCATCCGGCGTTGAACATTCTAGATACGGCAAACGTTTAGCCGATTTGCCGAACAGGGCTTTTTGGCTTTGGCAGTGCGGACACCAAAAAGCTCCGTAAAACGTCGCGCCGTTTTGTTTTAAACAGTCAGCGAACGCGTCAAGTTTACCAGGCCCGGCTGATTTTAGCCATAGCGCCATTAAGCCGATAATTATAACGGCAACAATAATAATTATAATTTTATTTTTCTTCATGAAAAAATTATAAACTGTCAATTATCTGCTTAAATTGCTCATAAGGCACAGCGCCGCTGACTAACTGGCCGTTAACGAAAGTTGCCGGCGTGCCATTAACTCCTTTTTGCGCTCCTTCCTGGGTATCGGACTGGACTTTTGCGGCGTATTTTCCAGTATCAAGACAATCATTAAATTTTTTAGTGTTGAGTTTTAAATCTACGGCCCATTGTTTAAATTTGTCAAGGCTTAAGCCGCTGGACTGATTGTCAAATATTTTATCGTGATATTCCCAAAATTTGCCTTGTTCGGAAGCGCATTCTGAAGACTCGGCCGCTTTTTGAGCGCTGGGATGAAAACTTAAAGGAAAATGTTTATAAACCATCCTTACTTTATCCTTATAATTACTAAGAATTTGTTTCATGGTTGGATAATGCCGTTCACAAAACGGACATTCAAAATCAGAAAATTCCACTAAAGTGACCGGCGCGTTAAAATCGCCGCGCACATGATCGCTTTTGGTAATATTAAAGGTTTGTTTAGCCGCTGGCGCTGGCGCGGCTGGCGCGGGCGAAGGCGCGGGTTGATTAGACGGCGGCGTGGTTGTATCTTGGTTAATCGTTGCTCCAGCCACCCGGCTGGTTTTTATCGTTAACGAGCCTAAAGCGCCATTAAAAATAAAAACTAGATTCAAGAGCAGGGAGAAAACGGCTAAACCGATTAAAAGCCCGGCCCAAAGAAATAACTTGTTAGTTTTTTCCATAGTGATGTTATTTAGTTAATTATTATTATGTTTAAATTATATACTTTGCGCTGAATAATGTAAAGCATTTGGCACCGCTACGGGGAATCGGACCCCGGTTACCAGGCTTGCCCCGCACCTTTATGGAAAAATTTTAATAAAATAAATTCGTAGCCCCTAGGAGAATCGAACTCCTGTTTACAGGATGAAAACCTGGTGTCCTAACCATTAGACGAAGGGGCCGTAAATTCAAATAAAAAAAGGTGCGGGGATGAATAAAACCTGGTGTCCTAACCACTAGACGATAGCGGCAAAAAATAAATAGCCCTATTGCAGGCTAAAAAATCATAATCTAAAATACTTATCCAGTCAACTAATTCGCGGCCAACCGTGTTCACTATAATAAATTTTATTTTTTCAATTTCTACTTCAATCTCTTTTATAACCTTTGAATTGAATTACGAAAGTCTTTTTTTCGCCTTGATTTTAGTGTCTTGCCTGCCTGCGCCTGCCTGCGCAGGCAGGCGGGCAGGTTCATCCGCGGCCGCTATAACTAAACCTAAGCGGTGTTCTTTAGATTCAAGAGAAACAATGGTAAAATTCTTTTTTTCTCCGGGCCGAAAAACCTCGCTGATCTTTTGTCCCGGCGTTAAACCAACCTGGCTGATATGCGCCAGGCCATGAATATCCGCGTCCAACTCAACGAATAAGCCGAACGGGTTGATTTTAAGAATCGTACCGGCAACCGCCTGACCGATCTTATATTTTTTTTCTACCTCGCTCCAGGGATCAGTTAAAAGTTTCTTGGTTGATAAAAATATTTTTGAACCTTCAATAGAAATTATTTCGGCCTTAACTTTGTCGCCAACTTTAAATAAATCGGACGGATCATCAATCCGCTGCCAGGCCAACTCGGAAATATGAATCAAGCCTTCCAGATTTTCGCCAAAACTTACAAAAACTCCAAAATCGGTTAAAGCGGTAATTACTCCCTCAACCGTACCGCCGACTTTATACTGGGAAATTATGTCTTTTTGCTTTTCCTGCCAGGCCTCTTTCTCACTGACGATCAATTTTTCATCTTTTTCATCCAAAGTCATGATTTTAACTTCAAAATCAGAGCCGATAAAAGATTTTAACTTATCTAAAATCCGGCCTTTGTCGCCGCCATTAATTCGCGGATAATTTTCCGGCGCTAACTGCGACACCGGCAAAAAACCCTGAATTTGGCCATAGCTTACCAATAGGCCGCCTTTATTAGCGTCATTAACCCTGAACTTTAATATTTTCCGGTTTTCATAAGCGTCAAATAAAGCGCTCCAGGCTTTTTGCTGGCCGGCGCTCCGGAATGACAATTCTATGTCTCCATTTTCGTTTTCCTCTTCAACAATAGTGGCTTCAACTTCATCGCCCGGCTTTAAATTAGCGTATTCTTCAGCTTCAAAATAAAGCTCGCGGCCGCGCACCACGCCGGTAGCGATGCCGCCGATATCAAGTTTAACTTCGGCTTTGGAAGCGGCTAAAACCGTACCCATGATAATATCGCCGACTTGAGGAATCTTGCCGTTTTCCGCGTCTAAAAGCTTCTGAAAGTCATCGTTAGAAATATCAGGCTGATTATTATTTAATTTAATTTCTTCGGAACGGGGTAAATAAAATAAAAAAATCTCTTAACCTTTCTTCGCAGAAAAGCCCTTTAGCCACCTTTTACTAAAAGCTTAATTATAGGTGATATTTAATTATTTCCATTATACACTAATAATTTAAAATTGCAAGATTTTATTAAAACCCCATTAATGCCGTCGGAAAAAAATTGGCTGCTATGTTTTTAAAAGTCATAAAGGCATTTCCGTGATCAACCCAATTTTAGAAGCATCGCTAGTCAACTAAATTTTTCTTCTTTCATGGATTTTATTTAATTGAAAATTACAAAAAACCAGGCTTGAAGCAAAAGTAGCGTGGCTTAATAGATAAATTCTCCTCTACGTAAACTATGGATAAGAATAAAAAACAAAATTTTTGATTCCGACTCAGCCGGCTGACGGATATCGGAATGATGCGAGATCAAATTTACATCATCTTCTTCCGAATAAAGGCCGGGATGCCTAATTCATCTTCAGCTTCGGCTTCAGCGCCTTTTTTTTGCGCCGGCTCTGATTGAGCTTGCTTCAAAGGAGAAATTTTACTTCTTTTTTTAGCCAGCTGCTCCTTATTGTCTCTATCCTCTTCCGCGATTATATAAGGATTGGGCGTATAAATCCGGTCTGAAGCAACCGCTTCGCTTACGCCCAGACGGCGGCCGTCAAAACCAGTAGCCACCACGGTTATTTTAATTTCATCTTTATATTTTTCGTCAATGACCGCGCCAAAAATAATTTTAGCGTCTTCATCGACCGAAGAAGTAATTACTTTAGCCGCTTCATTAACTTCGTGCATGGCTAAATTCGGCCCGCCCACGATGGTAAATAAAATGCCGCGCGCGCCTTCAATCGACATCTCGAGTAGCGGCGAACTGATAGCCGCCTTGGCCGCTTCAATGGCTTTATTCTCGCCTGAAGCCTGCCCGATGCCCATTAAGGCCGAACCGGCATTGGCCATAACCGCTTTAACATCCGCAAAATCCACATTGATTAAGCCAGGCACGGTAATTAACTCGGAAATGCCCTGCACCCCCTGCCTTAAAACTTCATCAACCACCATAAACGCGTCTAACAGCGAAGTTTTTTTATCAATCACTTGCAAAAGTTTATCATTAGGAATGGTAATGATGGTATCTACTTTATCAGCCAGCTCGGCTAAGCCGCGCTCGGCGATATTTTTTCTTTGCGCGCCTTCAAAAGCAAACGGCTTAGTTACGACTGCCACGGTTAAAGCGCCTAAGTCGCGGGCAATCTCGGCGATAGAAGGCGAAGCGCCGGTGCCGGTGCCGCCGCCCAAGCCGCAAGTGACAAAAACCATGTCCGCGTCTTTAAGCATATCTCTGATTTCGTTCTGCGCCTCTTCGGCCGAACGTTTGCCCAAATCCGGATTCATGCCCGCGCCCAAGCCTCGGGTTATGGTTTTTCCAATATGTATTTTTTTTGAAGCTTTATTATAATGAAGCGCCTGCACGTCGGTATTAACCGCGATAAACTCAACCCCCCTGATACCGCAATCAATCATGCGATTGACGGCCGACCCGCCCGAACCGCCCACGCCGATAACTTTTATTTTAGCAAATGTTTCCACCACCGGTTTTACTTCCGCCATATAAATAGAATTAGGAATTAGGAATTAGGAATTAGGAATTTTATAAACCGCGGCGAATTGCTTAATTTGCTTAATCCATTATTCATAATTCACTACTTAAAGCTTAACCTATAATAATATTTTTATCAAGTGCCTGCCAATTACCCTAAAAGCCAGACTGTATAAATCTTTTATACACCCGCCTAAATTACGGTATCAGCGATTTAAGCCAGTCTTTAATTTGCTCCAGGCCTTTGCCGGCCGCGCCGGCGGACGGCCAGCTTATCTTAGAATTTTTTTTGCGCCTGGTTAGCTGATTGCCCCAGGCGACCAACCCCAAAGCGGTTAAATAATTAACATCATTAACTTTATCAATGGCCAAAGAAACATTTTGATTAGAACCCAGACAGGCGGGCAAGCGCAATTTATTTTTTGCCACTTCCACCAAATCATTTAATTTAGCGCCGTCGCCGATTAAAAAAACTCCGGCCGGCAGCATGCCCGAGCGATCTATTTTTTTAAATTCATTGTCAATTTTTTCAAAAATTTCTTCAACCCGCGCTTCAATGATTTCGGCCACGTATTTTTTAGAAATCACTAAATTATCTTCGGAAATATTTTCTTCTCTGGCTAAATCGCTTACATCCACCTCGTCTTTTTTAGTGAACTTATCGCCGCGCGCCGAGCCAAATTCCAGTTTAATTCTTTCGGCCAAATTAATCGGGCAGCGCAAACCGATGGCCACGTCGGCCGTGATATGCTCGGAGCCGATGGGAATTACCGCCGCATGGAGCAGTTCGCCTTCCTCAAAAACCGCCAGACTGGTGGTTGACGAGCCGATATTAATTAAGGCCGCGCCTAATTCTTTCTGCTTGGCGCCGATAACGACTTCAGCCGCGGCTAAGGGCGATAAAACTAAATCTTCAATTTCCAGGCTGGTGCGATAAATAGCTTTGGTTAAATTTTTTATCTGGCTGGACAGGCCCTGAATAATCAAGGTTTCAACTTCTAATCTGACGCCGGTCATGCCGATCGGGTCTTTTATGTCTTGCTGGTTATCCACCGCGAACCTTACCGGTATGACATGAATGATTTCATAATTGGGCGGCACGGATAAAGCTTGCGCCGCTTCAACCGCCCGATTAACGTCGTCCTCGGTTATCTCATTATCGCTCCGGGCCACGGCCACGACACCCTGACTTTTTTCACATTTTAAATTAGGACCGTTGATGCCTACCCAGACATTGGTTACCGGCACGCCGATCAATCTTTCCGCCTTTTCCAGGCAAGCCGAAATAGCCGAAGTGGCGTCTTCTATGCTATTAACCACGCCTCGGCTGATACCCTGGGCCGGCACGCTAACCGCGCCTAAAATATGCAGTTGTTCACCTGATTCACCAGCCATCTTTTTACCGGCCACCAATCTAATGGCGGTTGAGCCGATATCAAGTCCGGCAATAACGTTATCTTTCATAATGTATACAAATTACAAATTTAATACGAATTTACGAATACGGTTTAATTTATTCGCTAATTTTTATTATATTATTTGTAAATTCGTAAAGGATTCGTAATTCGTATTTATATTATACTAAAATAATTTAAAACTGTCCAAAATATTTACTCAAATAAGGCCAAAAAACTAAAATACCGATAATCGCCGCCGCGATGGACGACAGTAAAACCGCGGCCGCCATAATATCTTTAATCTCTTTGACGTAAGTATTGATCCTGGGTTTTAAAACATCAGTTACCCGTTCAACCGCGCTGTTGGTAATCTCGGCGGTTAAAACCAAACAAACCGCCAACGTTAAAACCGCCCATTCAAGCCGGCTAAGAGAAAAATAAATTCCTAAAATAAATACCATCAGGCTGGCAAAAATTTGAATTTTTAAATTTTGCTCTTCGCGAAAAGTTTTAAACAACCCCTTAATAGCGTAGGTATAGCTTTTAAACAGTCTTGAAACTCTAATCATATCATATCATAAATAATTTTTTATAAACTTTTCGCCCAACTTTATCATTTCTAGCCTTTGTTTTTTGGTTTTATCATCACAACCGATTAAATGGAGCAAGCCATGGACTAATATAAAAACCAATTCTTTTTCAGCGCTATTCTTAAAGTCGCCGGCTTGGCGCTTAATTTGACTATAATTAATAACCAGTTCGCCTAAAAAATTTTCTTCTCCCGCGAACGACAAAATGTCAGTCGTTTGATTTAAGCCGCGATAAGTATTATTTAATTTTTTTATGACCGCATCGCTGACAAAGGCCAGAGAAAGCTCTTTATTTTTATTTACTTTATAAGCCCGGCTAAAAGCGCTTATAATTCTCTTTACCAACCTCAAATCAATTTTTTCTTTAGTTAAATTATTTATCTCAATTTTCATGCCGGCTAATCTTTTAAATTAAATGACTTAATCATCATCTTGAAAATATTAGAATAATCTAAAACATCGGCGTTGCCCGGGTTATAGGTTAAGCTGAAAATATAGTTTTGCTTTTTATCCATTAGATACACATTTAAACTGTCCGGACTTTTAAGACCCTGCCAATTAGAACCGCTTGCTCGATCGGCTTCATTGATAGTTAAAACGGCCAGCTGTTCCATATACCAAGCGTCAAGTGTTTCTTTATTGGCGTTAGGCTGGGCGATGATCTGCACAAATTGATTATCGCCTGATTTAAACATGAGCGAATCGTCCCCGCCGTTAATGCTGGTTGTCCAGGCCGAGGGATAAAGCAAATCATAAGCAAAAGTCTTGTTTTCATAAAGAGAAATATGCGCATTGGCGGTTAATTTGCCAGCGCCGGCCGGATTATATAAATTTATAAGTTCAGCGCCGTCAAGATAGCCATCGCCGTCAGTGTCCGGCGTAGTTGAACTGACGCCTAAAAGAGTCTCTTCCAAGTCGGTTAAGCCGTCATTATCACGGTCCGCGCCGGCGCGCAAATTAAGGTCTTGAGCCGGCGGCGCATTTTCAGGAGTTGTCGTAGCCGCGGTGGTAGTGGCGCTTTCGCCGCCTAAAGACAAAGTCGCGGTTTCGGTGCCAGTGGCGGTTATAACCTCGGGAATTTTAACGGTCGGCGCGGTTTCTGGCGGCTGATTATTCTCCGCGGCCGCTGGCGGCTTTTGAACAACCGTGGCGCTTGGCTGCCTTAATAAAAAATAATATAAAGCCGCCGAAGCCACTATTAAAACCATGGCTCCACTGACAATTATCACCAAGCCGGTAGTTTTAGCGTTACTTTGTTTAACCGGCTGATGGCGGAAACGTTCCGGCATAACATGAATAACTACATCATCAGTTTTAACCGGTTCTGGCAAAGCATCAGAAACTTTTTTTTCTATTATTTCAGGCTGTTCTAATTTATTTTTTTTAAAAAAATTGAAAAAATTAAACATAATACATAAGGCTATTTTATTTCATATAATTTGCCCTGGCCATTAGGATTATAGTTATTTTTAATTTCAGCGCCGTCCGCATAGCCGTCGCCGTCAGTATCAGCTTTAAGCGGATCCGTGCCGTAGACTTTGGCTTCTTCGCGGTCAGTCAAACCATCGCCATCAGTATCCGGATTATTAGCATTAGCGCCTAATCTGGCCTCTTCTTCATCGGTTAAGCCATCCTGATCAGTATCAATCGGCTGGCTAACTTTGGGCGGTTCAACCGGCTGATCTAGGGGCGTGCTAGTCGCCTGAAGCGGCGGCTCAACTAAATTTGGAATTTCTGTTTTGACTTGACCCGCCGGCGCCGACGGGTTATTTTTTGTTTCTTCTTGAACCGCGGTCTTTTTAACCGTGGCCGCGCCATTAACCGCCAGCTTTAAACCAAAATAGCCACCAGCTAAAACTACCAATAAGCCGCCAAAAATCAAGCTGAAAACCATGGGCTTATTTTTTAGCCAGCCGGCCGCCGCCGGTATGACCGTGCCTGAAGCTGGCGGAGAATTAGGATCTCTTGGCCTGAACGGCTCGGGTTTAACGGTTTTATCAACTTGGGAAAAAATGTCTTCGGTTTTAACCGGCGCTGGCGGTTGGAGCGGTGTATTTTGCTTGTCTAATTCATCAAACATATTATTTTATTATTAAATTAATTTCACTAGACTTATTGCTTTCATTATTATAACCGTCTATAGCCGAGACCGCGAAATAATAGGTTGTGCCGCTGTTTAAATTATTTATTTTCAATTCGCATTTTTCATCAACACATTTATTTTTATCTAAACTTACCGACGCGCCTAAAAAGCCGCTAATGGCGCCATAATAAATTTTATAAAAGGCAGTATCGTCTTGATTATCCGGCCAGCTTAAGCTAGCAGTGCTTGTCGCCATAGATACGCCGGACAAAACCGGCTTAAACGGCGGCCACTTGTCAGCCGGGATAAAATTAGTCTGATTAGAATAGCCGCTCTCGGCTCCGCTCTTGTATTTGGCTGTAACCGCGAAATAATATTTAACACCATTGATTAAATTACTGATGATAAACGGGTTATCAATTGTGCCGACTGTGGCCACGGCAGCTAATTCAGTATAATTTTTAGATTTAACGCCATAATAAACCAAATATTTGTCTAAGGTTTGTCCATCGGGCACAGTAATAGCCTGCCAAACCAGACCAGCCTTGCCACCCTGTTTAATCGTGTCGTTAGTCGTAGTAGCTAAATTTATACCAGCCGTATCAGGCAACTCTTCTCTAAAGAAATAAAATTCTTTTAAAATATCCGGTTCGGCTGAAAAACCGCGGATTACGGCCGTATCGCTTAAAATAGCCGGCAAATCATCAGCCGTGCCTAAGCCACCAGCATCGCGGCAATAATATAATTCAAAATTATTGTCAGAACAATTATCGGCCGGGATAGTGCAATTATTAGGCGCATCTCGCCATGACTCCCAAATTAAATTACCGCCTATGTCGTTCTTAAGCGGCGGCCAAATATTTTTACATAAAAATACATAGACCT
The DNA here is from genome assembly GCA_016188785.1 of Parcubacteria group bacterium. Taxonomy (GTDB): domain Bacteria; phylum Patescibacteriota; class Patescibacteriia; order Patescibacteriales; family GWC2-42-12; genus JACPHD01. The sequence goes on along the minus strand of JACPHD010000004.1, from coordinate 12,996 downwards.
TAGCGCTACCGGCTTTCTCTATATCGGAAAATTTAGCCATAGCGGTAATTTCAGTTTTATCATCAACTACTTTTTTTTGTGCTGTAACCATAGCTCTAAAAGGCTCTGGTTCGGCAAGTTTTTCTACCTTAGCCACAGCCTCATTATCTGATGTCCAGGTCCAGGACCAGTTATAATCAGCCGTAGCGGTTAAAAGCTGGCCGTTGCTGGCGTAAGCTTGTGCGCTAAAAACCAGATCACTATCGGTAATGGTGTTAAAAGTCGTTTTATCAGCCTGATTATTATCTCTATTATTATCTTCATTGGTCTGAAAAACATACGAACTTGGATTTACCACAACCTTATCAATTGTGCAAATTCCCTTATTTACTTCATTTTCGCCCATAGTAGTGAACGACCAAACCTTAGCATTAGCGAAAGCTAGGCCGTTAAAAATAGCTGGGTTTTCCTCATTATAGCCTTCTGCTTTCATACCAATGCCAGCTTGGCTTAAAACTCCGTTGCTCACAGCATCGGCCACGTCAGAGTCGCCTTTTATTATAACATAATATTTCCGATTTGCCTCTAGGGCCTTTTGCGGCCGGAATTCCAGATCGGTTGTTTTAGCGCCGCTGGCATCGGTTTTTATCAGACCGCTGACTTTGCCGATAACTGAGCAATAATTTCCAGTTAAGGCTCTGACTTCAGAGATAAATAATTTATTAACTACTGGTATTTTAGCCAGCCAAAATTTTATTCTAACAAAAATGTTCGGTCTATAAATAGCGGTTAAATATTCGGTATCAGCCGGACAAGCTTCCAGTTTATAATCGCCGACTACGATAATATTGGTGTTAAAACTATTTATTTGCATAGCCTGATTAAAAACGGCTTTAATCAGGCTATTACGGCAAACTTTATGCTCGCCATCATTGCCGTCTCCGTCAGTCGGCGTGGTTTCAACTACTCTGGGCCTGGCCTGGCAACAGGTATCACCGCCACAGCCTATATTACCATCGCCGCATTCATTATCCTTACTGCAACCGCAACAAAGTCCGCGATTAGCGCCAGAACAACTGCCTTTATCTTTATAACAAGACAAGTTTGAGCTGATTGCTTTACATTGATCAACTGCGGCATTAGGATCACAACAACAAGTGCCGCAGGCATTAGGCGCCGTCGGACCAGACCCATTATCATTTAAGCAAGAAAATCCGGCGCATTGGCTGATATTACAGCTTTTTCCCGCTGTTTTTTCGCCCTTGATTGAACCATAAGTAGAACACTGCTGGCCGAATTGCGGTGGCGGTTCACATTGCTCGTTACAGTCAGTTTCAGTTTTATAAGTCGGCGAAGTGGAGGAGGCTATCGGTCCGCCGCAGACAGCGCTAACGTTTATTATCTGGCACTGATAATAAGCGCAATAATTATAATCAGGACTGCCGCTAACGCCAATGCCTTTTTGCCCGGCGCCGGCGCGGCAAGTATTGCCATACTGCGCATCAACACAACAGGAATCTTTTCCCTGATCACTGCACGCTTGCGCATTAGTTAGAGAAGCGCAGTCTAAGCAGGTCCCTAGTCCGCCGGCGCCGGCCATATCGCAAAATTTTCCGCTAGCGCCGGTACAATTGCATTTCGCGTTAGCAGCGGCCTGATCGCCGGCCACGGTGCAACCGGTGCAAAGCCCAAAATTTCCGCCAGCGCCGCAAGTTGATTGGCAACTAAGACCAGTACAACAAGCCGGATTACTGCCGCTGACCGTATTTTCAGTTTTATTGCAACAGCATTCGCAATTCGACTGTATTATTTTTAAACACTTACCATTATCACAGCTGGAGTCGGCCGGACAAATATTCATATCAACCACGCAAATCCCAGCTTCATTTTCCGCGACACAAGCAAATCCATTGTCGCAAGCAGTACAGTCCGCACCCAAACATTTATTTTTATCAATACTTTTGCTGTAGCCGCTTACGCAAGTTTGTTTACTCTCATAATACCAGACATTTTTACTGTCAACCAAGCCGCATTTTAACGCAACTTGTCTACCGTTTATATCATTAATAACTTGAGCTAAATCACAAGTGTCGGAAATTTTTTTACATCTATTTAAGGTTAAACTGTAGGAGCATAGATTACTTCCATCATTGCCCTGGCAGCCGGCTAATTCTTGGCAGACGTCATCGCTGCATTTTATACCAGTATCAACCGGGCCGCCTGGCTTAACTGAACACTTGCCCGGCGAATTAGGACATAAATAAGAATCTGAACACTGATTGCCATAACTGGCGCAAGATAGAGGATCAGCGCATTGAGTGGGAGTAGCCGGATTATTGTCAGTATCTTTACAATTGGCCACACTGCTGCAACAGCCGCCGTTGCCGCACTGATCCGGTTTATCAACCGGACAACTATCGCATTGGCCTGTCAACTCATTACACTGACCCCTACTACAGCAATTAAATTGAGGCGCGCCAATCGGCGAACTCGGGATATTGCATCTTGTCTGGCCGGCCGCGCATTGTCCGGGACAAGCTCCAGTCTCAATATCACAGCTAATCGCGCCTGGACAACACTGACTGCCGCAAGTAATCACTCCCGGCGCGCAAATAATATCATCGCATTTGCCTGTGCCATTATCATAGCCAGCATCACAGCTATCGCCTGTGTTACAGCAAGAAAGGCCGCATTGTCTCTGATTAACCGAGCAGACAGAACCGGCGGTACTAAAATTCCATTCATAAACGCAAGCTTTTATTTCCAGAAAACAAACATCTTGCTCGACAACGCCGGTTTTGCATTGGCCGGCGTAAGGCGTGCCGGCCGAACAGCAAAGACTGCCAGCGCCGCAATCAGCGGTTTTTTCGCAAGCGCCCACGGTAAAATTTAAACCATTGCCAACTAATTCTGGATTATTCTTAACTACCCTGACCGGTCCGGTTATAGCCTCAACCGGCACTTTAGCTATTATTTTATCAGACTTAAAGCCGGTTATTTTTGGATCATCATCCTTAGCCCAATAAGTAAAAACCGTCTGATCTTTATTTAGCTGAAATCTTACTTTACTGTTGCTGTCTTGCTGGCCAAAATACTCGCCATACAAATTTATCTGGCTATTAGCCTGGCCGATTATGGGATTGATTTTACATAGACTAGGTTTTAACGGCAAAGAATCATCAGCCTCAAAATCAACCGCCGGCTGAATAGCCGTAGTATCAATAGCCGGCCAAGCGCCGATTTTCATGGTGATTCTATAATGGCCATTAGCCAGCCCGGTCGGAACTTTTATAATAACCTGCTTATCGCTCCAAATTGAGTCGGCGCAAATTTGGGGAAAATCAAAACTAGCCGCCTGACCGTCAATACCGCCAAAATAAACCAATCCTCTGGTATTGCCGAAACCACGGCCGTTAATGGTTACATATTGTCCGACCGCGCCTTCGTGAGGTTCAAATGAAGTAATAAACGGTCCTTTATCCACTTCCGCCTGTTTAGTAAAATTTAAAAAATTACTGATTACTTTGCCTTTTATAACAAAACTGGTGGTTCTGCCGGCCGCGATATTAGGCACTTTAGCCGTGCCGTCTTTATTATTAAAAACTGGTTCAACTCCGGCGACTTTACTTTCTAAATTACCAAAATAAGGGCTGGCAGCAGAGAGTTTAATGCCATTATAATTTATTATATCATCTTGTTTGCCCTGATCAGGATTTAATAAACAAAGTCCGGGCCGATCAATGGTATTTATTTTAAAATCAGGCACGCCGGTTTTATTGCTAGTCGTGTCTAACCCGCCAGCAACCTCTACTTTTACTGCTCCTGTTTTAGCGCCGGTCGGAACAATAGCAATTATTTGGCTGTCGCTCCAAACCTTATTGCCGCATTGAGCATTACCGGCCGCGGCATCATTGGCTAATTTGGCTTCAACCCAGCCGGCGGCGCCGTCAAAAGTATAAACTTTACCCGGACTGGCGCCAAAATATCTGCCGGAAATCGTAAAAAAATTACCCACCGCGCCATTAGACGTATTAATATCGCATTTAATGACCGGACCGCAATCGTTATCGGTTAAGCAGGCTTTATTTATGTCATCAGCGCAAAAACCGCCTAAAGGAGACAAGCCGGTAATGATCGGCGGCCGCTGGCACAAACAGCAGCTTTCAGTTCCGGCCGCATAACCGGCTTGGGCGCAGCTGGCGGCCGTAGAACCATTAGAACTACAAGTTTGTGAAGCGCATAAATTATCACTGCAAACCGCCGGCGCGCTCATATCATTAGCGCACGCCGCGCCCTCGCAGGCCCCGCACTCGCCGCCGCAATCCACATCGGTTTCATTTGAATCTTTTACGCCATTACAGCAATGTCCGGCGCGTATTGTTGTAGTAAACTCGGCGTTACCAATTTGCGCCGCCGCATCGCTAGCTTTAACTCTAAATATATAATTATCGCCAACTTGATAGCTACTAGTATCATATTTATAACTATGGCTTAAATAAGTTTGGCTCAGACCGCCGGTTTTAACCGAATCAGGAAAACAATTTTCCGTTTCGCCTTGTTTTAGGGAGCAAAATCTTAAATCAGCCACGCCGATATCATCTCTGGCCCAGCCATTAACTAAATTGGCATTCGGGATTGAGGCTAACGCGCCATCATCCCGACAGATTTGCGCTGACAAGATTCCTGACCTGGGCCCGCTCGCATCAATAACATTACTAGTTGAAAATACAAACTGGCAGTTAGCTCCTAAAGAGCAATTTAAGCTTTGGCCATTGACTGACACTAGACCGCTAGCGCCGTTAACAGTTACCCTGAATTTACTCCACTCTGGCAAGCAATTGGGAGTATTGGCTTCATTGCCGCAAGCGGCGCCGCTCTTAAAATTTATTTCTTCGCGGTTGGGCGCTAGACCTACCATACCGGCCACCAGCTCAGGACCAAAGTCAGTTTCAGCTTCAGTCGCCGGATCAATAACGGCAATTTTTTCCACTTTAAAATTATTATCTAAAATCGCCTGATTAACAGTATCGCCGATAGTTTTATTAAAGAAAACTTTTATGATCGCATTTCTAATTACCCCAGTATCTAAATTTCTCGGAATAGTTGATCTTATATTAAAAAAATCGCCGCCGGGAGGGCCGCCGCAAGGCGAGCTGGAACATGAACTATTACAGCAAAATTGTCCGTTGCCGCAAGGCGGGTCGCAAACCGTACCATCGCCGCCGCCAGTGGTCGCGCCAATTAGTTTGGATAAGATAAAACTGGCGATGGCAAAAGCCGACACGGCTATGAGCAGGCCGATGACCGCGCCGATTAAAACTTTTTTGGCTTTGGCTATTTTTTCTTCCTGACCCTCGGCGGTCATCCATAACCAACCGGCGTAAATAATCAGGCTGACCGCGATCAGGCCCAAAAAACCCAAGGCTATTCTTATTATCTTGGCCGCGATAACGCGCGGGTCGTTAACCGCGCTTAAACCCGTGCCAGCCGCCTTGTCTAAACCAACATCAAGCCCGGCCGCCACGGCAAAATGAGCCGCGGCAAAAATTGCCGTTACCAGACAAGTAAATATTATTAGATTTTTTATTTTTTTAGTCATTGAGTTTTTGTCATTGCGAGGAGCGCTAGCGACGAAGCAATCTCTGGTTAAACTCTTCGTCCGTGAGATTGCTTCGCTCCTTTCAGTCGCTCGCAATGACAATAAAATTTTACTATGGGCAGCTTTCTTTTTCCGTGGGCGCGCCATTACAGCAAGATGGAGCGCCGGCTATAGTTTGGCTGGAACAAGGCAGAAAACAATTTTGGTGAATATCTTTTAAGCCTGAACCGGCCTGAGCCTTATAGGTTGAAGCTCCGCTAAACTGGCTATGGTTTATATAGGCGTCAGTTTGATCTATCACTCCGCCGGCTACGCTTTGCCGTCCAACATTAGTCACCCAATAGCCTAAAGGCTGATCAACAAAACTTCTTAAATTAAGCAAATAATGAATTATGCTGTCTTTACCGTTTTGAATTGTCAAACTGCCGGTGGTTAAACGCGAAGACAGCATTAATTTGTCAAAACTAATTTTAATCGCCTTAATTAAATCAACATCAGGCTCATTGATTACCGGCGTAGTGGTTTTAATTTTCGGCGGGGTTAAATCAAGCCGATCGGTTATAAAAAACGACCATTCATAATTGTCGCCGTTGCCAATAGCCAGCGGCGCATTCTCATTATAAAAACTGGCCGGACCATAAGCCGAGCCGTCGCGATTGCCGTCCAAGGAATTAAAAGCCGCGTCAACTAGGCCATTAACGATGTTGGGTCTAGTTTTATCGGCTTGAGGATAATATTCATTTTCATTATCGCGGCAAAACTTTCTGGCCGGATCGCAAATATTAAACGGCGATTTATCCCGACAGTCACTATTATCGGCGCAAGTAATTAAATCAGCCGCGGAGAGTTCCACCCTTAAATGACTATTAGCCGGCAAACAATAGATCTTTTCGCCGCAAGTATTAAAACCGCACTCTTTATCCGATAAAAATTCAACCGTGCTGTATTGGTTAGAGACCGTAAATTTTCCTCTTAAATATTCATTATCACCAATACAGTTTCCGTTGGCACAAATAAATGACTTACACTCGGCGTCAGCCGCGCAAACCGCCTCCTTTGGCTTGGCGGCCGGGTCAGCATTAACTATTTTTATATAATCTTTTAACTCATCACTAGTCCCGGAAACCGTTAAGGGCATAATAGCTTCATTAAAGTTAATTTGAACAGCTGTATTCATGGGCTGGTCTTTTTGGTCGTTGATCGTGATATTATTTACTTTATCCTTTCCACCGAACATGGCGCTGATGGCTAAAGCCGACGGGTTGCTACTTGATAAATTGATATTATTGCCAGCCGCGCCAGCTATTTTAGCCGTTACCACGACAACATTGTCTGTTCTATCCGCTGTTAGATCTGGATTATTAGCTAAAATATTAACTAAGCTTTGAGCGGTAGCTTCATTAGTTGGCCCAACTTTAAAATTAACGCCGCTTTCACTACTGCTAGCAGTATAGGTTATATTTCCCGCGGTTATAATATCGGCCGCGATCGCTTTATTTAATACTAAATTCCATAAATCGCCTTCTTTAAAACTAATATCAGCTTGAGAAATAGTTAAGGCTAAATTACATTCAGAAAAAACCGCTTGTTTGTTATTACCCTTGGAGCCAAAAGTTCCCTGCCCCAATTTAATACTGTCTTGATACAGGGTGGCGATCGGACCGTCTTTTATATCTATGTTAAAATTTCCGTCTCTTTGGCAATTTTTATTAACTGCCGCACTGGCCGCCGGACTATCCCCTGTCTCGGTTACGCTCACCACCCTGCCGCCTTGATCAATTAACGGATTTGCGTTAACCGTAATCAGGCCGCTGGCTAGCGCGCCGCCGACAGAATTTGTTATGTCTTTTATATTATCCGGCGCCGGAACCGCTTCGCCCCGCTTAACTTGCGGCGGCGTTAAATCAATTTTATTGCTTACTTCAAAACTCCAGCCATAATCCTTTGCCAATCCGGGAAAAGCTTTTTCGCCCAACCGCCTTAATAAACCACTGCCCAAATAAACTGAATAATCAATATATTCTGAAGGCGAACCTAAATAATCTTTGGGCGCGAAAACATAAGTTTTGCCGTCAACCGATGAATAAACTTTTGTTTCAACCAAAGAATCGCAGCCGGATTCAACCGAGTAATCAATCGCGCATTTAGCTGCTTGGCTTTTTCTAAAAATTCTAACCACTGCTTTATTAATATTTTCACCCGCGCACTTATCAGCCGTGGTTTCACAGGCGGTGTTGGCTTTTATGGGCTCCCTGAAAGTAATAATAATGCTTACATTTCTCGACACTTCTTTTTGATCGCGGACCGGGTAATGCGCTTCAATAATGCCATTGCCCAAGGCAGAAATTCCGCCACCGCCCGGCCCGCCACCGCCCGGCCCGCCACCGCCCGGCCCGCCACCGCTAACTAATTTATTTAAAATAAAACTTACAATGGCAAAAGCGGATATAATAATTATTAAACCGATAACCGCGTTGGTTAATATTTTTTTGGCTTGCTCAATCTTATCCTCATTACCTTGGCTCGTCATCCAAAGCCAGCCGGCGTACATGATTAAGACGACCGCGATGATGCCTAAAAAACCAAAAGCTATTCTAATAATTTTGGCGATAATTATTCTAATGTCCTGGGAGTTATTTAAACCTGTGCCGGCCGCGAAATTTAAGCCAAAATCATCGTTAGCGGCCAAAGAAAAATTTGCCAATAAAAAAATAGCGGTTGTGGCGATAAACAAACAGACAGCTATCTTTAAAATTTTAACGTATTTTAAGCGAATAAGCATGGGAAAAACTTTTTTGACTTTTGCACAATTTTATAATAATATTATAACACAAATAAAATAACAAAAGCAAACAATGACCATCAGCCAAATCATAAACGACTTTAAAAAAAATAATCCCGGGGCCGATACCACCATGATCCGGCTGGCCTATGATTTTGCCGTTAAAGCCCATGCCGGCCAGAAAAGAAAAAGCGGCGAACCCTACATTCAGCACTGCCTGCACACGGCTTTCACTTTAGTTCAAATTAAGGCTGATCTGGAAACCATTATTGCCGGCCTCTTGCATGACATTCCCGAAGACACTGAATTCACCCTGGCCGATATTGAAAAAAATTTCGGCAAAGAAACGGCCAGTCTGGTGGAAGGTATAACTAAATTAAGCAAAATAAAATACCGCGGCATTGAACGTTACCGCGAAAGTTTGCGCAAAATGTTTTTAGCCATGGCGCAAGATTTAAGAGTTATTTTAATAAAGTTCGCCGACCGCCTGCATAATTTAAGAACCTTGGAATATCTGCCTTTGGAAAAACGGCAGCGCATTGCCCGCGAGACTTTGGAAATTTACGCGCCCGTAGCCGGACTTTTAGGCGTTTGGCGGTTAAAACTGCAGATGGAAGATATTTGCTTTAAGTATCTTTACCAAGAAGATTATAAAAAATTAGCCTATAAATACGAAGTGGAAAAAAAGCTTGAGCATAATCAATATATTCAAAAAGTGAAAAACCTGCTGGGCGCCAAACTGCGGGAAGCAAAAATTCCCTTTAAGATTACCAGCCGTTTTAAAAATCTTTACAGCATTTATTTAAAACTGCGGAAAAAAGAGCGGAAATTTGACGAAATTTATGATGTTTTCGCCTTGCGCATTATCGTGCCTGACATTGCTGATTGCTATAAAGCTTTAGGCATAATTCATGCTCTGTGGCGGCCCAACCCGGGCCGATTTAAAGATTATATCGCCGTGCCAAAACCTAACGGCTATAAAGCCTTGCACACCACGGTTTATGGTCCGGGCGGCAAACCGGCCGAATTCCAGATCAGGACCAAAGAAATGGATGATGGCGCTAAATACGGCATCGCCGCCCATTGGTTTTATAAGCTGGACGGCGGCCGCGGCAAAAACGCGCACCGGCAACCAGCCTGGGTAAAAGAAATTCTGAATATTCAAAAAGAAACCGAAAACACTTCTGACTTTATCAAGCAAATAGAATTTGATGTTTTTAATGACCGCATTTTTGTCTTTACGCCTAAGGGCGATGTCTTTGACTTGCCCGAAGGATCAACGCCGATTGATTTTGCTTATTATGTTCATTCAGACGTGGGCAACCAGGCGATAAGCGCCCTGGTGAATGATAAAATCGCGCCCCTGGATGTAGAACTAAAAAACGGCGACCTGGTGGAAATCATCACGGACAAAAAACGCAAAGGTCCGAACCGCGACTGGCTTAAATTCATTAAAACCGCTACGGCCAGAAATAAAATCAAGCAGAATTTAAGACGTTCGGTGCTGGATAATATCAGAAGATTTATACCGAGGATAAAATAAAAAGGCCCAAGCTTTGAGGGCTTGGGCTGAAATCTGGCGAGAGAGGGTCTGGTAAACCGGGAAAGCCTTATTTCCCCCTTTTTATAGTCTGGCCGGTAAGCCAGACTGGGCCGATTATTGATCGCCGCAATTGGCTGGTATAGTGTCCGGATTGCGGACACGCCGATTACGGCCAGCAACCGCCTTATCTGTCAGGAATAACGCTAATCTCTTCACCAGGACAAATGTTTGGACAATCAACACCGCTGGACCGACAGATCTTTCCGTCTTTGACAGGAAAATAAAAAACCCACTTCCCGTGCGGCGTAGCGAAATATATGCGGTTGTCATAACGAAAAAACCCTTGATCTAAATGCCCCCATTTCATATTTATTTCGGCCATTGCTCTCACCTCCCTCCATTGATGAAAACGGTTCTGGTTATTTTTAATTTATCTCATAACCGAAAAATTAGCAAGCCCCCGCTTCATAGAAATAAAAAACACCGCGACGAGGGCTGTGTTTTATAATTTGTGGAATTGATTATTTTTCCAAATTATCCTATTGCTTTAAAATTATCATACATATGGATTAACTGGTAGTAAGCATATATATATATAATAATATAAGGTAAAACTAAGCCTATAACCCAGAAAATAATTCTTTGCGCTTTGGTAGTGAAATTCAATAATTTATAAGGAACTATAAATAATAACGGAGCAATAAATAATATATAAATAAATATCAAACCGGCAAAATTATAAATCCAGCTATCAATCTTCACTATTTGCGTAATGATAAAAGGAATAACTATAAAGATAACCCAATATAGAATTGGATATAAAATCATCTTAATATTTTGTTTGTTATTTTCCATATTTTACAACTTACTAATTAAATACTCCACATCCTCCCTAATTATATCATAAACCGCCTGATCAAGCCATTGCTTTATATAATATTTCTCTAATTTCTTTAATATCTCCTGATAACGTTTAGCGACTATTTTCTGATGATTTTGGTTTAATCTATAAACCGCCTTATGATAATTTTCCAGCCGCTTATCGCACCAAGTCTGATTTTTCTTTTTTAAGCATTGCACCATGATTTTTTCTTGTTTTTCCGCTAATTTCTTCTGCCGCTGACCGAATTTTTCCTGATATTTTTTTATCTGGTTTAACTCTTTAATTAGCCAAGTTTTTACTTTTTCATTTTTAATCCAGCTTAAATCGTAACTGCGATTAACATCGCTAATCGTACTGTCTAAATCGGCGCTGACACTGAATTTTACGCTGGCTTGGGCCTGATTGCCGGCTAAATCAGCAACCGTTATGTTTAAAACATGCTCACCCAAACTATAATAAAATAAATCCTGCTGTTCCTGAATAATTGGCTGGCCGTCTAATAACATTGCCAAACTGCCGGTGGCCACGCCGGAATAACTGTCCGTGATTTCATCTTCAGGTGTAAAAAATTCAGAACGGGTAAATTCTTGATTTTCCAGCGGCAATAAAATATTTATGACCGGAGCGATTTTATCTATTTTTAATGTTTGCGTTTTCTCTATTTCCACATTACCGGCGCGATCCGTGGATTTATATAAAATATTATATTCGCCGTCGCTGGTTAAACTAATCGGATTGGCATAATTCTGCCAGCTCTGGCCCTTGTCTAAACTATATTCAATCTTTAAAATGCCCGAGCCATTCTGATTATCAGTGGCCGTCAGGGTCGCGGTGGTGGTTGAAATATAATAGCCATTATCACCTAAATTTCCGGCTAAACTGATTTCCGTTTCCGGCTTGATTAAATCAGTGGTTTCGGTCTGGTTTAAAATAGCTGATGGCTCAACTGTGGTTTCAAAAACCTGATCCCCGTTTTGGTCTAATTCTATAGCGCTAGACGGCTGGCCGTTGTTAATCTGCAGCTGCGCCACCGTGCTGGAGCTATTGAGCGGCACTTGATTGTAATACGCTGTTTCAATATATTGGCCGTTGGCTATTTTCTGGATTCTGGCGTTAAATGTTCCGCTGGCCGTCCGCTGGCCGTAGCTTGGCCTACTATTCGGTAATTATGGCCTTCCGGCAAAAACACGAATTTATTGCCGTCTAAATTATCATATTGCGCGCCCTCTATACCCAGCTCAATATCGCCGTTTTGGTTAGGTCCGATATGACTGCCATTTTCGTCATAAACATTTAATTCTATCGGGCTGTGAAAACTGATTTGCGTGCCGGTTAGGGAACATACTGCGCTGCTGCTGGCAATGGTTGGATAATTTTGCAGAGGAAATGAGCTAATTGTATCTTTCAGCATAGTTACGGCTAATTGCTTAACTTCTGCGGCGCTAGGAAAACTCCCGTGCTCCGCGCCCCTGACATAAAAGCGGTCGTCGGACGCCAGCGCTTCGGCGCTTCTTAAAGGCACGGTGCCGTCGCCGGTTATATATTTTAAGCCATATTCCAAGCCGCCTGATTTTTCTTTGTTTAAAACAAAAATTTGCCCAATAGTAGGCCGGCCGCAACCCATGATATTATAGGTTTTTATGCCGTCTGGCTGGGGCGAGTAATTATCCAGATCAGTATGTAAAGCGTCGTTAAAACCAAGCAGATAACTATTTCTGCCCGTATTTTTTATGAAATCAATTGACTGACCGTAATTTAGCCGGCCGGTTATGCCGTTAGCGTCTAAATCATGCAGATCATCAAGATAATAGGCATAGTCATTGTCGGTTGCATCAAAATAATCGCGGCTGGGCAGAAGTTGGTAAACCGAGGGGAAATTTTGGGAAATAAGTTTAACTCGTTCTGAATTTAATCCTAACCCCAAAAAATTAAAATCTAAATCATCCCCATACAGCAAAACTTTCATCATTTTAGGCGCGCCTAAATGCGGCGTGCCAATGTCTATAAATTTATTAACCGAATCTCCGCCATAATGCTTAAGATAATTTTTAACTGCTAATCCGCCTAAGCTATGCGCGATAATATTTACTTTTGGCGCGCCGGTTTGGGCTTTAACTTTGGCAATTTTATCTTTAAGTGAATCAAAACCACTATACGGTATACCATTAGCCGACCAGTTTAAATCCCAGCGCCAGTCATAAGGAAAAATA
>JACPHD010000037.1 GCA_016188785.1 Parcubacteria group bacterium | reverse complement strand
CATAGTGTTAGTTGATTAAATTAGTTAGAATAACTATTAATCATTTTACACGATGAAAAAAAATTAACAAATTTTTTTCAATTTAATTAACTGGGGGTGTGCGGTTTTATACCAAACCCAGCCGCTAACGACAAAATTACCGCCTGGCTGGAAGCTAAAAATTTATTTATGCCCAAAATTGAACAAACTATTATGGCTTTTACCTCGGCTTATTTTAATTTGGCTAAACTGTCGGCCGGAGGCCATGATCTGATTTTCGGCGGGCAATTTCAAAAGGAAACAGACAGGGTTTTAAAGAAAATAAAAGTGGTGGACAGCCGTCTGGCGGAAACTAAAAAGGATTTTTATGAGCTTAAGCCGGGAACGAAAATCAGCGGCGCTCGGGACGGCTGGACTAAATTAACTTTTATGGATTACGGCCGTGGCCGGCTTTATAATGAAGCGGTTAATTTAACTTATAGCTTTGGTGGCAGCCGCGTTGATCAAAAAATCGCGGTTTTGGCCGGCTTTAAAATAATCAAAGATAATTTTCCGGATGCGGACAGGCCGGATCAGCCGGCTTTTGACGGCCAAATTTATCAGGATGACAATGGCGGTATAAAATTATTGTCTTACGGATCGGCTGAATTGGAGCTGTCCGCCAAAATCGCGGCTTTTACGCCGGATTATTTTGACCGCTCGGCTTTAGCCGCTTATTTTTACGCGATTATAAATAATCAGACCGCTAACCGCGAAGAAGTTATTTTAGCGATTTACGGCTTGGCTTCATTAAATGAACCGGTTTTACTTTTGCTAAACGATTATGCCAAAATTAATAATCTGCCGCCATTAGATAAAATTTATTTGGCTTTAGCCGCTTTAAATATCGGCGATGAAATTACGGCGCGTCAGCTCTATAATGATGTCTTGTCCGCTGATGGCGAGGTTAGCCAGCCTTATAGCCGCCTGAAAATTGACGATAAAAATAATGATAATAATATTCGCGCTACGGCTTTAGCCGCGATTTTAGCGGCTGGCTTGGGCGACGTTAAAGGCGAGCAGTTTTGGCAGTATGCCATAGATAATCGGCCGGCCGATTGGCTGCTTAATTTGGAAGAAATCGGCTATTTAAAAAAGCTTTTGCCGAGTTTACCGGCCGGCGCGGCTAAATTTACTCTAAATCTCAACGGCCAAACTATCAGTAGAGAATTAAAGCGTTGGGAAACTTATAGCCTAATGGCCGACAATCAGGGCTTGGCCAGCCTGTCTTTTTCCGCGGTCCAGGGCCGAGTCGGCTTGATCGCCGAGTATCAAGCGCCAGTCTCGGCTTTAGCCAATAGTAAATATATTTCAGTGAATAAAAAATATTTTGTTAACGGTAAAGAGGCCGGGCAATTTAAACAAGGCGATATCGTGGAAATTAGATTATATCCTCGTCTCAATTCCCAGGCTTTAAAAGGCGATTATGAAATTATTGATATTTTGCCGTCCGGTTTGCGCTTAGTTACCAGCCCATATGTTTACGGCCTTAATTATAGCTGTGACGTCTGGCACCCGGCCGAAGTCAACGGCCAATCGCTTAATTTTAATCTTGGGCCAGATTGGAATAAATATAGCTGTCATGGCGATTACTTCCGCTATTACGCTTACGCGGCCGGGCCAGGCGGCTATACGGTTGAACCGGCTTTAATTCAATCAGTTAAGAGCAGACAAATGAAATCATACAGTTCTTATGACAAAATTAATGTCAGTCAATAGAATAGTTGTCATTTTTTTTCTGTTAACTGTTTTGGTAATTTCAGCCGCTGGATTTTGGTCTAAATCGCGCCAGGCTTATCCGGCTCAAAAATTTAATTATATAGACGTTAAAGTTAATCCGGTTTTATTTTACCCAGCCATCAAGCAATATCCGGCCAGCCCAGGAAACAGCCAGGCTAAAGTTTTAATCGCGCCGCACCATGATTTAGCCAGCCGGCTAATCGCTCGGCTTTTTTCTCAAGTAGCCGGCGATCAGATTAAGACGGTTTATATTATCGGACCTAATCATAAAAATAGTGGCGCGGGAAAAATAATAACCGCGCCGGTAACTTGGCGGACTGATTTAGGAGAAGTGGCGTCTGATTTTAACACGGTGGATTTATTAAGACGGGAACGGCTGGCCGATTTTGACGCTAAACGGATAACTGCCGAGCACTCGGTAAATACTTTAATTCCCTTTGTAAAAAATTATTTTCCCCGAGCTCGAGTGGTGCCGCTTATTCTATTTCATAATTTAGATCCCGAGACCGCCGGACGTTTAGCTGATTTTATTTATGGCCGCGCCGATAGTGAGACCCTGATCATCGGCTCGCTGGATTTTTCTCACTATCTTTCCAGTCTGGCGGCGGAAAAAAATGACAAAATTACCGAGCAGGCGATTAAAGATTTTGATTATGAAAAAATTTTTTCTTTGAATGACGATTTTGTTGACTCGCCGGTTACTTTAGCGACCGTCATGAAAATCGCCGGCTTATTAGGCGCGGCGCGGCCGGAATTTTTTGAGCATGCCAATTCCGCCGGTCTGGCCAATACAGAAAGTGTTTTAAGTTCAACCAGCTATTTTACGATTTTGTTTAAATAAAAAATAGATAAAATTCTAAATAAGTTAAATAATATTAATAATAAATTTATGCCCAGGAGGATTTTTCTACTAACCATGCCATTCTTGCTTCTGGCCTGGTTTTTTGTTGGTGGCGCCGCGGCGCACGCCGCGGGCGAGCCGGCTCATCTTTGGCATTTCGACGAATGCGAAGGTAACGTTTTAAAAGATAGTGTTGGCGCAGAAGATTTGCCGCGCAACCCAAGCTGGGTG
>JACPHD010000036.1 GCA_016188785.1 Parcubacteria group bacterium | reverse complement strand
CGTCTGCTTTACAAAAATTTAATTATTTATTATAATAAGCTCATAGATTTATGGACTCGTCAAGGGGGCAATTTTGAATTGGCCATAAATTATCTTAATTTAAAAGAATGGTTAAGCAATCCGGAAACCGACGGCCTGCCCGCGCCGGACGGGCAGTCTGATAATTATCAGTGCTTGAATTTATTAGACCGACTGGCGCTTTTAGCTGATAAAGATTTTTACGATTACAGCGCCGAGCAGGCCAAGATTGAGATAATAAATATTATGGCCGTGTTAAAAGTGAATTATTTAAATAATCGGCGGCATGAAACAGCTAAATTGATCGCGGTTTTAGAAAAAGAAAATATCAGCGCTCAGGAGAAGAATGAAAAATTAAAAAATTTAATGGAAGAATTTAAAATTTTAACCGAGGAAATAAATTCGCTGGAAATAAAGTGAGATGGTTGCAAAATTACTTTTAAGCGAAATTTAGGGCTTTTCGCCCTAGGCGAGGAAAGCCAGCAGAATGATTGAGCCGTAGCATCGCTACGGCGAAAATCATTCTGCGCCAGCTTGACGAAGCATCGGGCGAAAAGAACAAATTGCAGCTAAAGTAATTTTGCAACCATCTCAGTAAGTTAATATGGTCAAACATCATAAAAAAAATAAAAGCGGCGCTAAAGAAAAAAAGATTCGGCGGCCGAAAATAAAATTTAAGGCTAAGGCAAAAAAAACCAAGCCCAAAAAATATTTTAAAAAACCGAAATTTAAGAAACCGCTCAGGGAAAAACCGAAAATTAAAAAAATAACGGAAAAAAAAGAGGAGCAAATTATAATAAAACCGACCGAGGAGCAGATTAAAAATTTGATTATTAAGGGCCGGTCGCGCGGCTTTCTTACGGAAACGGAATTATTGCATGTTTTTCCGGAAATTGAAGAATATATTTATGATTATGAATTAACTTTGGAAGCTTTGCAGAAAAACGGCATCCAGATAATTGAGGATACGGGCGGATTTTTAGGCGCGAGCGATGACCTAAAAAGTAAATCAGGCCAAATCATTGGTTTTAACGAAAAGAAAAAATTTGATATTTCCGAATTAAGCTCTGATTCTATTCAGATGTATTTAAGAGAAATCGGCAAAGTGCCGCTTTTATCCGGCGAAGAAGAAATTGAACTGGCCAAGCGCAAAGAAAAAGGCGATAAAGAAGCCGAGAAAAAAATTATTGAAGCCAACTTGCGCCTGGTGGTTTCCATCGCCAAAAAATTTACCGGCTCTAAAGGCTTAAGCCTATTGGATTTAATCCAGGAAGGCAATATCGGCCTGTTTCGCGCCGTGGAAAAATTTGAATACCGCAAAGGTTATAAATTTTCCACTTACGCCACCTGGTGGATCCGGCAGGCCATTACCCGCGCTTTAGCCGATCAGTCGCGCACCATCAGAATTCCGGTGCATATGGTGGAAACGATCAATAAGTTCCAGCAAGTCCAGCGCCAGCTAATCCAGGATTTGGGCCGCGAGCCTTTGCCCGAAGAAATCGCGGCTGAGATGGGTGAAGATATTGAGAAAGTCAGGCATGTTATAAAAATATCCCAGGATACGATTTCTTTAGAAACTTCTATCGGCGATGATGATGAAGATTCAACTTTAGAAGATTTTATTGAAGACGTTAAAAATGTAACGCCGGATCGGTCGGCCGCTTTGCAATTATTAAAAGATTATGTGCAGGAAGTTATCGCCGAGCTTACGCCGCGGGAGCAAAAAATTCTGGAAATGCGCTTTGGCTTAGTTGACGGCGTGGCCCATACTTTAGAAGAGGTTGGCCGTGAGTTTGACGTAACCCGCGAGCGCATCCGGCAGATTGAAGCCAAAGCCCTGGAGCGCATCCAAAAGCACGCCGGTATTAAAAAGTTAAGAGACTATTAAGCCACATTTATGAAAATAATACTTAGTGAAAAGCCAAACATAAAAATAACTAAGGAATATCTTTATAAATTTTTTGTGCCGGAGTCGAGTTTTTATCTTATTGAAATTAATGCTCGAGCAAAAAGCTGGCGGCAAAATTTTACAAGATTTAAATCTTTTTTTAAGGATGATGATCTAGTAATCAAAATAGATAGCCAGGAATTTCCTAAACTGAACGGCAAAAAAGGATTATTTGATGGTGAAGTCGCGTGGAATGGAAATAATCTAAGAGGACTTTCGAAAACTAATTTTTTTGTGATACGGCTTCAAAAAGGAGAACATATTCTTAATTTTATTCCCGATCAAAAACCGTTTTTAGAAAGCATAACCATAAATCAACTTGAAAATCAAAAAGATATATTCTTGATTTCTGCAAAAAAACAGGCAGAAGACGGGGAGCGCCGACAATGGAATGAGGCAGTAAGGAATTATAATGGCAATGGCAATATAAATTATGAAAACGCGGTCTACAAGGCATATCGTGATGGGGCCGATGAACGCGACAAAAATAATCCTATTAAATTATGGTCTATACTTTTTCTTATTTTCATGGTTGCGACTGGCGCTTCAATTTTTGGAATATGGCTTTACGGCGAACAGAGTAGAGCCTGGCTAACATTTGAGCCGGGGGAAGAAGTAGATTTAAAATACACACTTACCGCCAATGTTTTAGAAGGGATAATGTTAAAGAAAAAGATCGTATCAAAATATTACGAAGGCGATAAGGGTTATCAAAGAAGTTATTATGCCATAACCCCAGAAAGCGATCCTTATCTTTACTATAAAAACATTCTGGGAGATAAAGAAGAAGAAATTATTATCACGGGGAAAAATGACAACGATACCTCGATTTTTTATATTTTAAAAAAGACTAAAAATGGATTCGCGATTGTTTCCAATATTGATAAATTTGGCTCTAAAAATCCGGCATTTAGAGGAGATGGCTTTGATTTTGTTGATTCTGACAAAGATGGAACTATGGAGACGCGGGAATTATTTTATCAAACGGTTATTCGTACTAATCCATCAGAAAATAAACGTCATATATACCGCGTATGGTATTCTTACAATGATGCAAAAGGAATGTACGTGGTTTATAAAGAGGACGAACTTGACGAAGGGGATCCAGACAAAGAACCTATCTTCTTATGGTGAAACCGATTGCTCGAAGACCTTAAAAAAATAAATTCAATTTTGTTAGGGGGTTGAATCAAATCAATTGACAATCAATTAGTTTTAAATTAGTATATTTTAGTAGCGCGTGTAAGTAAAAGTTCTTTTATAAATTATTACATTCCCGGGTAGCGCAGCGGTAGCGCAGTTGGCTGTTAACCAATTGGTCGTCGGTTCGAATCCGACCCCGGGAGCCAGATAGGATGATACGAGTTCTCCGCCTCGGGGCTTCGCCCCTCGGCGGGCAAATCGGCAAGAATTTTCCACGACTTTTTGGGTTCAAAGCAAATCGCTTGCGAGCGCAAAACGTGGTTCGAGCCAATTCTTTTGAGAAAATCCCGTCCCGCGACGGGATTTT
>JACPHD010000035.1 GCA_016188785.1 Parcubacteria group bacterium | reverse complement strand
GCCCCGCAGGGCGGCTAAGGCGATATTGGCCTTTTGCTTTGGTGAATAGTGTTTCATATATACCCATTATACCTGCCCGCCTGGCGGCGGGCAAAATCCACCAAATAGGTCTGTCTGAATTTATGGGTACATTATAGTCATGAATTTAGACCTTGATTTAGAAAAATTTAATCAGCTTAAAGATACAACCAAGTTAAGCTATGATAAAATAGGTTGTATTTATAGCCCCGCCTTGCAAGCTGATATTGTTTTTAATTCGGATGGATTTCATCATCTGCGATATGATAATAATCGGAGCGAAAGGAACAAAAGGGTACAATATAATAATAAATTTATTTATTTTAATAAAGCGGTCGAAATATTAAAAAAATCCACTACCATACAAGAATATAGACGTTCAATTTGCGCGATTGGAAATTACGACAGAAGTGGTTTTCGTAAAACAAAAATTATTGAATGGTTTGGTTTTTTTGCGATTATTAGTTTTTCCAAATGTATTCGTATTAATGTAGTGGTTAGAAGAATAGGAGAAGAAAATGGTAAATATCATTTTTGGAGCATAATGCCTTATTGGACATTATCTAATAGTGTCAGAATAGTTGGCTCAAAAAAAATTATAGACGGGTAATAAAAATACTCTCAATATTGAGAGTATTTTTATTGTGCCTGTTTTCGGCTTATGCTCCTGTACAGGATTAGCCGAACGGAGCTTGCGCCCACAAGCACATTATTATGATAGACTATTTTATGTTTTTTGTCAAAATAAAAAAAGTTTAAAATAAAAATAATATATTTTTATTTAATATTAGCGGATAATTTTACCATTTTTTACACTTTATGAACCAATCTCAGACTTTAAAATAAATAATAATAACTATGAACCCAACCAATCGCGAAAACATCTGGCCGGGCCGGCGGGTGGCCATTGTGCAAAAACAGCATCAAGGTACTGGTGAATTGACCCAGGGTATGGTGGCTGATATTTTAACTAATTCGCCAAATCATCCGCGCGGCATAAAAGTGCGGCTTGAGTCTGGAGAAATCGGGCGGGTGCAGGTGATTTATGAATCATAATTTATGAACTTAAATAAACTTACCCCGGAGGAAGAAAAAATTATTATTGATAAAGGAACCGAAGCGCCGTTTTCCGGCCAATATGATAATTTTTTTGAAAACGGCGCTTATGTTTGCCGCCGCTGCTCTTCGCCTTTGTACGATTCTAAAGATAAGTTTGACGCTCATTGCGGCTGGCCCAGCTTTGATGATGAAATTAAAGGCGCGGTTAAAAAAACTCTGGACGCGGACGGCCAGCGCACGGAAATTACCTGCGCTCATTGCGGCGCTCATTTAGGCCATCTTTTTTTAGGGGAAAAGCTGACGCAGAAAAACGCCCGTTATTGCGTTAATTCGGTCTCCCTGAAATTTATTCCTAAAGATAAGCAGGAAATGGCCGTGTTTGGCGGCGGCTGTTTCTGGTGCGTTGAAGCGGTCTTTGTTATGATAAGAGGAGTTTTATCAGTTGAGCCTGGCTATGCCGGCGGTCTTAAAGATAAGCCTACTTATGAAGAAGTGGCGAGCGGCAAGACTGGCCACGCCGAAGCGGTCAGCATAAATTTTGCTTCTGAAATTGTTTCCTATGATGATTTACTTGGTGTATTTTTCTATACGCATGACCCGACCAGCCTGAACCGCCAAGGCCACGACATCGGTACGCAATACCGGTCTATAATTTTATATACCTCGGAAAAGCAAAAACAAGCGGCCGAGCGCTATATTAAAAATTTAGAAAAGGCGCGCGTTTATGAGAAAAAAATAATAACCGAGGTAAAAGCGCTTGAGAAATTTTATCCGGCCGAAGATTACCATAAAAATTATTTTATCAAAAACCAGGCCGCGCCGTATTGCCAGCTGGTAATCGCTCCAAAGCTCGCGGGCGCGCGGGAGAAGTTTGAAAGTCTGTTGAAATAATTAAGCGAGGGGGAAACATATCCACATATCCACAGCTTTGAAGTTAGAAATTTAAAACAAAAATATAAAATAGCCTAATTTTTTTAAAAAGCTAGTCTAAAATTAGCCAAAGACCGTAAGTTTGACAACACTATATCTAGTGGTATAATTAAATCAAAAGCTACAAGATATGGATATTTTACTCAAGGAGAAGCTAGAAGCACTTTTAATCGGTTTAGTTTAAAATAAGTGCTTTTTTTGTTGGAATATTTTATGCGTTGCCCAGTCTGTAATTACGAAGATTCTAAAGTTGTTGACTCGCGCGTGGCGTCTGAAGGTCTTTCTATCAGAAGAAGGCGCGAATGTTTAAAATGCGCTTTTAGGTTCTCAACTTACGAGGAGGTGGAAATTCTGGATTTAACCGTGGTTAAGCGGGACGGGCGCAAAGAATCTTATTCGCGCGAAAAGATCGTTAAGGGCCTTAAGCGCGCTTTAGAAAAACGGCCGATTACCGATGATAATTTTAAGAAGCTGATCAATTCTATAGAGCGCGATTTGCAAATCTTAAGGAAAAATGAGGTAATGGCCGGCGAAATCGGGCAAATCGTCATGAAGAACCTAAAACGTTTTGATCAGGTGGCTTATATCCGTTTTGCTTCGGTTTATGAATCATTTAAAGACGCTCATGAGTTTAGGCGAGAGTTGAATAAATTATTAAAGTCTAAAGGAGCTGGATCCAGGGTCAAGCCCGGGATGACAAAGAAAAAATAATAATAAATATGGAAAATTCAATTACGCAAATTTTAAAACGTTCCGGTCAAATTGCGCCTTTTGACAAGGTTAAGCTGGTAGACGCGATTTTTAAAGCCACCGAGGCCGTGGGCAAGCCGGATTTGTTTTTGGCGCAAAAGTTTGCCGATCAGGTCGTGGGACAGCTAAATGAAAAATTTCATTCCCGCAGTATTCCGGCGGTTGAAGAAGTGCAGGATATGGTGGAAGAAATTTTAATTAAAAACCGCCAAATTAAAACCGCTAAAGCCTATATTTTATACCGCGATCAGCGCGCCCGCTTGCGCGAGATGAAATCCATGATCAACTCGGACGAGCTGATGCAAGGCTATTTAAAACAAAGCGATTGGCGGGTTAAAGAAAATTCTAACATGAGCTATAGCCTGCAAGGCTTAAATAACCATTTAGCTTCGGCCATTTCTTCTAACTATTGGCTGAACCAGGTTTATACGCAGAATATTCGGGAAGCTCATAAAAATGGGGATTTGCATCTGCATGACCTTCAGCTTTTGGCCGCTTATTGCGCCGGCTGGGATTTGCGCGAACTTTTAATCCGCGGTTTTGGCGGCGTGGCCGGTAAAGTTGAGGCCAAGCCGGCCAAGCATTTAAGAACAGCTTTGGGCCAGATTATTAACTTTTTTTACACTTTGCAGGGCGAAGTGGCCGGCGCCGAAGCTTTTGCCAATTTTGACACTTATCTGGCACCCTTTATTCGGTATGATAATTTAAGCTATAAAGACGTGAAGCAGGCGCTCCAGGAATTTTTGTTTAATATCAATGTGCCGACCCGGGTGGGTTTTCAGACGCCTTTTACCAATATCACTATGGACTTAACGCCCGGGCCGACCACGGGCGAGGAAAATGTCATTATCGGCGGTAAAATCAGGCCGGAAAAATATAAAGAATTCCAGCCGGAAATGGATATGATAAATTTGGCTTTTGCCGAACTGATGATGGCCGGCGACGCTAAGGGGCGGGTTTTTACTTTCCCCATCCCGACCTATAATGTTACCCATGATTTTAAATGGGATTCGCCGGTGGCCGAGAAAATTTTTGAAATGACGGCCAAATACGGCATTCCTTATTTTTCCAATTTCATTAACAGCGACATGAAGCCGGAAGACGCGCGCAGTATGTGCTGCCGTTTGCGCCTGGATAATCGGGAATTAAAAAAGCGCGGCGGCGGCTTATTCGCGGCCAATCCCTTAACCGGTTCAATTGGCGTGGTAACGATCAATCTGCCCCGCGTCGGCTATTTAGCAAAAACCAAAGAAGAATTTTTTGAACGGCTGGATAATATGATGCAAATCGCTTCGGAGAGTTTAGAAGTTAAGCGCGCTATCCTTGAAGATTTAACCGAGAAAGGCCTGTACCCGTACGCTAAATATTATTTGAATAATATTAAAGAGCGTTTTAATGGTTACTGGAACAACCATTTTTCCACTATCGGCATTATCGGTCTGAACGAAGCTTTATTAAACTTCGCGCCTTTAAGAAAAAATATTGCCACGAGCGAAGGCAAGGAATTTGCTTTAGGCCTGATGGATTACATGAGAAATAAAGTTTTGGATTATCAGGGTAAGACTAATCATCTATATAATCTGGAAGCCACGCCGGCCGAAGGCGTTACCCGGCGCCTGTCCCGCCTTGATAAAGATAAGTATAACGATATTATAGTGGGCAATGAGGAAGCGGTGCAAAAGTCTAACGCCGCGCCTTATTACACTAACTCCAGCCAGTTGCCGGTTAATTATACGAGCGACATCTTTGAAGCCCTGGATTTGCAGGATGATCTGCAGACTAAATATACGGGCGGCACGGTGCTCCATGGTTTTATCGGCGAAGCTTTGCCCTCGGCCGAAGCGGTTAAAAATTTAGTAAAAAAGATCGCCTATAAATACCATCTGCCGTATTTCACGATTACGCCGACTTTCTCAATTTGCCCCAGGCACGGCTACCTGGCCGGCGAACATTTTTTCTGTCATAAGTGCGATGAAGAGATAGGCTATATGCCGAAGAAAGAGGAAAAAATTGAGCAAATAGAAAATATATTAATTTAAAAAGATTAAATATTTATTATTGTCATTGCGAGTGATACTTTCTTAGTGTCATTGCGGGCTTGACCCGCAATCCAGTGTTCAACGCTACGAACAAGTTTCTGGATTGCGGCTCGGAGGCCGCAATGACAAATTAAATATAGCTCCTCGCAGTAACGAAATTTTTATGAGCCCCATCCAAACCAAGCGAACAGCTTGCGAAGTTTATTCAAGAGTCGTCGGCTACTTGCGGCCGGTCCAGCAATGGAATGACGGCAAGCAGGCGGAATTTAATAATCGCCAGACTTTTAAGATTAATGAAAATTAATCGGATTTTTTGGGAGGATCATAAAATCCCAATAATTCCATGCTAATCGGCGGCCTGCAAAAATTTAGTTTATTGGACTATCCGGAAAAAATCAGCGCCATTGTTTTTACCAAAGGCTGTAATTTTCGCTGCCAATTCTGCTACAACCCTATGCTTGTCTGGCCCGCCTCCGCTAAAGCTACGGCGGGCAAGCCCACGCGGGCTGTCGCGGAGGCCATAGTCGGCAAGTCAAGATATGCTATTAGGCAACAAAAAGTTCATCCCGAAATCAAGGAGGATGACTTTTTTGTTTTTTTGCGGTCGCGCGCGGGCAAATTAGACGCCGTGGCCATCACCGGCGGCGAACCCTGTTTGCAAAAAGATTTGCCGAAGTTTATGGCTAAAATAAAAAAATTAGGCTTTTTAGTGAAATTAGATACTAACGGCGGTTATCCGGAAACACTGGAAAAGTTAACCTCACCCCAGCCCTCTCCTTCTAAAGGAGAGGGGATTAGATTGATTGATTATCTGGCCATGGATTTAAAAGCGCCGGCGGAAAAGTATGAAGCCGTGGCCGGCGCCGGGGCTGATTTTGAAAAGATAAAAAAAAGTGTTAAAATAATAATGGCTAGCGGCTTGCCTTATGAATTTAGAACCACAGTAGTTCCCGGGCTTTTAAACAAAGATGATATTGGCCAAATGGGAAAAATAATTGCCGGCGCTCATAAGTGGTATTTGCAGGGTTTTAAAAGTGGCGTTGATTTGGTTAATCAAGATTTAAAAGGTCGAGTGCCGTACAATTTAAGGCAGATGCAGGAGATGGCCGAGATTGGGAAAAAGTATGTGAAAATTTGCGAAGTGAGATAATGCTTTGTCATTCCGGCCTTGAGCCGGAATCCAGGACGATGGGAATATTTACCAACGTGGTTTTTCTGGATTCCTGCCTGCGCAGGAATGACGAAAGAAATTTGCTCCTCGCAATGGCAGTTAATAATAATGACAATAATTCTATGGATGAAGAAATAAAAAAAATATTGGAAGAAAATTTGGCGCTGACCAAAGAAATTTACGCCATGACCAAAAAAATTAAGGGCTATATTACTTTTCAAAAAGTGATGAGTTTAGTTTACGTTACCTTGATTGTGGTGCCAATTATTTTAAGCATTATTTACCTGCCGCCTCTTTTAAAAGGTCTGTTTGACCAGTATAAAGATATTTTAGGCATCCAGTCCGGCAGTGATAATTCAATCAAAAATCTGCTGAACGGCGTTGGCGGCAATTTGAATTTAAATAATATTGACCTGAATAAATTGCCGCGGCCGGCTAAGCCGGAATTCAAATAATATGCGGTCGGATTTTAATCAAAAAGTTTGGTCCGCCTTAAAACTAATTCCGCGCGGCCGGGTAGCGACTTATAAAGAAATTGCCAGGTTTATTGGCAATTTTAAAGCCGCTCGGGCCGTTGGTCAGGCTTGCGGCCGCAATTCAAAGGCTCCGCGAGTACCCTGCCATCGGGTAGTAAAAAGCGACGGCTCTTTAGGCGGCTATAGCGGCGGAGTGAACAAGAAAATTTATTTATTAAAACAAGAAGGCCTAAAAATTGTTAAGAGCAAGATTGAAAATTTTAAAAAGAAGAAGTTTGAGTTTATTTAGCGTATATTTAGGAAGGCCAGCCGTAATCGGCTGGTTTTTCGCGATTGCCAAGTTTTTTTTTATTTGCTATGCTTAGGCATATGACACAGGCAAAAATACGCGAAAAAATTTATAAACAACTTCCTTTATTAAAAGAAAAATATCACGTTAAAAAAATCGGGATTTTTGGCTCCATTGTTCGCGGCGAACGAAAAAAGGGAAGCGATTTAGATATCCTGGTAGAGTTTAAAGCGCCGATCGGTTTTTTTGAGTTTATCAGGCTGGAGAATTTTTTGAGCCGCGTTTTAGATGAGAAAGTTGACCTGGTTTCCAAAAAAGCCATTAAGCCGGCGGTTAAAAAAGAAATTTTTAAAGAAGTGCAATATGTCTAAAAGAGGCGTAAAACTTTATTTTGAAGACATTAAGGACGCTATCCGCAAAATAGAAAAATACACTCGCGACATTAGCTTTGCCGAATTTTCTGGAGATGAGCAAAAGATTGACGCGGTTGTAAGAAATCTGTCAATTATCGGCGAGGCCGTCATGAATATGCCCAAGGAAATAAAAGCTGAAAATCCCGAGGTGGCTTGGAATTGAGATAAAAGGTATGAGAAATAAAGTCGTTCATGAATATTTTGGCATTGATGAGGAAATTTTGTGGCAAACTATCCAGGAAGATTTGCCGATATTCAAAAGGCAAATTGCTAAACTTTTGCGCGACATCAAATAAAATTTTATTTATTTTTTTATTTTATGGATGAATTTTTTAAAACATCAAAGATAGAGAATGTACCACGGCAATTTACAGTTGATGAGCTTATTCCTTTTTGGGAGAAAATCGTTGCGGCAATCAAGGCTGCTCCTCAAATTGATGAATATCAAGATGAAAGTAACAAGAGAGATGACCGGGAAGCTCAGTATATTCGCGGTGAGTTGGGGCAGGAAAGTTTAGAACAAGAAGCTGATTTTGAGCCGAACGTTGTTACGTTTCCCGATTTTGAAACTTTATTGGCCGCTTTTGCCGGAAACGAAATTTTGTCAAAGTTTTTATCTGAAGAGCAACTGCTTGAATTAATTGAACATGAACGAGCCCATCTTGAAACTGCCCAAAAACATGGTTATAATACGGAAATAGGTTTATCTATATGTAGGACATCGGAAGGCGGCTATGTCTTTTCGCCTTTTGTATCTGTGTCAGTTGATTTTAAAGGAGTTGATGAAGCCGATGTCCAAAAACATCTTAAAGATATATCTAGTGCTCCTGGGCATGATATATCTGAAAGTGATAAAAGAAAATTATAATCTCGTCTGCCAATATTTAAAACCTTATGACAAAAGAAAGATTTAAAATAATACCGGCTTGCTATCTTATATTGATAAAAAACGGCCAGACTTTATTGCTTCGCCGGTATAATACCGGCTATGAAGACGGCAGCTATAGCTTGGTGGCCGGACATCTTGACGGCCAGGAAACTTTCCGGCAAGCTATGGCCAGAGAAGCAAAAGAAGAGGCGGGTATTATTTTAAATCCCGACGTTTTGAAAGTCGTTCATGTTATGCACCGCCTCTCCATTCCCGATGAGCCGCAGCTTCGGGAAAGAATTGATGTATTTATGACGGCGAATGAGTGGGCTGGCGAACCGCTGAATCTGGAGCCGGATAAATGCGACGATTTGCGCTGGTTTAACTCGGATAACCTGCCGGAAAATATTATCCCTTATATTAAACAGGGCCTTAAATGCGCGCAAGACGGTATTTTTTATAGTGAGTTCGGATTTTAATTTAAAAAATATAAAAATAATATGGACCCCGTTAGATAATTAAAATTAATATTTAACGGCGGTTGAAAAAAATATATGATATCTAACGGGGTGGATAACAATTTTAAAAAAATATTTATTACAACTTTAACTACCTCTATTATAGTGAGCTCGGTTTTTGGCGCGGGTTTCGGTTTTTGGGCTGGTAATTCAGGCAATTTATTTAATTTTATCAAGCCGCTATCGCTATCCGGCAATGAAAAAATAATTAAAATAAGCGAAGAGTCGGCCGTGGTCGCGGCCGTGGATAAGGTTTCGCCGGCCGTGGTCAGTATTATTATTACTAAAGATTTACCTAATATCAGGCAGTACAACAGTCCTTTTGGCTCGGAATTTTTTCGTGAATTTTTCGGTTCTGACGCGCCTGATTTTTTTGGCCCCAAAACCGCGCCGAAAAATCAGCCCAATAGCGGCGGCACGACTAAGCAGGAAATCGGCGGCGGCAGCGGTTTTATCATTACCAAAGATGGTTTTATTGTTACTAATAAGCATGTGATTATTGACGCCGAAGCTGATTATACGGTTTTAATGAACGACGGCAAAAAATACGCGGCTAAAGTTTTAGCGCAAGATCCGGTAAGCGATCTGGCGGTCTTAAAGGTTAAGGCTAATAATTTACCAACCGTAGAATTGGGCGACAGCGTAAATTTAAAAGTCGGCCAGACCGTCATCGCCATTGGTAATGCTTTGGGCGAATTCAGAAATACGGTTTCCACCGGCGTAATTTCCGGCTTAGCCCGTTCGGTTACGGCCGGCGGCGCCGGTATCGGCAGTGAGCAATTAGTCAATGTTATCCAGACCGATGCTTCCATTAACCCGGGCAACTCGGGCGGTCCGCTCCTAAATATCGCCGGCCAAGTCATCGGCATCAACACGGCCATGGCGCAAGGCGCGCAAAATATCGGCTTTGCCATTCCGATAAATGAAGTAAAAAACACCATAGACAGCGTTAAGAAGTTCGGTAAAATTATCCGACCTTGGTTGGGAGTCAGATATGTGATAATCAATCAGGCGATCGCCGAGGCCAATAAATTGCCGGTGAACTATGGCGCGATTATAATCCGCGGCCAGAATCAGACTGATCTGGCCGTAGTGCCGGGCAGTCCGGCGGATAAGGCCGGTTTGGTGGAAAATGATATTATTTTAGAAATTAACGGCCAAAAAATAACCGAGCAAAATCCGCTGGCTAATCTGGTGATTAAATTCAAGCCGGGCGATGAAATCACTTTGCGCGTTAAACATCAAGGTAAAGACAAGACGGTTAAAGTTAAATTAGAGGAAATGAAATAAAAATTTACGTTTTTAATATATCTGCTATAGTTATTAACATGGAACAAGCTTTCAGAAAAAATCTATTGTTAGGTTTATTGTTGTTACTACCTGCTCGGGCGGCTTGTTTTAAGATGGGTTAATTATAGATAATTAGAAGATTTCAACAAGCCACCTGAAAAACGGGTGGTGTTTTTTTTATGTTCTTTTTAATTTAGGGCAAAGGAGGTGATAAAAAATGACCATGTGCGAAAGTTTGACTACTGAACAGGTGATTAACATTATTCAATCAGAGAAAAAAGGAGAAAATTGTGAAGGTGAAGATTGTTAGTAAGGAACAAAGGCGGGCCGATCATCTTCGTTGCGTAGAGAAAAAAATTGGCCTCTACGTTAGAAAACAGGCAAAGAAAGGAAATTGCGATTACCAGACAGAAATAGAAATTTTGGCTGGCCAAGCTAGAATTTTAAGGTCAAAATTAGCTATGTAAGCAGTTTGGCTATCGCCGATCGCGAGCCGTTGTCTCTTAATTGAGAACAGCGGCTTTTTATTGCTTGATTTTAAGGCGGTAAAGAGTTAAAATTAAATTATGGAAAATCTATTAAAAAATTTGCGTTTTTAATATATCTACTGTAGTTATTTAACAGTACTTACGCAGTTGATTAGCAGTTGGCTTATATTAGTAATTTTTTCGTTGCGGAACTCCCCCGCATTAAATGCGGGGTCAAACAGTCCTCACTTCAAAAATCACTAATATAAGCCAACTGTCTTAATAAATATTTTTTAAGTGCGTAAGTCCTGTTATTAACATAAAACAAACTTTTATGAAGAGGAGGATTTTATTATTAACCATACCGCTCTTGTTGCTGGCCTGGTTTTTTGTTGGTGGCGCCGCGGCGCACGCCGCGGGCGAGCCGGCTCATCTTTGGCATTTCGACGAATGCGAAGGTAACGTTTTAAAAGATAGTGTTGGCGCAGAAGATTTGCCGCGCAACCCAAGCTGGGTG
>JACPHD010000034.1 GCA_016188785.1 Parcubacteria group bacterium | reverse complement strand
CGGGAGGTTATTTCAGTCGGAACTCTTAATGCCAATTTAGTGCATCCGCGCGAAGTTTTTGAGCCGGCCATCTACCAGACCGCGGCGCAAATTCTTATCGCTCATAATCATCCGTCCGGCGATATTAAACCCTCGGATGACGACTTGGCGGTGACTAAGCGGCTCTTGGAAGCCGGTAAAATATTAGGCATTGAAATAATTGATCATGTAATCGTGTCGGAAAACTCGTTTTTAAGCCTTAAATGCGAGGGGTTGCTCTAAAATTATATGTACGGTATAATGTACATATAATTATTAACTCATGCAGCACTAACTTGATTCTGTCCACTAAATACTACTATTTTTAAATCTTATTTAGAGCAAATCCATCTGATGGAAGCAGTCAGAATCAAGTTAGTGCTACACTCGCAAAAACATGACAATAAAAAATGTTTTGCCGATTACCGAGGCCAGAAAAAAAATTTTTAGCATTGCTGAAGAAGTGCGAAAATTTAATATTTATTACACTTTAACCGAACGGGGCAAGCCGACAGTAGTGATAGTTTCGGCGGAAAAATTTGAAGCGCTGTCAGCGAGTAAAAATAATGGCTATACTCTGGCTGATAAAAATTATGACAGCTACGCGGCGCAAAGAAACGAAATTTTACCCAAAGTTTTTATTATCCGCGATGAATCAAGGGTGGTCTATTTATCCGGCAATGGTCAAAATTCAAGATATAAAGAAGAAGGTTTAATTAAAGCGCGATTATTCGTCAATCTTATTGAAAAGTATAAATACCAGCTGCAGCTGATTGAGTTCGGGCGATATGTAAAAGTCGGCGGCGAAGACAGCAAACGTTATATTGAAGCTGATATTATCGTGAATGACGGCCGGGGCAATGTGCGCCTGATTTTTGAGGTTGGCGCTTTTGCCGATTATGAAGAGAACGCGGATAGAGTTATCGCCGACTTATTCGCCTTGGCCGCGGCTTTGTCCTGGTCAAAAAAACCAGAATTTATAATTTTCTATTCCCGCCAGTATAAAAATAATGTGGAACAGGAAAAAATTATGACCATTGACTACTCTAAATTTAATACTTTTTCAGCCTGGAAAAAAGCCGGCCGTCCCAGCGCCAAGCTGATTCCAAAATTTTAACCGGCAAAACGGTTGTAAACAGTGTCAAAAAGCAATTTAAAATCTTTTTCATCAACATAAAAAATAATCTCGGTGTAAGTTGAGGCGATTTCTTTTATATTTATGCCTTGCAAGGCCACTTCCTGGATTAAATAATAAAGCAAGCCTGATTCATGATGATATTTTTCAGAAAATTTAACGCTTAAAGCCGAAATATTTTTACTAAAATGTTTAGGTTGGTCTTTAATATATTTTTTTAGTTCATTAGAGCCGGCCTCGTTAATGATTAGCGTGATTTCGTCCGTGCCCTGGCCCAGGGTTATATAGCTGTTATAATGCTCAAGCGCGGCGTAGAGCTTGCTTAACTGGGCTAAAAAAGAATAATTTTTTGAGTAAGTATAGATAGATAAGCCGGAATAGGCAGTAATATTATTAATTTTGAATTTATTAATCGCTTTAATTTTTTTGCCATACTCTTTTTGCAGTCGGGACAACATCATTAAAAGCGCGCTGGCGCTTTTTAAATTTTTTTTAGTCCGCGTTTCAATTAATGGTTTTAGATATTTGGCCAGTTGGGTTAAGTTTAAGAGTTTATTAGACAGGCCGTAGGCTAAAAATTGGTTGTTGCTAATAATTTCTTTTAAAGCGTCAGATATTTTTTTCATGTATTTATGGTTATAAAACATCTACGGCTTAGTAAATAATGGCAAATTTTCTACTGCGGAACTCGCCCCCCACCAAATTTTGGTGGGGGGCTCAAACAGTCCTCGCACGAAAATTTGCCATTATTTACTAAGTCAATTAGCATAAACAATAATTAATACATTTATAACATTTTTTAATATTTTCGTATATTTTTATATTTTAATTTTACTATTTTTTTGTCCAGTTGTAAAGTTTTTAATAACGCCGATTCTGGCGCCTATAGCGAACCTTTCAATTTAAAAAGGGGGAAATTATTATGAAGCTGGAACTGCGAAGTATAATTACGCCAGTTCGCGCCATTGATTCAGATCTCATTCCCGAGGGTTGGGAGGTAGAGAGCGACGACCCGGAAGGCGAAATTAGTTTTTTTAACCTGGATTTTTCTTTTTGCCCGATTCAATCCGACGAGTATATAGACGGTGACTTTATGCTCAGGCGAGCGGGAGCATGTAAAGCTTATGGCAGTCTTGGACTGGCCGCCGCGTTATTAAAGTTAAAGGAGAAGCGGGAAGAGGAATGGAAAAAAATTTTTCCGGTTGATTCGCGCGATAATTATTATATTATGCCGCGTACTATTTTAATCACCGGTAGCCATAGCCGCGTTGTGGCTTGCTTAATCTGGCGCGGAGGAGAATGGACAATCCGCTTTTGTTGGCTTGACTACGCCTTTAGTAACGGCGCACGATTTATTCGTCCGCGCGACAGCCTGGAGCTTCGCATCGCTGCCTTGCGTCATGAAAAGCGCAATTGGTAGGATTTTTACTAATTTTCCGAGATTATCTCCGGATAATCTCGGCCACCCAGCCCCCTACCACAATGTGGTGGGGGCTATTTTTATTAAGAGCATTTTAAAAAGAGAAAAGCCGCCTGACTCGCGAGTTGGCGGCTTGAAGTTCATTTTTTATTTATTTTTCCTCCATTTGTCCCACAGCATAGCAACACCAGAACCAGCGGCCGCGGCTAAAATGGCCACTATGATATTGCTGAAAAATCGGGGAGCCAAATATTTTGACATAAAATCACTGGCGTTAATGGCTCCGGCTACTATCATAACCTGGATGATCAGATTTCCGTTGCAACGTTTTACATAAATCGTTGTCAAATACCAAAACAAGAAATCTGACGTAAAAATACCTACCGCGCTCCACAGATCAAAAATCACAAAGCACCCCTGGTTTTTAAAGAACTGCTATGGGTTAACATTTATTTATATTAACCCTACTCTATTCTAACAATTTTATATTCAACTTCTTGGTCGGCCAGCTTGATTTTTATCTGGTCGTTAATTTTTTTGCCGATTAGGGCCGAGCCGATGGGCGAGTGGCTGGAAATAATGCCGCGTTTAGGGTCGGTTTCTGCTGATCCCAAAATTAAGTAAGTTTTTTCTCGGCCAGCCGTTATAACGGTTACACTACTGCCTAACTGAACTAGCCGGCTATTTTTAACCGGCTTAATGATAACCGCACGTTTTAGCTGATCTGCTATTTCTAAAATTTTTTGGTTCAGGCCTCTTAAGCGGCCTTTAGCGATTTGATAAGCCGCGTTTTCCGAAAAATCTCCCATTTCGGCCAGCCGCTTAACTTCTTCGGCCGCGCGCGGCCGGTTAAATTTAAGCTGGTCTAGCTTATTTTTAAGCTCATTAAATTTCGCCTGGGTCAGATGCTGATCCGGTTTTAGATGAGTGTATTTTCCCGGCTTTCTAATTGGCAGTTGCATGCGGTTAGTATAAAAATTTTTAAATATTTTGGCAAGCTAAATGTGGATTGATTCAAAAACGCTTATAGATTATACTTAAATAAAAGACGCGGTCTTTAGAAGAGAAGTTAAAACAAGCGGAAGCGAAACTTGATAAACTGGTCAACGGCTATTTAGACGGCACGGTTGAGAAAGATATTTATTTAGCTAAAAAGAACGAATTAGTACAAACAAAAACAACTCTTCGACAGGCTCAGGGTGATTTTGGGCGAAAGGCTTGCCCGCCAATGCCGTTACCGTGGAATAACGCGAATAAGAATGTCAGCGATAAAAATTTGTCTAATCTCAACAAAAGCTGGATAGGCGTAGGCAGGCGGGGAAACAATTGGATTGAACCTTTGCGGAATTGGATAAATACCGCTCACCACGCTAAAAAACTGGCTTTGTCCAATGATTTTTACGAAATAAAATCATTGGCGGAAAAAATTGGAACGAACCGCCGCCTGCTGGACAAAAAAGTCGGCTGGGATTGGTCGGGCGAATGGCGGATTGTGGCGGGAAATCAGAATAAAATCCCCCCAGCGCGCGAGCGAAGCGAGCGCGTATCTTCTTCCGAAAACCCTCAATGTCTAACTTGGTCGGGCTGCTGGGAATTGAACCCAGGCTATCTGCTCCCAAAGCAGACGTACTACCGTTATACTACAGCCCGAAGGTATTTCAGATTTAAGATTTTTGATTTGCGATTTATAACAAAATTAAAAATCGCAAATCAAAAATCGAGAATAACTTGGTGCCCCGGGTCAGAATCGAACTGACGACACAACGATTTTCAGTCGTTTGCTCTACCACTGAGCTACCGAGGCGTGGTAATTTCAGATTTCAGATTTTCGATTTGCGAATTAAATCTAAAATCGAAAATTATAAATCGCAAATATCTTGGTTGCGGGGGTGGGATTCGAACCCACGGCCTCCAGGTTATGGGCCTGGCGAGCTGCCAACTGCTCTACCCCGCGATGTAGAAATTTAAGATTTAAGATTTTCGATTGAAGATTTTAAATCTAAAATCGAAAATTATAAATCGAAAATTTACTCGGTGGGCAACGGAGGAGTCGAACCTCCGACCTCTTCCTTATCAGAGAAGCGCTCTAACCAACTGAGCTAGTTGCCCTTGTAAAAAATAAAAAGACTGTTGCCAAATAATTTAGGACCAGTCTTTTTATAATTTATCCTCCGTAGCTTTAGCGAAGGGGGGACAAATAGGCCCATAAACTATTTGTTTGAGTCAAAAGTCTGAAAATCTAAAGTCTTTAAAGTCATTGAATTTTGACTTTATGGACTTTATAACTTTTAACTATATTTAGTACTAACAGGCGCTAACTCTGGTAATTTTAGATTTTAGATTTTAGATTTTAGATTTAAAATCAAATTCGCCTCTAAAATTTCGACTATGAATTTCCGCGCAGAAATCGTAAATCGAAAATCTGCAATCGAAAATTCTTTTTTCTCCCTAGAAAGGAGGTGATCCATCCACAGCTTCCGCTACGGATGCCTTGTTACGACTTCGTCCCTATCATCGATCCTACCTTCGTCCCCGCAAATGCGGGGCCTTCGGGCATTACCGTGGCGTGGCTGATCCACGTTTACTAGCGATTCCAGCTTCATGAGGTCGAGTTGCAGACCTCAATCCGAACTGAGAGAAGTTTTAAAGGATTTGCTCCAGCTTACGCTTTGGCGTCCCTTTGTGCTTCCCATTGTAGCACGTGTGTCGCCCAAGGTGTAAGAACCATGCTGATTTGACGTCATCCCCACCTTCCTCCCACTTAAAGCGGGCAGTTTCCTATGACACATGAAACATAGGATAGGGGTTGCGCTCGTTTCCCGAATTAACGGTACATCTCACGACACGAGCTGACGACAACCATGCAGCATCTGTCCGGCACCCTCGAAGGCTCCCCTGTTTCCAGGGGTCTGCAGCCGGATGTCAAACCTTGGTGAGGTTCCTCGCTTACTGTCGAATTAAACCACATGCTCCACCGCTTGTGCGGGTCCCCGTCTATTCCTTTGAGTTTTAAGCTTGCGCTCGTACTCCCCAGGCGGGATGCTTAAGGTGTTAACTTAGGTAGACAGCACTGGAAGGGTCGATACTTCCAATGCTCAGCATCCATCGTTTACGGCGTGGACTACTGGGGTTGAATTTGTTGCAAATTGCTTTTAGCAATTGATGGGAACATTTCTGTCCCATTCTTCATGTTACCATGAAGTCCGGACTAGATCTTTATCTGTAACGGCTCCATTTAGCGCGTTTTTTCTCATATTCTGCCATAATGGCAGATAGAGAAAAACGGCTTAACTGAACTATTTCAGATATCCAGCGTTGTTGAAGTTGTTGATCATTGTAGAGAAGCGCGACTTTCGACAAAGCGCTTGCCGTCGGCGTCTGCGGCAATATCAGCCGCAGAAATTTTTTCAGCTCTTCCGTTGAATACAGCCAGAGCCGCCAATATTTTTTCTGCTCCCCCCGCCTTTTTCTGGTAATTGGCGCGACTTTAGTCTTGATTTTCCAAACGACCAAGAAGTATTGCGCTAGAGTTTTAACGCTTTTTTCGTCAAAACCATCTGTGCAAAATACTCCTTTGCGGCCGTTGGCAATCAGCGAACCGTCATCAAACCACCAAATAGCCAATGACAGAGCTGTCATTTTGTTCAGCCATCTCCGGCTGATACGCAATTTTTTTTTCTTATGGGTAAGTTGATAAATTTCAGTAAGCGACGGCAAGGCCAAGCTTTGATACCTGATTTTTTTATTAGAACTGAATCCGCCGTTGTTTTCCTGCCAAAAAACGCAATTTTTTGAAGATATTTCTTTCAGATTTTTTACTTTCCAGAAGAAATAATCTTTTTGCGCCTCGGAATGCCTGAAAGAAAATCTGGCATTCTTGTATTTATCATGGATCTTTAATGATCCATCCCCTAAAAGCGAGCCAAGAATAATTTCCTTGGCGCGATCCGACAAAGGCACATAATGATTCATATATTTTAATTAATGCGCCTTCTATCTCGAAACCAACTTCATAGTCTCTACGGGGTTCATCATGGCTTTTCGGGCCATGGAACTTCCCTCGGGATTGTCCTGGCGAGGCCAGTAAAACCTCATTTTGTCAGGAGTTTCCCCGATATAGCTGAATTTTCATCTTGACGTCGCCGTCAAAAGAGACACCTTTTACCTATATTTTATGAGCGGGCATGGATTATCTAATCCCATTCGCTCCCCACGCTTTCGTACCTTAGCGTCAGAACCGTTCTAGCAAGCTGTCTTCACATTAGGTGTTCTTGCTGATATTAACGGATTTAACCCCTACACCAGCAATTCCACTTGCCTCTCCCGGTCTCTAGTTTAGCCATCTCTCCCGCGGCCCCGAGGTTGAGCCTCGGGATTTAACAGGAGATGCGATAAACCGCCTACGTACGCTTTACGCCCAATAAATCCGGATAACGCTTGGGGCACTCGTATTACCGCTGCTGCTGGCACGAGTTTAGCAGCCCCTTATTCAACCGGTACCGTCATTGATTCGTCCCGGTTAAAAGTATTTTACACCCCGAAGGGCTTCCTCATACACGCGGCGTCGCTCCCTCAGCCTTTCGGCCATTGGGGAATATTCTTGACTGCAGCCTCCCGTAGGAGTCTGGGCAGTGTCTCAGTCCCAGTGAGGCGGGCCATGCTCTCACACCCGCTACCCGTCGTTGCCTTGGTGAGCTTTTACCTCGCCAACTAGCTGATAGGCCATAGGCCTTTCCCGAAGCGCCCCGCCCCGCAGATGCGGGGCGAGGCTTTAAGCGAGAATGACTTTAGTCCCCTCGCTTCCATCATGTATTAGACCCGCTTTCGCAAGCTTATTCATGACTTCGGGGTAAGTTACCAATGTGTTACGCACCCGTTTGCCACTCACCTCCGCTCATCGCTACGCATGAGCTACGGTGAGCAAGCTCCCTATTTTATGATAGGGCGCTTGCGCGTCCGAAGCTCTTCACGCAGTGAAGAGCGGAGGCGCGTTCGACTTGCATGCCTTAGACACGCCGCCAGCGTTCATCCTGAGCCAGGATCAAACTCTCAATAAGTTTATTTTACTAGGTTTACTTGAATCCTAGCGAAAGTTAGGAACGCTCTCAACGAAGTTGAGTCAGCGTTCACCCCGCCGAGGCGGGGTCAAACTCTCAATAAGTTTTTTCCATGGTAGCTCCATGTTACGTATTTTAAAAAACACGCAAAAATTTACCCCGTGAAATAGTCGCAAAGCGAATTTCACTGGGTGTATTTGAAGAAATTAATTCTTCTAATTTTGAATTAGCGCCTGTTAGCACTAAACATGCTTTGTAAAAAGCTGCTGCGTATATTTTACAAAGCGTAAATTGTTAAGTTGCGTTTTCAATCTTTAAGAAAGAAAAAAACAGAGATATTTGCCAGAGCAACTATCACTGTTTTTTTCTTCATGTGTTTTCAAGTTGTGCTGGTTATTTATTCAATAGATTTCGTAATTTACGAATAAATTTACTTGTATACATAATATTAAAGAAAATTTTAACAAATGTCAAGAACAAAAGGTTAATTTTAAGACTATTTTTAATATTTATAATTTTTTAGCTTAAATTAGCGGTATTATAACTTAGATTTGTTACTTCTCAATTTACGAATTTTCAATTTTCAATGAATGATTAAATTATTTAATTTTCAATTGAAAATTATGGCATTGAAAATTCATTGAAAATTGGTAATTGATAATTGAAAATTTATGATATCAAAATAACTAGTTGAGAATTTTATAAATACATGTAAATAAATTTTTATCGTGTTTTATAGAATTCGGCCGCTTCTTCCGGCGGGATCGAATTGATAACCAAACCGGAGCCTAATTCCACGCCGGCCCAGATGCTGTCGCGCGGCTGAATTTTTAAATAAAAGTGCTGGTCGCGGTCGGAAACGGCTTGATGCAGAAAGTAGTTAAAAGACAGGTTAAGCTGGCTTAGTTTTAATAAAATTTTTTTCAACGTTTTGGCAAAAGCTTTAAATTCATGGTCATTTAATTTAGTGATATTATCTAAATGCCGTTTAGTGAAAATCCAGGCTTCGTAATGATATTGGCTGGCGTAAGGCGCGAAAGCGGCTACGAATTTGTCCGCGTAAATTTTGCGCGGAGATTTTATTTCACGCTTAATAATATCACAATAGGCGCAGGCTTGATGTTTTAGTTTATATTGTCGCGCCAGTTCCAGTTCTTGTTTTATTTCCGGCGGCATAATATCAGTGGCGAAAATTTGCGAATGGGCGTGCACGATGGAAGCTCCGGCTTTTGAACCCTGGTTTTTAAAGCATAAAATATAATCTAGGTTTTTTATTTTATTTATGGCCTGGGTGCGTTTAGCATACATGCGGAGCAGTTGCTCAATTTGCGCTTCGGACATATTGTGCAATTCTTTTTTATGATCAGTAGTTTCAATAATCACTTCCTGGCTGCCGTAGGCTTTTTTATTGTCTAAGCTGACGGCCGGAAAAATGTTTTTTATGCTTAAAATTTCGCTTTCAGGCGCGTCCAGCCGGTCTAAAATATTTTTAGGGTTTAATTTTTCCTGGCAAAACGGACAGCTGGTGACGCGGGAGATAATCGTCTGCTCCTTGATGTCGCGCGGCCGTTTGGCGCGCCCGGGCGTAATGATGACATATTTATTTAATAAATAGTCTTTTCTAATTTCGGATTTTAGCATGAGTATTGTATAAGAATTACAAATCTGTTACAAATTTACAAATGAAATGCGAGGATACTTTTATTATAACAAAGCCAGATTTAGTTGTCATTCAGCGGGCTGTCCGGCCTTAGACGCGAAAGATACGGCCGTCAAAACTACTGAAACAGGAATTAAGGCCAAAAGGTTTCTTGATAGCGCCGTGTTATCAATGGCAAAGCGGTATTCTTCCGTCAACAGATAAAGCGCGGCTAGGCCGAGAAAGCAAAAAATTAAAAACAACCAACCTAATAGCAGGCTATTTTGTTTTTTAATTTTTATTACGTTCGCCAGCAAACTTACTATAACCGCGAACCACCAAATATTAAAACTGTTATTTAAAAATAAGGCTTGGTAGATATTTGTCCAGACGCCGGCATGATAACCGAGTCCGGGGCCAACATTGGAAAAAGACAGATGATACTTCGCTTTAAAAAATAGCCAGGGCCAGAGCGGCAAAATAATCGCCAGCGAATAAAAACCGCCAGCTTTCAGGGCGGTTGTAATTTTTTTGTCTATGATTAAAGATTTTATTAAAATAACCGTCAACCCGGCGATAGCGAAAATCAAAGCGTCATTTTTAACGAATAAAGCGCAGCCGAAAAATACGCCGGAGGCCAGCAGTTGCTTTTTTTCTCGCGTTTCCAGCCAATAAAATAAAAATGTAAAGGCCAGCAAAAGATAGTAGCTTAAGATCAAATCGGCGTAACCGTTGTAAGCGTGATAAAACGGCAGAGGCAGAGTGGAAAAAAGCCAGACAAAAATCAGGCTGATTAGGCTGGATAAATAGTTTCTTAAAAAATAATAAATTATTATTAAAATAGCCAGATAATAAACCAGATTGATTAAATTGCCGGCCAGGTCATTAAATTCGCCGAGATTAGCGTACAGCCAATAAGATAAAAGCGGCGTTTGCCAAGGGTAATTGATATGTCCGCCGCCGCCCAGATAGGCATATTTTTGCTCGTCAAAATTTATTTGATTTTCATAAAACAAAACCTTAGGCTTATACTGCCACATGGCTAAATTATCGTAAGTGATTGGCGGACGCATTAAGGTGTTAAGAAGTAAAAAGGCTATTTGAATTAAAATGAGAATAAAAACAATGGCCTGGCCGAGGTTAATTTTTGGCAAACTTAATTTTAACGGGTTTAATTTAAAATTAAGTTTATTTTTAATTATTAAATAAAATAAAAAAGTGATTTGCGCTATTAAAATTAAATAGAATATAAAAAAGTTAAATTTAAATCGTAAAATAAAAAACCAAAGAAAAAGTTCAAGCGTTATTAAAATTGTGCCTATGCCCCAAGACAAAGCCAGTTTGCATAAAAAAGATTCCCGGCTTTTAAGCCAAAGTTTTTCCGCGAGCCAGCCGGGTATAAATATGGAAAGAAAAAATAGTGTTAGTTTTAAAACTACCATGTTATTATTTTTTTAAAATAAATTCGGCATTATTTTTGATGAATAACATTTTATACTCGCCGATAATTAAATCTTTACCATCTTGTTTTTTATATAAAATGTTATTTTTATAAATATAGCCGCCCGGATAATAAAATAAAACGTAATCTGCTTTTTTAACAATTTTATAATTCGGATATAAGTAATAATTAAAATAAGCATCTAACCCGGGCGAGGTTAAAAGCTGAACCTCGTTTCCGGCCGGCAGGTTGTTTTTTATAAAAGTAAAAAAAGAAAATAGATGACAATAAACGCCGCCGGCATTCTGCCGGCTGTCCATATTGCATAATCTTAAGACGCGCTTCGATGAATCGCTAAATTTTAATGTTTTAAAATTTTCCGATAAATCATAAAGATTATTATAAGTAAAATTTATATAGAGCGGCAGCCAAGCCATAATAATTAAGCCAAGTAAAATTGTTTGGCATTTTTTTTCGTCTAATTTTTTAAGATAAAAAATTAAAAAAAATATCAGGCTGATAAATATTAAAAATATGCCTGAGGTCAAAGATAGAGTTAAGGGACCGAATTTTATTACCTTAAGCAAAATGCCCGGCGTTAGATTAATCGTATAAAATAATTCCGGCAGGTCGGTAAAGAGCAGTTTTAAAAACATAATTGTTTGAGAGATACAGACTGTCCGAAAAGTATCGTCATTCCTGCGCAGGCAGGAATCCAGAAAAAATATTTGGCTAAGATTAAATTCTTTCTGGATTCCCCTTTTCAGGGGAATGACGAATTTCCGAGTTTTCGGACAGTCTGATAGTATTAATCGAAAAAACGATATTTAATAATGCTGATAATTGCCTGTATTCCGTCATGCCATTTTATTTTTTTTCCCTGACTAAAGCTGCGACTCTGATAGCTTATTGGCAGTTCTAATATTTTATGGCCGAGACGCAAAAGTTTAGCGGTTATTTCCGGCTCAAAATTAAAACGGTTAGATTTTAAAACAATGCCGTCTAGCGCCTCTCGTTTAATCATTTTATAACAGGTTTCAATATCAGTTATTTTCTGACCATACAATAAACTTAAGAACCAAGATAAAAATAGATTGCCCTGATAAAATAAGCGGTAGCGCGGCTGATGTTTTTTAAGAAATCTGGAACCGTAAACAACGGCCGCCTCTCCGGCTAATATCGGTTTTAATAAGTCGTTATATTCATGAGGATTATATTCAAGGTCGGCGTCCTGGATAATAATTATATCACCGGAGACTTTTTTTAGGGCGGTTTTTACAGATGCTCCCTTGCCTTGATTTTTATAATGATAAAAAATTTTATGTTCGCTTTCAATATTTTTTAAAAGAGATCTGGTGCCATCAGTAGAATAATCGTCAACAATAATTATTTCTTTTTCCAGATTGTTAATAAGATTTACGGCCTTAACCGTTTCCAAGAGATTTAATATTGTTTCATGCTCATTGTAAACCGGTATAATTATGGAAAGTTTTTTCATAGTTAGATTGACTCGGCCATGGTCGTATAATTTCGGATTTTAGCATGAGTTCATTATAGCATAAATATCGTATTAAAGAATATACGATTGTATATTGACAAAAGACATATCATTTGATATACTAAGATATATAAAATGTAATATAAATTTATGTATATCAAAAGACAGGCAGAAGCAATTTTAGCCAAAATAGTTAATAATCAAAAGGTTTTAATAGTTTTAGGCGCGCGGCAAGTCGGTAAAACGACTCTGATTAAGCATTTTTTAGATAATAAAAAGACGGTATTTTTAAATCTGGATATTGAGGTAGATAAGAATAGATTTTTGGCCTTGGCTTCGCTGGCGCCGGCACAGGCCATGAAAACGCTAAATCAGCCTAAATATTTAATTATTGACGAAGCGCAAAGATTGAAAAATACCGGTCAAATCGTCAAGGGCTGGTATGACGCGCCGATCAGCCAGAAAATAATTCTGCTCGGTTCTTCCAGCCTTGATCTGATCAACCAATCGGCGGAAAGTTTAACCGGACGGAACGAGAAATTATTTTTATCGCCGTTTTTATTTAAAGAGATAATTGCCGGACAGCCATGGTATTCGGATAATTATGATAAAAAGATTTTAATTAATAATTTTTCTAACCAGATAAATTCGCTACTGCTTGAATCTTTAGTCTTTGGCAACTATCCGGAAACGGCGGTGTCGGGCGACCGGCAGCAATATCTTTTGAATTTAGTCTCCGATTATTTATTAAAAGATGTGCTTCAGCTCGGGTTGATTAAAACTCCGGATCTTATAAAAAAACTGCTGATGACGCTGGCGCATCAGGCCGGCGCGGAAGTTTCGGTTAATGAACTGGCAAATGGACTTAGCATGAGCAAGGCGACGGTCGATAAATACCTTGATCTGCTTGAACAAACTTTCGTGATTTTTCGTTTGCCGGCTTTTAGCACCAACCCCCGGAAAGAAATTTCCAAAAATCATAAAATTTATTTTTACGATACCGGCGTCCGCAACGCGATTTTAAACGAGTTTTCTTTAAACCCTTTAAGAAGCGACATCGGCCAGCTTTGGGAAAATTGGGTAGTGGCCGAATTCATGAAGCATAATCTGCTTTACGGTCAAAAGAAAAATTTATATTTCTGGCGTTCGCGGGCCAAAAGCGAGGTAGATTTAATTATAAAAGAAGGCGAAAAGATTTCCGCTTATGAGATTAAATGGAAAAAGCAAAAGATCAATAAGCGGGCGTTTGAAAACCAGTACAAAGTAAAAGTTCAGCTGATTGATTCCAGTGATCCGTTGTTTATAGAATAATGCTTAGTAGTCCAGCCGAAATCAGGGTGATTTTAATTATTTATCTTAATTGCTTTATAGATAAAAAATGGTAAAATAACCTATATGAAACAACACGAAGCAGTAATAAAAACGATGGAACAAAATGGCGGGTTTGCAACGCTTGGTGATTTAAATCAGAAAGTTTTGAAAATTTCCGGTGTAGAATGGAAAACAAAAACGCCTTTTGCGAGTATTCGCCGCATAGTTCAAGACGATAGGTTCTTCTTTAAAATAAAGCCAGGACTTTGGGCATTGCTTTCGTACAAAGATAAACTGCCACCAGAGATTTTTCCAACAAGCATAATTTCAAAATCAGAGCAAGAAATTTTTAATCACAGTTATTATCAGGGACTGCTGGTAGAAATCGGCAATCTCAAAAAATACGAGACATTTGTACCTAGTCAGGACAAAAATAAAAAATTTTTAGGCAAAGCTCTTGGCGAGATAAGTTCTCGGATAGATTTTTACCAATTTGGTTACGACCATATCATACGGAAAGCAAAAACCGTTGATGTGTCTTGGTTCAACGCCAGAAAAATGCCAAGCGTATTTTTTGAGGTTGAGTATTCAACAAACATTCAAGACTCGTTAGTGAAGTTTGTTGAGTTGCAGGACTATAGCGCTAATTTTTTTATTGTCGCGGATAAAGTAAGAAAACAGGAATATATCGGGAAGCTTGCACTTAACGCATTTGTGCCGATAAAACAACGGGTGCGATTTATGGATTATGACAGGTTGTCCGAATGGCACACAAAAACATTTGAAATAGTAAGTTTGGAAAATAATTTTGATATAAAAATATAAAATTTTAAAATAAAAAATTATGGAAATTACCATAAGTTCATTTTTAGCAAAAATAATTTTAAGATTTAATCCATTTAAGAATACTTTTTTGGTGATGTGCAGAGGATATAGTGATGATTGTGAAAATTTGACAGAATTGGTTTGGGAGGATGATAAATATTTAGATTTTTACAGCAAAGAAGAATATCCGGAATTTCAAATTTGGTTTATTCCAGAAAGAGTTTTTTACCTCCTTGGGCGTCGAAACTAAATTATGCCGAGTAGACGATTTTGATCTTGATAAACATGAAATGCTAAAACAGCTGAAAAGCGATTACGAATTGATTAGTGATTCGCTCAACAATAATGGCTTTGCTTCTCTTAAA
Organism: Parcubacteria group bacterium; assembly: GCA_016188785.1. Taxonomy (GTDB): domain Bacteria; phylum Patescibacteriota; class Patescibacteriia; order Patescibacteriales; family GWC2-42-12; genus JACPHD01. Next base: position 39,300 of record JACPHD010000034.1, on the reverse strand, counting down.
AGTGAGATGGGAATATATATTCAGTCAAGAACAAAGGGCGCCGGCCACGGCAGTAAAAGCCGGGCTTTTTATGCCAGACCGATTTGTTTGAATAAGATACTGGGTTTATTATAGAATATAGCTTTTTTGTTTTTATTAAAGATGGTATAATAATTATATCTGTTAATAACTTCGTATCCCCATGCTTACTCAAAAATTTATAAATTTCTATTTTTTGTATTAAAGACAATCTTTTTAGGGTTGGCTTTTTTGTTGTCCTTATACCTTGACATCATCAAAAAGATAGTGCTAAAGTAATAAGCTCAAAGCAAAACCGCTTATTAGCGGGAGATAGTAAAAATATGATCAAAAAGACATTACAAAAAGATATTTCTGATTCTGATAAGAAAAAAATATTGGAATATATAAATAGAAAATTAGGAGAATACGAAGAAATAGAAAAAATTTTTGTTGAACAAAAAAACGAAAATATTTTTGAGGTTTTAGTAGTTACAAAAAAAATTAGCCCTAAAATAGAAAGGGAGATAGTAGAAATTGAAGATAGGGTTAAAAATAAATACAATGTATCAGTAAATTTATTTACCCATACTGAATCATGCTTTGTACAGTAGATTAACGTTCTTATTTGGAAAAGTAATTTATTATAAAATGGAATACGAAGGTAATAAATGCTTTTTACTAGCATCAAAAAATTATGAATTTGCACTTAATATTCTTGAGACAGAAAAACATTACGATTGGGTAGTAATAATACTATTTTATTCTGCACTGATGTTCGCTAAAACATTATTCGAAATACGTAGCTGGGAGACACCGCAAGCACATCAAGATAAATATGATAATGGAGGTAGTATTGTAAGAATAGGTATGAATTCCGCGGTTATGCAAAAAGTCGGAAAAGACGTGGGATATGATTATATAACTTTATATAAAGCTTCAAGAAAATATAGGTATTTTCCTAATGATGCGTTAAATATAGATAAAACTGCGATCAAACAATATATTTTTTATTTCAAAAGATTTAAAACCAAGATTATTCAAGAATTAAATAAATAATATACGATTACATTAAACAAAACCGTCTATTGGCGGAAGCAAATAAGGCCCGGCAGGGGCATGATCCCTGATTAAGGATTTAGTAGATCCTTGAACTATCCGATTGTTCTACCGAGCCGAAATTTGCTTCCGTCAGAAGACGGTTTTATAAAATTATATATCTTTGCCGAATTAATAAAAACTACATATAGTAGGTTTCAATTCTATTATATCACAAATTATTGAATGTCAATGAGTTGACATGTGGATAAAAAAACACCCCCTTTCCTGGGGTGTTTTGATATGAAGTAATTACCAAAAAGATAGATCAAGGAAATGGATTACGGCTCGGAGGTCGCAATGACAAATACAATCCCCCTAATCCCCTTTGACAAGGGGGAAGCTATCTCCTAAATCCGCCGCGCCGTTCAGGCCGGTGGTTGCCGCGATCGCCGTGATCTCGGCCGTTGTGGCCGAAAGACGGACGTCCGCCGGGCAGGCCGCTGGCCTCTTGTTTGCCTTTGCCGTCTTTCCAAAGATGCTCATTTTCCGGCAGGTCTTTTAGGGTTAAATTGACTCGGCCTTGGTCGTCTATTTCAATAATTTTTACCGTAACTTCGTCGCCGATGTTTATAAAGTCGCTGGGCCGGCCAATGCGGTACGGCGCCAGTTCCGAAACATGCGCCATGCCGTCTTTATTTGGCGTTAATTGCACAAAAACGCCGAAGTCCATTAGGCGTACGACTTTACCGGTAAAAATTTCGCCGGGCTCAAAGTCGCGCACAATATTTTTTATCCAGTTAACCGCTTCTTCGCATTTGGCCGCGTCCGTGCCGCAGACCATGACCAGGCCGTCATCGTCAATGTCAATACTAACGCCGGTGGCGGCGATAATTTCGTTAATGACTTTGCCGCCGGTGCCGATAACTTCGCGGATGCGGTCCGGTTCAATATGAAAGCTGGTGATGCGTGGGGCGTAAGGCGACAGATCCGGTCTGGGCTTGTCTATGGCTTTATTCATGACTTGTAAAATTTCCAGTCTGGCCTTTTGGCCTTGAGTTAAAGTTTTAGCAATTATTTCATCAGTCAGTCCGTCGGTTTTAGTGTCTAATTGAATGGCCGTAATGCCATCGGCCGTACCGGTTATTTTAAAATCCATGCCGCCCTGGCCGTCTTCTAAGTCCTGCAGGTCGGTTAAAACTTCCCAGCGGCTCAAGTCTTCATTAGAAGCCAGTCCCATGGCAATACCGGCTACGGCTTTTTTAATGGGCGCGCCCGCGTCCATTAAAGCTAAACTGGAACCGCAGGTAGCGGCCATGGAAGAGGAGCCGTTAGAGCCTAAAGTTTCCGAAACTACGCGGATAGTGTAGGGAAATTCTTCTTTAGTCGGCAATACCGGCGCCAGGGCCTTTTCCGCTAAAGCGCCATGGCCGATTTCGCGCCGGCCCGCGCCTCTTAACGGTTTGGCCTCGCCCACGGAAAAGGGCGGGAAATTATAATGATGCATATAACGTTTAGTGCCAACACCTTCCAGTCCTTCTAAAGATTGCTCCAGCCCGGGCGCGCCCAAAGTTACGATGGACAGCACCTGGGTTTCGCCGCGATTAAACAGACCCGAGCCGTGGATACGCGGCAAAATGCCGGCTTCAGCCAGGAGCGGCCTGATTTCATCCAGCTGGCGGCCGTCAACTCTTTTTTTATCACGCAAAATCGCTCGTGTAACTTCGGCATCAACCGCTTCATCAACTAACTGGCTCACGGCTTGTTGCCGCAGATCTTTACCAATGCTTTGATCAAATAAATATTGCTTTAAGCTGTCTTTAATGGCGTCAACCGCGGCTTTACGTTCGCCCTTAGTATAGTAGGTTTTATCAAATAATATTTCCGAGATGTTTTTATTAAGCCAATCCTTGGCCAGGGCAAAAACTTTGGCTTTTTCCGCCTCGGCTGTAAGCTCGACCTGATCAACTAATTTTTTTACTGGTTTTTTTTCAGCCAATTTAACGCCGTCTACAACCCGTTTAATCAGTTTTAGCGCGCCTTGCAGTTGATTTTGCCCTTGCTTAATGGCCTCCAGCATGTCAGCTTCTTTAATCTCCTTACTAGCGGCTTCAATCATAATGGTTTTTTTGTCCGTGCCAACCACGATTAAATCCAGGTCGCTTAATTCCCTTTCCGCGTAAGTCGGATTAAAAACATATTTGCCTTCAACTCGGCCCACCCGGACGCCGGAAATCGGCCCGCGCCAGTTTAAGCCGGCGATGGACAGAACGGCCGAAGCCGCGATTAAAGAAATGATGTCATAATCATTCTGCATGTCAGCCGATAAAACAGTAATAATTACTTGTACGTCTTTTTTAGAGCCGGCTTGAAACAGCGGCCGGATAGAGCGATCAATCATGCGTCCGGTTAAAACCGCTTCGTCGGACGGACGGCCTTCGCGCTTAATCCAGCGCGAACCTTTAATTATGCCGGCGGCGTAGAGTTTTTCTTCAAATTCAACCATCAGCGGGAAAAAATCAATGCCTTCTCGTTCAACTTTGGCTTCAACCACGGTAGCTAAAACCGAGGTATCGCCGTATTGTACGGTTACGGCCGCGTCGGCCTGGCGGGCCAATTTGCCGGTTTTAATAGTGAGAGTGCGGCCAAGCCAGTCGGCAGAAAATACTTGTTCATTGTTCATACTTTTTTACTTGTCATTGCGAGCGACCCCGCATCTGCGGGGGAGCGAAGCAATCTCACATACTCGGATATTAACCGGAGATTGCTTCGGTCGTCCCCCACCAAATTTTGGTGGGGGACTCCTCGCAATGACAAAATCTTCTGCTTGGCCGGTAAATTGTAGACTATGAGTTAGGCTCACAGTGCTAAATATCTGCCGGCCAAGCGGTTAACCCCGTTAAATACGCTCCGCGTAAATTTGCGAAGCAAATTTATTTAACAGGGGTGAATTAGTTATTTTAATAAATATTTTTTATCTTCGCTTAAATTGATAAAGTCGTCAACTTCTTCAATCAGTTTACTGGAAGCGGTTTGACGGAAAGCCATGGCTTCAACTAAACAGCCTTTGGTATTCTGCAGATAATTTACTAAAGGCACATAGTCGCCGTCGCCGGTAACTAAAACTACCACGTCTAACTTCTCCGCCAGCTTGATGGCGTCAACCGAAATACCCACATCCCAGTCGGCTTTTTTGGCGCCGCCGGCGAAAATTTGCAAATCCTTCATTTTAACTTCAAAGCCCTGCTGGCTTAAAGCTTCAAAAAAAGCACTGCCTTCTTCATTTTCGGTTTTTATAACATAGGCGGTGGCGCGGATTAGTTTTCTGCCGGAAACGGCTTCTTTTAAGATTTCTTTGAAATTAACTCTTTTTTTAAAAAGATTTTTAGCGCTGTGATACATATTAGAAACGTCCACTAAGACGCCCACTCGCTGATCTTTGTGTTTTATCATATAATGTATACGAATTACGAATTTTTTACGAATTTACGAATAAAAGGAATACGAATTACGAATCAATTACAAATTTACAAATTATTTGGGGTATTCAGATTATATTTATTTGTAAATTCGTAACCGATTTGTAATTTGTATACTTATTACTCTTCGTCTTCTTTATTTTTACGGTCTTCGGCCCGTTCATTTTCCGCTTCTTCGGCCGCTTCGGCTTTTAGTTCTTGTTTAGCTAAAATTTCATTTTCAATTTTTTGCCTAGCCTCTTCATCTTCAATCATTTTTTTGGCAATCCTTAATTTTAAGGCTTTAGCCAGTTCATCAAAGGCGGTTTTATCTTCTTTTTGCAGATACTTTAATAAGCGGCGGCGTTCGCTGACTTTTTTTAATAAGCCGCGCCGGGAAGAATGGTCATGTTTATGCCTTTTTAAGTGTTCGGTTAATTGCTTGATTTCTTCGGTTAAAATAGCGATTTGCACTTGAGATGACCCAGTATCGGTTTCATGGATTTTAAACTTGTTAATGATTTTTTGTTTGGCTTTTTTGTCTAACATGCTGGCTTTGACCCCAACCAAGATAAAGGCGACAAGGCTTTAACCGAGTAGGGGCGATTATTAATTATGTAAAAAGATTAACATAAATTGTAAAAAATTGCAAGGTGTCGTAAAATGAAAATACGAATACATGAGAATGAATGCGAATAAAACGAATGATATTTAAAATTTCTATATTTATTCGACTGATTTGCACTATACGTTAATGATTTTGACAAATTGCTTTTTTATTATTAAGATTGATTTATTGTCCAAGTTTGGCAATTTTATTTTAGGCATTTTAACAAGCTCAATACAGGCTCCCGTAGTTCAATGGATAGAACAAGGCCCTTCTAAGGCCGCGATGAGGGTTCGATTCCCCCCGGGAGCACCAAAACTAACTTTGTCGGAAATGACTGCTCCGCGCGGCGAGTACGCCGCGCTCCCTGCCCGTCCGGCAGGCGGGCGCAGGGCAAAATCCGCTTTTGTTTTCGCCGTAAAATCCCAGAGTTCGCCCCAATTGATTGAAAGCGTTTTGTCCTTGATTTCGGGGTTAGAGCCGAGAGAACGGAATAAGGGTGGCTTTGACTGAAAAATAAAATATAATAAATCAAATATGAACAAACAAAATTCTAAAATCTTTAGGCGCTAATTTGGCAAAAATTGACGCAACCGAGCACTATGGTTTTGGCCAGGACCTTAAAGCCGCTTGCCGGCAGTTGGCCGGAAAAATAAAGCAGACCGTCCGGTTTTTCTCGGACGGTCTTTTTGTCGGCTAAAACTGAAGTTTAGCCTGTTGGTTATTTTTCTCTCCCCATTTCATGAATATTGATTAGTGTATTTTTAGCTAATTTCAGTCACCCTTCGCTGAAGGTCAAGAAAATGAATGATCCCCGGGATATTTGGGAAGGCAGAATAACCTATTCATATCGTTTTACTTTTCATCTAGAAGATGACAGCTACATTTTGCGAAAGGTGGCATTGACTGAAAGATAAAATGAGATGCTCGCTTTATTTTTAAATGAAATTAAATTAAAGTCAGGAGAAGAAAATAGGGGCTACGGAGCAGTCTCAATTTATATTTTGCGGGGAAATGATAAGGGAGAAAAAATTCTTCTTGAACCGGCTTATGATGTGCAGGCGGAAGAATAACAACGCGCTAATAATCCCTCATGTTTTCATCTTGACAACTCCCCATATAATTGCTACATTTATAAGTAATATAATACTCATAAATGTAAAAATATGGAAAAAACTACTATAATTGAAGAAATTTATAGGCAAAATAAGCATTGGGGACAGGAATCTCCTGTTTTTAATGATATTAAAAACATTAATTTTAAGAGAAAGCTTTTTTATGAGCTATTGCCTTATCTTCCTAAAAAGCAAGTACTTTCCATTGTTGGTTTGCGCCGGGTTGGTAAAACCATCATCTTAAAACAACTTATTGAACACCTTATTTCAACCGGCGTGAATGCCAAACAGATTTTGTTATTGAGTTTTGATGAAGCCTTGCTTACTAAAAAACTTACTCTGGCTGATTATCTTAATAGTTATTTAAAAGAAATAGCCGATACGGATAAAATGAATTTTATTTTTCTTGATGAGATACAGTACAGTGAAAAATGGCAGCATATTATTAAGCGCTATTATGACACTGAGCCGAATATAAAATTTATCGTCAGCGGCTCTTCCTCGCTTTTTTTAAAAAGAAAAACTACCGAAAGCTTGGCTGGCCGGATTTTTGAATTTTATCTGCCGGTGTTAAGTTTTACCGAGTATCTGGAGCTTACCAACGTTGATTCGGTACTATTAAACAATTATAAAAAAGTTGGCCTTGCTTTGGGGCAAAAAGAAATTAAAGACATGAATTCAGCAAAAAATTTTGTGAACCAGTCTGGAGCGACGATGGTAAAATACTTTGAAAAATATTTATTATACGGCCAATTTCCTGAAATAGCCAATGAATCTGACATGAATATTGTCATGAAATATTTATCAGAGTCGGTGTATAAAAAAACCATAGAATATGATATACCAAGAATATTCGGCGTGGAAAAAGTTCAAGAGCTTAAATTTCTCTTTCAGGTGCTGGTGAATGAAGTTGGTTCTATCATAGAAATAGACAATCTTGCCCGGGAAATCGGTTTGGATAAAAAAACCATCAAGGCTTATTTTGAATATTTGGAAAATAGTTTTTTGGTTTATTTTATATATAATTTTAGCAAATCATTCAGGAAATCCAGAAGATTGTCAAAAAAGGTATATTTAAGCAGCGCTAATTTTTTATCAGTCTTTCATGATTTTTCTAACCTTGAATTAAAAAGCCAATATCTCGGGCATCTGGCTGAAAATTATTTTATGCTGGTTTTAAAAAATGCCTATCAGTATGTTTCTTTTAAAAGGATTAGAAGAAATGAGTTTAATTTTTTAGGCGCTGATGATTTGCTGGATAAAGCGCATTATCAGTATTTTGAAGTAAAATACGGAAAAAATTTCACCTCTCGGGACTTACGTTTTATTTCCAAAGTCGCCGGTAAAAATAATACTCGTTTTTTAGTGGCTGCCAAAAATATGTTTGAAATAAACCCGACGTATTCTGTTATACCGGTTTGGTTATTTAAAAATTGACATCGGTTTGGATGTATGTTAGTGTATAGACACTAAGGCTAGTTGATTAAATTCAAACTAGCCTTTTTCTTTAATTAATATACGAATTACGAATCAGTTACGAATTTACGAATGAATTAAAATGCAAATATAATAAGTATTATTTGTAAATTTGTATTGGATTTGTAATTTGTATTAATCTTATAAACATATGTCAGACATAACTAATGCCATGAAACAAATTTGCGAAGAAAAAAATTTAAGTTATGAAGCCGTCGTTGAGACGATTGAGTCGGCTTTGGCCGCGGCTTATCGCAAGGATTTTGGCGAAAAAAATCAAAATATTAAAGTGGAATTTGATCCGGAAACCGGCCAATCTAAAGTTTATGACGTTAAAACCGTAGTGGAAGACCTGCCGGAGGAAGTTGAAAGTGAACCCACCCGAACGCTTCAGGCGGGCGGGAAGTTAAAAGTTGAAAGCAGCGGAGATAAAAAAGAAAAAAATACAGAGAAAAAAGCAGAGACTGCGGCGGCTGAAACTGAGGCTGGCCAAGAAGCGTCTGAAGAAGAAGTTAGAAAATTCAACCCCAGAACCGAACTGCAGCTTAAAGACGCCAAATTAATAAAAAAAACGGCTAAAGTCGGCGAGATCATAAAAACTAAATTAGAAATTCCGGCTGATTACGGCCGCATGGCCGCGCAAACCGCCAAGCAGGTAATTATTCAAAAATTAAGAGAGGCCGAGCGCGAAATGATTTTTAGCGAATTTAAAAATAAAGAACATGAAGTCGTGGCTGGAGTAGTTCAGCGGCGCGAAGGCCGGATTGTTTTAGTGGATTTAGATAAGGCGGTGGGCATTTTGCCGGCCGAGGAGCAAATTATGAATGAAAAATACCGCACCGGCGATCGGCTTAAAGTCTACGTTAAGCAAGTCGCCATTACGGCCAAGGGGCCGGAAATTATTTTATCCCGCACCTCAGATGAAATTTTAAAAAAAGTGTTTTATTTGGAAATTCCGGAAATTTCCAACGGGCTGGTTGAGATAAAAGCCGTGGCGCGTGAAGCCGGCAGCCGCTCTAAAGTGGCGGTTTTTACCGCTAGCGAAAATGTTGATCCAATCGGCTCTTGCGTGGGCCAGCGCGGTTCCAGAATCCAGACTATTATCAGCGAATTAGGCGGGGAGAAAATTGATATTATTGAATATGATGAAGATATAGTTAAATTTATCGGCCAATCTTTAGCGCCGGCTAAAATTTTAACCGCGGAAGTTAACCGGGAAGAGAAAAAGGCGATAGTTAAAGTGACTGAAGATCAGCTGTCTTTAGCGATCGGCCGCGAAGGGCAAAATGTCCGGCTGGCCGCCAAACTTACCGGCTATAAGTTAGATATTGTGGGCGAAAAGGCGGAAGTGAAAAAAGTTGAAGAAGAAACTAAATTAGAAACTGAAGTTGAAAAACAGGAAGAAAAGAAAGCATAATAATATAATTTTCAATTTTCAATGACCAATTTTCAATGAATGACCAATTATTAAATTTTCAATTGAAAATTATAACATTGAAAATTGTTTGAAAATTGAAAATTGGGATTTGAAAATTTATCGTTTGTATTTAGCTAAAATAAAATAACACCGGCTAAAGCCGGGTAAAAATAATAACTAAATTAAAAAGTATGACCCCAACAACTCTTTTCATCCTCGGCAGTCCTCTGCTCGCTATCGTTTATGGCGCCATTTTAATTAAGCTGGTCTTGCGCCGGCCGGCCGGCAATGAAAAAATGCAGTTTATTGCCAAAGCCATTCAGGAAGGCGCTAAAGCTTATTTAAACCGTCAGTATAAGACCATCGCGATGGCGGCCACGGTTATTTTTTTGCTTATCGGTTTTATCCCTAAATTAGGCTGGACCATGGCTTTAGCCTTTTTATTAGGCGCTTTTCTTTCGGCTTTAACCGGTTATATTGGCATGAATATTTCCGTGCGCGCCAACGTTAGAACGGCTGAAGCGGCTAAAAATGGCTTGGCCAAAGCTTTGGCCGTGGCGGTTCAAGGGGGCAATGTTACTGGTATGTTAGTGGTCGGTCTGGCTCTATTGGGCACGGCCGGTTTTTATTTCGCGACTGGTAATATCCATGCTTTAATCGGTCTGGGTTTTGGCGGCTCTTTAATTTCCATTTTTGCCCGTTTGGGCGGCGGCATCTTTACTAAAGCCGCGGACGTGGGCGCTGATTTAGTGGGTAAAGTTGAAGCCGGCATTCCGGAAGATGATCCGCGCAATCCAGCCGTGATCGCGGATAATGTGGGCGATAATGTGGGCGACTGCGCCGGCATGGCCGCTGATTTATTTGAAACTTATGTAGTGACTTGCATTGCTACCATGATTCTGGGCTCACTGCTTTTCGCCGGTTTTGATAATGCCGTGCTTTATCCTTTAGTTATCGGCGCGGTTTCCATTATTACTTCCATCATCGGCAGTTTTTTTATAAAATTAGGCAAGAGCCAAAACCCCGAGTCAGCTACTAAAGTTGCTGACGGGGTAAATATCATGGGTGCTTTATATAAGGGTTTAATCGTGGCCGGAGTTTTAGCCGGCCTGGCCTTTTATCCCATAACCAATTGGCTGATGGCCGACAACGGGACTTACAGCGTGATGAATTTATATTTAGCCTCGCTCATTGGCCTGGCCGTTACCGCGGCCATGGTGGTAATTACTGAATATTACACGGCTAAAAATTACGCGCCGGTAAAATCAATCGCCGAAGCGTCGCGAACCGGGCATGGCACTAACATTATTGCCGGTCTGGCCGTTTCCATGAAAGCCACGGTTTGGCCCATGCTCGTAATTGTGGCGGCTATTTTAAGCGCTTACAGTTTGGCCGGACTTTATGGCGTAGCTATCGCGGTCATGGCCATGTTATCCATGGCCGGTATCATCGTCACTATTGATTCTTACGGCCCGATTACGGATAATGCCGGCGGTATCGCTGAAATGGCGGAAATGGGGCCAGAGGCGCGCGCCGTAACCGACCCGCTAGACGCGGTGGGCAATACGACTAAAGCCGTAACCAAAGGCTATGCCATCGGCTCGGCCGCTTTAGCCGCTTTGGTGCTGTTCGCTGATTATACTCATAGCCTGCCGGAGACTTATCAATTTTTAATCAATGACCCGAAAGTTTTAGCCGGTTTATTTTTGGGCGGCTTATTGCCCTATTATTTCGGCGCTTTGGCCATGCAGGCCGTGGGCCGGGCGGCCGGCGCGGTAGTGGAAGAAGTACGCGCGCAGTTTAAAGCCAAGCCCGGTATTATGTCCGGCGCGGAAAAACCTGATTACGGTCGGACTGTGGACATAGTGACTAAAGCGGCCATCGGCGAGATGGTTGTGCCAGCGTTGATTCCAGTGGCGGCGCCGATTTTAGTGGGGTTTATTTTAGGCGTGGAAGCGTTAGGCGGCTTATTAGTGGGTTCAATTATTACCGGAATTTTTATGGCCATTGCCATGACTTCGGGCGGCGGCGCCTGGGATAATGCTAAAAAATATATTGAAGATGGTAATTTTGGCGGCAAAGGTTCGGAGGCGCATAAAGCGGCCGTCACCGGCGACACGGTCGGTGATCCTTATAAAGATACGGCCGGCCCGGCGATAAATCCGATGATCAAAATTCTTAATATAGTTGCTTTGTTAATAGTTGGACTGTTAATTTAACGTTGATTGCCTGCCCTGAGCGAGCGTAGCGAGCCGAAGGGCTGATAGTGGGGTTGCTTGTATAAAAATTATTTGTCATTGCGAGAAATCAGATTTGGTCTGTCATTGCGAGCGACCGGATAGAGCGAAGCAATCTCACGAATAAGAATATTAGAAATAGATACAATATTTACTAATTGTTTTTGCAAGATAAATATTAAGTAATTTTTTATTCTTGTTTGTTAATTACGACAGTTTTTCGCTGCCGCGGGCCTTACTTTTTGTAAGCAAAAAGTAAGCAAAAAGTTTTGGGGTGCCTCAATGTGCTATCACATTGATTTAGCTTCGTGCTGTAAGCAATGGCGCTTAGTTCGGCACCCCAAACCCCGGGTGATTTTGAAAGATTATAGAATTTTTTAAGAAAAGACGGCTGTTTACTTTTTGTCATTGCGGGCTTGACCCGCAATCCAGGAGGGAGCAGTAGGAATGTGTTATATAATGATAGTTAAGTGAAATAAATTTTTATCTTTATTGTAACTAAAATATGGAAGAAGAAAAATTCTATTCACAATCTGATTATGAATTAATAGATATTTCGAAAAAAGCCGCAGAAGAATATGAAAGGTTAAAACTGGAACCGTTATCAGGAATTGAAACAACAAAATTAGCTGCAAAATTTTATGAAATTTTAGGGCCAGAGCTTGGCTGTCGCTTAGCTGAATCTAATATAATTTTGTTAATGTCCGGCATGAAAGGTTATGCCGATATGCCTTGGATTAAATTAGATAAAGAAAAAATGGAAAAATTAGAGCACGCAAATTCACAACTTGAAAACTTTGGCCTCGAAATAATTTGTCCAAAAAAATTGGAAGGAGATTCTATAATATCAGGCATCACAGTTGTAAATTTTAAAGGAGTTGAAAGAAAGTCAAAAATTACCAGAATACCCGGCGTTCCTCAATATGATAGTAAATTAGGAAAGGACGGATTGATAAGATGGCGCAAAGAGTTTGATAGCTCCTTAAAAGAAGCACAAAAAACAGGAAAAATTCCAAAAGCGGTTGATCTTGAAATTTTATTTGAAGGAATTATTTTTGGGTATCCAGATCAAGCAATTATTGATTTTGAAAAATGTTTAAGAACAGGGAGAATTCATGAAGATTTAATAGAGGCTGATATTATCTCTTCTATTCCTGAAGCTGAAAAATATCAAGGAGCGGTTCCCGAGTTTGACTATTACCCAGAGCATAAAGATAATCCAGAAATAGTTGAGTATATTTCCAATGCTAAAAATATTTTAAATGATTTTTATCAAAGTGATTGGTTTAAAGAATTATCCCAAAGAAAAGAATTTCAAGAGTCGCGACAAGAGGCGGCGCAGATAGAGAGAGCAGGATTTTTAAAAAAGAATTGATGTTGTACGGCTTACCCCCTGGATTGCGGGTCAAGCCCGCAATGACAAATTAAAAATTATGACCATCGCCAAAAAAGATTTAGGCAAATTGCAAAGCAACTAAAAACCACCTCTTAGTTGAGATGGCCTTTAGCGCGGCGGAGAGCAGAGGAGTCGAACCTCATTCGCAAAAGCGAACCAACAGATTATCAGGCTGTGGCGCCTCCGAGGCGCTTTACCCTCCGGTCCGCCGCAAATTTATAATAACATAAGAAAATTGAAAACAAAAACACCCTCTCCCGAAGAAGAAGATGTTTTCAATGGTTCACCTTTGATGAGGTTTCCACAGCCTGATACCTTATCATCAATATAGCATATTTACTCCTAATGTCAAGTTGAAAATTTAAAAAATTAAAAAATAGCTAATTTAAGGTAAAAATAGACGATTTTATGACCATAACCAAAAAAGATTTAGGCAAATCGCAGATTGAATTAACCGTGGAACTTACGGCTGAAGAATTCAGGCCGTATATTTTGCGCGGCGCGGAAAAAGTTTCTTTGGAAGTTAATATTACCGGTTTTCGCCCGGGCAAAGCGCCTTATGAAATATTAAAAAATACTATCGGCGAAATGACGATTTTAGAAGCCGGCGCGCGCATGGCCATTGATAAAACTTTAGATAAAGCGATTAAAGAAAATATAACCGGCCAAATTGTGGGCCAGCCGCAGGTTAATATTACTAAATTAGCGCCTGACAACCCGCTGGAATACAAAATAATAATTACGCTTTTGCCTGAAGTTAAGCTGGGAAATTATAAAGATTTAAAAATAAAAGAGCATAAGCCTGAAGTTAAAGATGAAGAAGCGGAAAAGCTGATTTTAGAATTGCGCGAAATGCGCGCCAACGAAACTATATCTGATTCAGCGGTTAAAGACGGGAATAGAGTGATTACGGATATTCAGATCTTTCTAGATAAGGTGCCGCTAGAAGGCGGCCAGGGCAAAGGCGCCGGTTTGATTATTGGTAAAAATTATGTTATTCCCGGTTTTGATAAAAAAATAATCGGCGCGAAAAAAAATGAGACGCGGGAATTCAACCTGCCTTATCCGGCCGATTATCATGATAAAAATTTAGCCGGCAAGATGGCCGAGTTTAAGGTGGAGATCAAAGAGATCTATAATCGCGTTCTGCCGGAAGTTAATGAAGAGTTTGTTAAAAGTTTTGGTCTGAAATCCAGCGAGGAATTAAGAAACAACATTAAAAAAAGTTTGCTCGCGGAAAAACAACAAACCGAAGCGCAGGCCAGCCAAGCGGCTATGCTAGATAAAATTATCAGCGCGGCAAAGTTCGGCGATATTCCGGAAGCGCTGATAAAACATGAAGCCGAGGTTATGATGAGCGAGCTGGAATACAATGTTAAAAATCAGGGCGCTAATTTTAATGACTATTTAACACATCTTAAAAAAACGCGCGAGCAGATTATGCTGGAACTAATGCCGGACGCGGTTAAGAGAGTTAAAGTGTCTTTAATTATTAGAGAAGTGGCTAATTTAGAGAAAATTTCCGTTAGCCACGAAGAAGTTCATCAGGCGATTGACGATATTTTAAAACAACATAAAGGCAACGAGACTGTGCTAGAGAGGATTAAAGGGCAGGCGTATCATGATTATGTGGAAAATAATTTAACCGGTAAAAAAGTTATGGAAAAATTAAGAGAGTGGAATATAAAGTAATACGAATTACAAATTAGTTACGAATTTACAAATAAATGCAAATGCAAATTTAATTAATTTATAATTCGTAAATTTGCGTAAGATTTGTAACTTGTATAAAGTAATATATGTCCGTACTGGCATTTAATAAACGAGCTAAGTTTGATTATGACATCCAGGAAACTTATGAAGCCGGTCTGGTCTTATTAGGCCATGAAGTTAAATCCATTAAAACCGGCCACGTAAGCTTAAAAGGCAGTTATGTTAGTTTTAAAAAAACAAGAAATAAAAACTTGTCGGAAGCCTATTTAATTAACGCCCATATTCCTCTGTATAAGTTCGCGGGCGAACGGCCGGATTATGACCCGACCCGGTCGCGCAAACTGCTTTTAACTAAGAAAGAAATCGCCTATTTATTGGGGAAAAAGGATGAACAAGGCTTGACACTAGTGCCGGTTAAAATATATACTAAACATAGTTTTATAAAGCTGGAATTCGGCGTGGGCAAAGGCCGAAAAAAGCATGATAAACGGGAAGTGATTAAGCAGCGCGAGCTGGACAGAAGCCTTAGAACTTTAACAAAACAGAGTTTTAAATAACCAATAATCAAGATACAATAATCAGTTTGAAAATTGAGGAATTGAGGAATTGAAAATTGTTTGGAAATTGGAAATTGGTTATTGGAAATTTTTATTATGGGGATGTTAGGCATCGATAATAAAATTTTCTTAACAGCCTGCAGAAGTGCTCATCAAGGGCGCCACTTTAAACCGCGCTTGAAAATAAATAAGCGTCAAAAACTTATTCAGCCAAGCGACCTTCTCTTGGAGAATGCCGGCTTTGGCGACTGTTGCCGCTTAATCGCCGCAACCATCCGCCCGAGCGCCGCCTAAGCGCCGGCTACGGGTGTCATATTTTAGGCTAGAATAATCGGTTGCTTTAGCCGGTTGTTTTAAAAAATTAAAGCTAGTTAACGCCGATTTTGTCCGGTTTTTACGGTGTTAATGAATAAACAAACCGTTCTAATCTGTAGACCGGCTTTAAGAAATTTATTAGACAGGGGTTCAATTCCCCTCATCTCCACCGGGGATATTTAAAATTTAAGATTTTCGATTTAAGATTTTTATATGACCAAGGAGGAATTAAAGCAGAGGATAAAAAGTTTTGCTTTGAGAGTGATAAAGTTAGCCAATGTCTTACCCAACACCGAACTTGGCAGAATCGTTAAGAATCAGTTGCTTAGATGCGGCACTTCTGTCGCCTCAAACTATCGAGCCGTTTGCCGAAGCAGGTCAATGTTAGATTTTATTTCTAAGCTATCAGTAGTTGAAGAAGAAGCGGATGAAAGTGGTTTTTGGCTGAAAATTATAATTGAATGTAATTTGATAAAAAAAGAGTTAGTCGAATCGTTATTAAAAGAAGCAAACGAGATTGTAGCGATTATGGTTTCCTCTAAAAAGACGTCAAGAAATAATAAATTTAAAATTGAAAATCAAAAATTGTAAATGTTTTTTGGCCCAGGTGGTGAAACTGGTATACACAAGAGACTTAAAATCTCTCGGAGGCAACTCTGTGCGGGTTCGATTCCCGCCCTGGGCACCGAAGATATTTCTGATTTGAGATTTGTGATTTAAGATTTAAATTTTAAATCGAAAATCTAAAATCTTAAATTACTACGCGGGTATAGTACAATGGTTAGTACGTCAGGTTGCCAATCTGAATATACGGGTTCGATTCCCGTTACCCGCTCCAGAATAAAATTATTCGAGTATGCCAAACAACACTGAAAAATCTCTGGCGCCAGAAACGTCAGAGTCTACAAGAGAAAAGATTAAACTTCAATTAAAACATCCGGATAAAATTGATTTATACGAGGGTGGTACGATGGATGTTGTTGACGTTAAGCCGGAAAAATTGAAAACAGAAGTGCCGGTTTTTTGGCTTCGCGGTTGGGAACAACCAGCTTTATCTTCATCCAGAGCAATATACTTCTTTAGTGGATACCGCGCTGGACGATCTGGAAGCGTTACGAAAAAAAGAGCCGGATTATAAATAATCCAGCAATTTATTATAGTTGATAAAGCTAAAAGCGCGATAAAAATAGGAGGTCCAGATGTTTAAGTTATTCGTTAAGAGTAAGACGCCGAGAAAGATTAAAAATACGCCGCCGACAATTGATACGAGATTAAGATATTTGTTTAATTTCGCCAGATAAGCCGAAGCCGAGCCGATACTGGCCGCGATAAGTAAGAAAGGCGTGGCCAGCCCGAGAGAGAAGACGGCTAAAAGAAAAGCGCCCTGGCCGATAGTGGCCCGAGCGGCGGCCAGCAAGAGAATTGAGCCGAGAATAGGTCCGACGCAGGGCGTCCAGCCAAAGGCGAAAGTGGCGCCGAAAAGCAACGAGCTGGCCGGATTGCCAGGTTTTAAAAATTTGATGCGGCTTAAATGTTTTTCAGTATTTAAAAATGGCAGTTTTAAAATTCCCAGCATAAACAGGCCAAAAAATATTATGAACAGGCCGCCCAGCCGGGAAAGCCAAAGCCGGTATTTAATCAACGCGCCGCCACCTAGGCCGAACAGGCTGCCTAAGATTATAAAAACTAGACTAAAGCCCATGACGTACAAGAGGCCGTTTAAAAAAATTTTTTGTCGCGCCAATTTTACTTTATCCGGATCTTTTAAATCATTTAAAGAAACGCCGCTGATAAATCCTAAATAACCCGGCACTAAAGGCAAAGTGCAGGGCGCTAAAAACGTGAGCAGGCCGGCTATAAACGCGGGAATGATAAGGGAAAATTCCATAGTTATTTTATTTTTTTATTGCATGTTTAATAATATCAAGGTTACAACTCTGGTATTTTTTACACCAGTTATAGCATTTTTCCGCGATTTCTTTTTCTTGATATTTTAAGCCGCACTCCTGACATTGGTAAATAATTTTTACCATAAATTATCCCGGAGTTGCCGCCAAATACCGGCCCGTTCCGTTCAGGCGGGTTAAATTCGGCGGCAACTCCATATAAGGTTAATTGCAACCGCAACCGCAAGAGCCGCCGCCTTCAGTCTGGTCGGTTTTTTTCTCTTCATTATTTTTGTGTTCTTGGTCATGTTCTTTAGAAATCATGCCCATTTTTTTGCCTACTGTGCACATTAGACAGTGGCAATGTGTTCCGTGTGTCATATTTTTATTTAGTTATTTAGTTATAATTTTTTATTTAGGGCAATTCGACCTAATTGCCTGGCTTAATTTTTTAATTTGGCCGGCCGTGCGTGCCAGCGGCAAAGCTCGCCATGGAGTTTAAAATCATTATAAGCCGAAGTAGCCGCTACCGCTCCCATCGCCGCCGAGGTAATAGCCTGTTTGAATGGCCCAAAATGATTAACCGCGTCGCCGGCGGCAAAAACACCATCAAGATTAGTCCGCATGAGATTATCTACTTTTATATAACCTTGCTCATCAAGGATTGCGCCCAGCGCTTTGGCCAAACCGACATTAGGTATGGAACCGATTTCCACGAAAAGTCCGTCAATTTTAAGCTCGGCAGATTCTTGGTATGGCCGCGACAAAATAATTTTTTCCAATTTGTCCCGGCCGACAATTTCCTTTATTTCGGTTTCCTGGATAATTTCTAGTTTATTGCCTAATTTTTTTAGACGTTCCAGATTAACCGGCTCGGCCCTAAGTTTTTTTTCGCGCACAATCAGGAATATTTTTTTCGCGTAGTCTGCGGCCATCACCGCTCCTTTTACGGCCGTATCGCCACCGCCGACCATGGCGATGGTTTTGCCGGTGTAGACCGGGCCGTCGCAGGTAACGCAATAATGCACGCCTTTACCGGTAAGTTCTTTTTCGTTCGGCAAGTTAAGACGGCGATGTTTGGCGCCCACGGCCAAGATAATAGTTATGGCTTGATAAATTTTTTTGCCGGCCGCGACCATAAAACAATGTTCTTGCCGCACAATCTTAGTAACTTCGGCCTCCAGCAATTCAATTTTTAGACTGGCGGCTTGCTGTTTCATTAAATTCATAAGTTCATAGCCGTCAATTGATTTAAAGCCCGGATAATTTTCAATTGCGCCGGCTTTAGCCGCTTCGCCGCCGAAGTCCTGCCCGATTATTAAAGTGCGCAGGCGGTAGCGGCCGCTGTAAATAGCCGCACCCAGGCCAGCCGCGCCCGAGCCGATAATAATAAGATCGTATGGCATATTATTTTTTTTCGCGCGCCGTTTTTAGCGCCTTGGCCCACCAATTAAGCTGACTAAATAATTTCTCCGCGTTTTCCGCGAGCGAAGTAAAAGAGCCTGGCTTTGCCTGGCCATTAGTATCAAGCAGCGACCAGAAATTGGCAATGTAAATGGCATTCCTGATTGGCGCCATTTGCAGTTCAATGGCGATTTGGCGCAGTTGTTCAACCGAACGCGCTCCGCCCACGCTGCCGTAGCTTAAGAAGCCGATCGGTTTATTATTCCATTCATGATAGAGGTGGTCAAAAGCGTTTTTAAGAACTGCCGAATAGCCATGGTTATACTCCGGAGTTACGGCAATATATGCGTCCGCTGCGGCGATCTTTTTGGCCCAACGCGCCACAGTTTCGTCCGTATAATCGCCCTGGCCCATGGCCGGGGAGATTGGTTCGTTAAAAAACGGCAGAGCATAATCGCGTAAATCCAAGAGCTCAACTTCGGCATCAGGCAGTTTTTTCGCTTCCTCGTAAAGCCAACGGGCCGGCTGTTCGCTGAATCTGTTCTGCCGGGTGCTGCCGACAATGATTTTAAGATTGATTTTTTCTTTTTGGCTCATATATTTATTTTTTAAATAAATTATTTTACAGATAAAAGATCGGCCAGACGGTTTTTGTCAAAGCCGGTGATAATCTGGCCCTCAATATCAATGACTGGCACGCCCATTTGATTTGATTTTTTAATCATTTCATCGCGCGCCGTGGCATCGGCCGCCACATCCCGCTCTTCATAAGCGATATTATATTCCTTAAAAAAAGCTTTAGCCATTTTGCAATAGACGCAGGTCGGGGTAGTGTAGATAATAATTTTAGGCATAATATTTATGGTTAAGTAATAAGTTTTACTAATTGTTTTACGGCAAGATTGCCGAGGTTAATTTCGTAGCAGACCATTTGCCCCATTCTGATTTTAAGAATCAGCCCCAGCCGTTCCAGCACTCTTAACTGCTGGGAAGCGGCCGAGACGGTAATATCAAAGACGTTAGCCACATCAGTAACGCAGATATCATGATGCTTCATTAGCAGCTTAAAGACATTAAAGCGGCTAATATCTCCCAGGGCCTTAAAGACTAAAGTAAAGCCGGCCGTATCGCCGTTTAATTCTGATTTAATTTTAGTTATTTGCTGTTTAGTTAACATTGAAGTATTTAAGTAATTATACAACTATTTAATAGTATAGCGCCGGCGCCAGCCGTTGTCAAGTCCTTAAATACCTAATCTAATCAATGCCTTTAGCGCTATCCCTAAAGGATTGGTTTGTCTAGTTTTACTATTAGTCCTTCGTAAGGATTTAGCTTTATCTGATTGGATTGAATTTTTTCGCCGCCACACTTGCCTCGCTGGGTATTGCAAAGAAGAGTTCCTTTAAAACCAGACAGCACTTATCCCTAAAGACGTTTCAGCGCCGTCATTTAAGTAGTCCAATTTTTCTATGATGCCTTTGAGGTCTCCGATACCGTCGCCATTGGTATCTTTAAAACTTCGCGGATAAATTTGATATACCACCGCTCTGCGCGACCAATTATCATTTTTTATTTTTTTTTCTTTCATAAAATTAAAATAGCTAATGTGATTTTTTTTACCGAATAACCGATAAAAATCATCATAAATCCGGCTCCAAGCGCGGCGATCTGAAATCCAACAGAAAGCGTTCCCGCGTAGGCAAGTATAAAAGCAAAAGGCGCGACCCCGATAAGCGTAGCCAGGAAATACGAAAAACCGTTCATTCGCGAAAAAAGACCTAGCGCATACGATAAAACATCCACGGGAATAACCATTCTAAAAAAAACCACCGCCCAAAAAGTATTTTGCTTTGGAAAATAATTTTCAAATTTATTCAATTTGTCAAACGAGATCAATTTTTTTACGAGCGGCTTGCCGAAATATCGCGCGATATAAAAAGCGATTTGAGCGCCGATTGTCCAGCCGACAATTGAAAGCATTCCGGCAATAAACCAGCCCCAGACACTTGTCGCCAGAGGAATAAGGGGAAGCGTTGATACGGGGGCAAACACAACGGCGATAATAGTAAAAAATATGTACGCCGCCATACCGAACAAACCTCCGCCAAAGACAAATGTCTGTATTTCGGTTTCATACTTTGCCGCAAAAAACGAGGCAATGACAAAAAGAAAAACTACAGCGAGAATACCCGATATCAATGTAAACGTATTTTTTTTAAACAACATTTTCATATTTTTCTGCGATTATTCCATAATGGGACCAAGTTAATTTCAATCCGCGGCAGTTGTCTTATTTAATAAGCGCCTTCCAGTCAGCGGCAAAATGGTTAAGGCCCGTCTCGGTAAGTTCGTGGGCAAGATTATATTTTTTCCAGTCTTGAGAAAGATCAATTTGTTTATACGGAATATTTTTTAAGCCTTGAACTTTATAAGTAAAATCATCTTCTGGCAAAGGCAAGCCTTTTTCTCCCCATTGTTTTAGTATTTTGTAGGGAGCGGTAATAATATCGGAGCCAAGTTGTATCGCGTAGAGAAAATGCTCCATGCTCCGAACGCTTGCAGTCAGAATTTCCGAGTGCCCATCACCGGCTTTATACATCTTTATAATATTCTTAATAAGTTCCATTCCATTCTCTCCTCTGTCGTCAAGCCGCCCGATAAAGGGGGACACGAAGACATCGCCTTTTTTCGCGCCACGGGTTGCCGCGTATACGGCCGCGGCTTGCTCCTGAGTAAAGCAAAGTGTCAGATTAACCCGTAGGCCGGCTTTTATAGAACGTTTGGCCGCTAGCAGCCCGGCTGCGGTTATCGGATATTTAATATGCGCGTTCGGAATCCACGAAAATATTTCTTTTCCCTGCATGAACATTTCAGCCGCGGCTGTGTTTTTATCCGCGTACACTTCAACCGACACCGAGCCGTCAGGCACAAGAGCTGATATGTTTTTCACGACGTGGCGGTAAAAATCATAAATTTCTTTACTGGTAAATTTTTCTCCTGCTTTTAGCCGTTTTTGCGCGTCGGGATTTTTTGCGATCAACGTCGGATTGGTTGTCTGCCCGTCAAGAAATCCGAGGAGTTTGATAATTTTTCTCGTTTCATTCGGATCGCCGCCGTCAAGAAATATTTTTGCGGCCAGATTTTTTGGTTTTGTCATAGTGGAGAATTTTATGTTTATTTTAATCTTATATTGAGATATGTATAATATAACCGAACAACATAAAAATAATTCCGGTGATACCGATCAATGGACGGGATGCCGTCTTTCGGCGGTCCGCCGCTTAAAATTTGGCCAAGCGGCACGTTGTGTTTTACGCCGTTTGTGATTGTCGTTTTTTTTTATAGTCTCACCGCCGGGCGGCTGGGCAACGTTATTGCGAAAAAATTACTTCCTGCAAAAAAACCAACGGTAAGGACTATAAAAAATATTACAATTACTGTTAGTTTAAATTGCATAAAAATTATGTATATTGTATAAAATTTTTAGCAAAAGGTCAAAATTTTAAATTCTGTTTTTTAAAAAGTTTTTTATTATAGATAATGGCGGCAATAATAAGAATCGCCCCAGTCCCCCAAATCTGCCACGCGCCCCAAGTGCTCAAAAACACATAACGTCCCACATAAAGAAGAACTGCGCCAATGATAAGAAGTATAAGCGGTTTGGGATTTTTGTGTGCTCGGCAATCAAAAATAAAACCTACTGCGCCAAGAGCGATAAACCAGAATGCAATCCACCGCCACACTGGTATTAAAGCGCCTAATCCAAAATAAGTAAGGAGTGAAGCAGAGCCAATCCAGCAAAGCGGGCAAACGCCGATAGCTCCAGCGCCCAGAACCGGCGCTAATCTTGTGAGTAATTTTTTACCGAATGTTTGTGTGGTATTCATATACAACAGCTTAATTTACTAATGTCTTTGGTAAATGAAAGCGCAACGATTTTTATCGCCTCGGACAGCGTAGGAAACATGGGCAGAGAATTAACCACATCATCAATCGTGTTTTTGTTCTTGACCAGCATCATCGCTTCGGCGATCAGCTCGCTCGCGTTCGGCGCGAGAATATGCACGCCAAGAATTTGGCCTGTTTGCGGATGAATCGCCATCTTGATAAGCCCTTCGGTGCGGCGCATAATAATCGCTTTAGGCACATCGGCAAACGAAACCGTGCGGCAGGCGCAAACGCCCAGTTGCTTCACCCCGTTAGAGGCAAAGGGTCGCTGCGAGCCCTCGCGGCCTCTAACGGGGTTCATCTGCTCGTCTTCGATAAAACCGACACCAGCGAGCTGTGGGTCGGTAAAGATAGCGTAAGGCACAACATTGTAATCAATAAATAATTGCGTGCTTTTGAGCGCATTTTCAGCAGCCAGCGTGCCCTCGCGTCCGGCGGTTGTTTCCAGCCGTACGGGAGCGTTGGTAACATCGCCGACCGCAAAAATATTTTTGTTGAAAGTTTGAAAATACTGATTAACGAT
Organism: Parcubacteria group bacterium; assembly: GCA_016188785.1. Taxonomy (GTDB): domain Bacteria; phylum Patescibacteriota; class Patescibacteriia; order Patescibacteriales; family GWC2-42-12; genus JACPHD01. Next base: position 16,213 of record JACPHD010000034.1, on the reverse strand, counting down.
AACCGCTTGCCGCTTATCTATTTCAACACCGGCCAAATCAAGTCCCAATCCTTGCGTATTGGGTGTTTTGCCTGCCGCCAAAAGTATTTCGTCCGCCTCCACTGAAGTTTCGGCGGACAAGTCCGCTTGTTTGTATGTGATAACCTTGCGCGCTTGCCCGCCGAAGCCTTGGCGAAGGCGGGCGCTTTTCACTTCAATATTGGTCTTGATAGTAATGCCTTCTTTTAACAAAATTTCGGCGAGCCGATCGGTGAGCGTTTTTTCAGAGTGCGGAAAAATTGAATCGCCACGCTCTAAAATGGTTACCTTCGTACCGAAGCGCGAAAACATTTGGGCAAACTCTAAGCCAAGCGGGCCAGCGCCGATGACAACCAATTCTTTCGGCTGATGTTCAAGGCGCAACGCCTCAATATGCGTAACAAATCCAACTTCGTGGATACCCTCAATCGGTGGCACATTGGCGGTAGAGCCGGTGGCGATAATAAACTTTTCTACGTTTAATCTTTCCTGGTCCACCTCTACCTCGTTTTGAGAAACAAATTTTGCCTTCCCTTCAATGGCTGTTACATATTCTAAATTTTTTAGCACTTTCTCGTATTTTTCTTGGCGCAATTTTTCCACCAGCAAAAGTTCGTCTTGAACGACTTTTTGAAAATCAAAATTTTTCACTTCAAGCTCAATGCCGGGAACGCCGTGATGTTTGACGTGGTGCAAAATTTCGCCAGCATACAAAAGCGTCTTTGACGGCACGCAACCAACATTGACGCAAGTGCCGCCAAGCGGAAGCCCAGTGTTCACGAGCGCAGTTTTTGCTTTCAGTTCGTTGGCGCGGATGGCGGCCGCAAACGCGCCTGCTCCGCCGCCGATAATGATAAGGTCAAATTTTTGCATAAAGTTAGGTTGTAAGACGCTCCTTTAGCATATTAGCGAGGGGCGTTTGTTTAAGTTTGTAATAGACCGTTCGGAATTCACGGCGATTTTCAACCATACCCGCTTTTTGCAACTTTTTGAGCGTATGAGAAACAGCCGAAATAGAAACCCCGATAATTTCCGTAATCTCGCTTACCGATAATTCTTTGTGCCGACACAAAAGATAGCAAATCTTAAGCCGTGTCAGGTCGCCTACCATATTGAATTCAGCGGCACATTGGAGAATTGCTTTTCTATCTTTCATCTCCTTTTTAATTCTCTGAATATCTTTCGTTTGCATATATATTCAAATGATAACAAAGATTAAAATATTACGCAAGAATTAAAATTTAACTTTTGTCGTTGACAAAGAATTTAAGTCAAGGTATCTTTTAAGTAGTTGTGTAATCATTTAACTAAGCTACTCGGGCAAGGGTTAAATATTAACGGGACATCGTTTATGAATAATCCATCAATTTTTGTTATTTTTGGCGCGACCGGAAATCTGGCGGCGAAAAAAATTATTCCTTCGTTATGGCATCTTTTCCGCCAAGGCCGTTTGCCGGCTCGCCTGGCAGTAATCGGTTTTTCGCGCGACAATCTTTCCCGTGAAGAATTTAAAAAATTAGCGCGCCAGGCGCTGTTGAAGCACAGCGATTCAGAAATAATTGAGAATGATTTTTTACGCTTTTTTGAAAATTTTTCCTACCAGGCCGGAACTTTTACCAAGCAAAACGACTTTAAACAGCTGTTTAAAAAAATAAACGAGATTGAATCATCATGGGGCCTGTGCGCTAATAAACTTTTTTATCTGGCCGCCCCGCCGTCTAGCTATGAGGCAATTCTAAAGAATCTGGCCGCGGTTAAATTAAATCTGGCCTGCGGCGGAAAGCTTGGCTGGAGCCGGCTGCTGATTGAAAAGCCGTTTGGCCGAGATTTAAAAAGCGCGCAAGAACTTCAGTCGCTTTTGGCTTTATATTTTACCGAGGAGCAGATTTACCGCATTGACCATTATTTATTTAAAGAGATCGTGCAGGGCATAGAAAGTTTTAGATTTTCCAACAATCTTTTTGAAAATACCTGGGATAATACCACGATTGAACGGATTGACCTTCGCCTGCATGAAGCCATCGGCGTGGCCGAACGCGGCAGTTTTTACGATACTGTCGGCGCCTTGCGCGATGTCGGGCAAAATCATCTCTTGATGATGCTGGCCGCCCTTACCATGGAATACGCCAAGAATGAAGCAGCCGGTTCTACCCGGCAAAATCGGGCAATAATTTTAGAAACTCTTTTGCCCTGGACAAAAGAAACAATCCGCCATAATACTTATCGCGCGCAGTATCGCGGCTATAAGCAAATTAAAGGAGTTAGTCTTGATTCCAATACGGAAACATATTTTGCGCTTAAAACCGAGCTAGCGCATCAGCGGTGGCAAGGCGTGCCGCTATTTATGGAAGCAGGCAAGCGCCTGGCTGAAGCGCGCAAAGAAATCGTGCTTACCCTTAAGCATCCCCTAGTCTGCCATTTGTGCGAAATCGGACCGCATGAGCCGAATAAAATAGTTTTTCGCCTTGAGCCGAATAATGAAATCATCATTAATTTCTGGGCGAAAAAACCCGGTTTTGAGAATGCCATTGAAGAAAGAGCCTTTTCCTTCTTTTTATACGAAAAGCAAACCAAGGCGCAGTATGTTGAAGAATACGGGAAAATTCTTTACGCGGCCATGGCCGGCAAGCAAACGTTTTTCGTCTCGCCCGAGGAAGTTAAAAATTTATGGAAATTTATTGATCCAGTGGTTAAGGGCTGGCAAGGCAACTTAGTTCCTTTGGCCGAATATGAACCTGGCGCCACTCCTGGTCCATCTTTCACACTAGTAGCGCCGGATAATAAGGACAAAAAAACCCAGGCTAATACCCGAGAAATCGGTTTGGTCGGTTTAGGAAAAATGGGCGCCAACCTGGCGACGCGGCTTTTAACCAATGGCTGGCGCGTTATCGGCCTGGATCATTTTTCCCTGACCACGAAAAAACTGGAAAAAGACGGAATTATCGGCGCTTATTCTTCTGAAGAACTGGTGAAAAAACTTTCCGCTCCGCGCCTGATTTGGCTGATGGTCCCGGCCGGCCAACCGGTGGATCAGGTGATATTTGGCAAAGACGGCCTGGCGCGGCTGCTAATGCCGGGCGACATCATAATTGACGGCGGAAATTCATTCTATAAAGATTCAATAGCCAGATTTAAAAAACTAAAAAAATTAGGCATTTACTTTATTGATGTTGGCGTATCCGGCGGGCCCCAAGGCGCCAGCACCGGAGCCTGTCTGATGATTGGCGGAGAGTTAAAAATATTTGAAAAATTAGAGCCGCTTTTTTATGATCTGGCCGCCCCAGCCAGTTATCAGTTTTTCCCCGGAGCCGGCGCCGGGCATTTTGTAAAAATGGTCCATAATGGCATTGAATATGGCATGATGCAGGCCCTGGCCGAAGGTTTTACCATTTTGAAAAAATCAAAATACAAGATTGATCTCGCGCGAGTGGCTGATGTGTATAATCATGGCAGCGTCATTGAGTCGCGCCTGGTCGGCTGGCTGAAAAACGCTTTGGAAATTTATGGCCATGATTTAAAAAAAATATCCGGTTCGGTCGGCCAGACCGGTGAAGGCGAATGGACCGTAACCACGGCTAAAGAAATGAAACTCAAGGTTAAAATTATTGCCGAGGCTTTAAAGTTTAGAAAGCAATCCTTAAAAAAACCAAGTTATACCGGAAAAATTTTATCGGCTTTGCGCGGGCAATTCGGCGGCCATGAGATTATAAATAAGCATAAAATATGAACCCTGTTAGAAGTTACGATTTTAGCGGGAAAGAGAAAATTAATATTTTATTATAAATTATTATGCACCCCGTTAGAAATTAGTCAAATTAAAGCGGAGCTCATAATAAAAGAATACTATGGCAAATCAAATTTCTAACGGGGAGCAAACTTCTAACAGGGTGATTATTCTTTTAGGAGCCGACCACCGAGGTTTTAAGTTAAAAGAAGAGTTAAAAAATTATTTGCGTAAATCAGGCTATAAATATGAAGATTTGGGCAATTTGGTTTTTGAGCCAAAAGACGATTATCCTGATTTTGCCTTTAAAGTCGCTAAAAAAGTGGCGTCTAAGGCAAATTTGGGTATTTTAGTTTGCGGTTCCGGGGAGGGTATGGCCCTGGCCGCCAATAAAGTTAAAAAAATCAGAGCGGCCACGGCTTTTAATACCCGACAAGTTAAAAATTTAAGAGAAAAAAATGATATCAATATCTTATGTTTGGCCGCTGATTACTTAAAAAAAGCCGCGGCGCAAAAAATTGTTAAAGAATTTTTAGCGGTAAAATTCAGCGGCCACAGCCATTACGCCGGCCGAATAGATAAAATTAAAAAAATTGAACAAGCAGGTTTATGAAAAAAATTGTTCCGGCCATTTTAACTGATAATTTAACGGATTTTAAAATTAAAATAAAAAAACTTGCCTCTGTAACTGATTTAGTGCAAGTTGACATAATGGACGGACAGTTTGTCAAAAATAATTCAATCGCTTTAGCTGATTTAAAAAAAATTAAAATTCCGGTTAATTTGGAAATTCACCTAATGGTTAAAAAACCGGCCAAGTATTTAAAGACCTGTCAAGAGTTAAATATAAAAAGGCTGTTTTTTCATTTAGAGGCGGTAAAAAATCCTTTAAAAATTTTAAAGAAACTAAAACAATATGCTTTTGCCAAAGGCCTGGCTTTAAATCCGGAAACCCCGGTAAAAAAGGTTAAGCCCTATATGAAATATTTAGATTCAGTCCTATTGCTCGGCGTCAGGCCGGGTTTTCAGGGTCAGGCCTTTAATAAAATTGTTCTTAAAAAAATCAAAGACCTGAAAAAAACTTCTAAGAAAATTAATATCGCTGTTGACGGCGGCATAAAGCTTTCTAATGCCAAACAAATAATTAAAGCCGGAGCCGACAGTCTGGTAATTGGCAGTTATCTTTTTCAGTCTGGCGATCTGGCAGCAACTTTTAAAAATTTAAAGGACGCAATCAATGAATAATATAAATTGTGCTAGTTGTGGTCGCAAAGTTTGGGCTAAGTTTATTAAATTTTCTCCTGCGGAACTCGCCCGCCTGTGGCGGCCTCAAACAGTCCTCGTTCGAAAATTTAATAAACTTAGCCCAAACTGAAACTATTATGAATATGAATAATCGTATTTTAAAATTGCAAAATTTAGCTAAACTTATCCGTTATTATATTTTATTGGCTACCACCGAGGCCGGTTCGGGACATTTAACCTCATCTCTTTCAGCGGTTGAGCTTATGACGGTTCTTTTTTTCGGCGGTTTTTTTAAATTTAATTTAGCTAAGCCGGAGTACTTTAATAATGACCGGTTAATTTTTTCTAAAGGCCAGGCTGCGCCGCTTTTATATTCATTATACGCGGCGGCCGGTAAAATAAGCCAAACCGAACTTTTAAGCTTGCGCAAGTTTGGTTCAAGATTAGAAGGCCACCCCACCTTAAATTTTCCTTATGCCGAAGCCGCTACCGGTTCTTTAGGACAAGGGCTGGCCGTGGGCGTTGGTCTGGCGCTTAACGGTAAATATCTAGACAAACTTCCTTATACCACTTTTGTTCTTTTGGGTGATTCAGAAATGTCCGAAGGCTCGCAATGGGAAGCAATTCAGCTGGCCGCTCACTATAAGCTTAATAATTTAGTGGGCATTATTGACGTAAATCGGCTGGGGCAAAGAGGAGAAACCATGAACGGGCATAATTTATTAAATTATAAAAAGCAACTAGCGGCTTTTGGCTGGAAAACCATTTTAATAAAAAACGGGCATAATTTACCGGAAATTATTAAGGCTTACCGCCTGGCGCTGAAAACTAAAAAAGGCCCGGTAATGATAATCGCCAAAACCGTTAAAGGCCAAGGCATAAAATTTTTAGAAAATAAAAATGGCTGGCATGGCAAAGCCCTGGCCGGGGAAGATTTTAAAAAAGCCTTAAGCGGCCTTGGCCAGATCAATAAATCAATCAGAGCCCAACCGGCCCAACCGGTAGCCGTCCTAAAAACCGTTAAGCTAAATTTAAAATTTAAAACGGCTAGAGAAGATAAAATAAAACCGCAATCAACCAGAAAAGCCTACGGCCAAGCGCTAGTGAAAATTTTTCCCAAATTTCCTAATATGGTAGTACTGGACGCGGAAGTCTCTAACTCAACCTACGCGGAACTTTTTAAAGAAAAATACCCGGAGAGATTTTTTGAAATGTATATTGCCGAGCAGAATATGGTTGGCGCGGCTTTAGGGTTTTCCCGGCGGGGAAAAATTCCTTTTGTGTCAACTTTTGCCGCTTTCTGGACCAGAGCCTTTGATCAAATCAGGATGAGCCAGTATTCTCAAGGCAATATAAAATTTGTCGGCTCGCACGCCGGAGTTTCTATCGGCGAAGACGGCGCTTCGCAAATGGGTTTAGAAGATCTAGCCATGTTTCGCACGTTGATTGGCGCGGCCGTTCTTTATCCGGCGGATGCGCTTGCTTGCGAAAAGCTGGTGCAGGAAGCGGCCAGCTATCAAGGCAATGTTTATTTAAGAACTACCAGAAAAGATACGGCCATAATTTATCAGGAAAACGAAGCATTCCCCATCGGCCAGAGCAAGATTTTAAAAAGCAGTTCTCAAGATAAAATCGCGGTTATAGCCGCCGGCATTACTCTGTATGAGGCGCTCGGAGCTTATGAAGAGCTAAAAAAAGAAAATATCTTAATTAGAGTGATTGATCTTTACAGCATTAAGCCGGTGGATGAGACAACCTTATTAAAAGCGGCGGCTGAAACTAAAGCCATAATTACGGTTGAAGATCATTTTGCCCAAGGCGGCTTGGGCGAAGCGGTTAAGAGCGCCTTGGCGGATAAAAGAGCTGAAATCTATTCTTTGGCTGTGCGGAAAATTCCTAAAAGCGGCCAGTCAGCCGAGCTTTTGGCTTATGAAGAAATTTCTAAAGATTATATAATAAAAAAAGTAAAAGAAATTTTAATATGACACATCCGCAAAGTATATTGGATTTTGATTATATTACCGATGGTATCTATATCGGCACTAACCAATGCTGCCAAACGCACTTTGACGAAAGATTGAAGAAAAAAGGCATAACTGCGGATATTTCTTTGGAAAAAGAACGTCTAGATGCGCCGTTCGGGGTTGATTTTTATGTTTGGCTGCCGGTGCCGGATTTTACCCCGCCCGCGCCTGATCAGCTGGAGTTTGGCGTATTGGTACTGGAAAAGATTGTTTCCATGGGTAAAAAAGTTTATGTGCATTGTAAAGAAGGGCATGGCCGCGCGCCTACTCTGATGGCGGCTTATTTAGTGAAAAAAGGCAAAACTCCAGAACAGGCCGAGGCCTTTATTAGGTCTAAACGAGCGCCAGTGCATCTGGGAGAAGTTCAGCGCCAGGCATTACGAAATTTTTCCGCTAAAATAAAAAGGCGGCCGTTTGCCAAACTTAAATTTTTAGGCTAAAATGACAGTATTAAAATTATGCGTCGAGTTTATCGCCGGCCCAAGCCGGATTTTGAGGAAAAAAGATTTCGCGTTAACCAGCAGATCCGCGTGCCGGTAGTTTTTTTAATTGATGAAAACGGCGTTAGCCTAGGTGAAATGCCAATCAGCCAGGCCCTAGCCCGGGCCGAAGAAGTTGGCTTGGATATAGTTGAAGTTAATCCTAAAATACAGCCGCCGGTGGTTAAAATAATTGACTACGGGCAATTTAAGTATAAAAAAGAGAAAGAAGCGCAAAAGCAAAAAGTTAAACAGAAAAAGGTGGAAGTAAAAGGCATTAGATTGTCAGTTAGAATCAGTCAGCATGATTTTGATTTCCGCTTTGAGCAGGCCAAAAAATTTTTGGCTCGGGGCGATAAGCTAAAGCTGGATTTAATCTTAAAAGGGCGGGAACGGCAGCACCCGGAAAAAGCCGAAGAGATTATGAAAAAATTTTACCAAAAGTTAAAAGCCACGCCCGGTTTAAATATGGAAATAGAGCAGGGCTTGACAAAACAAGGAGGAAGGTTTAATATATTATTGATAAATAAGCAATAATCAAGAATACTAAAAACCAGGTATTTAGCCTGTTTTTTGTTTAAAGCGCGCCGTATGTCCAAGATTAAGACCCATAAAGCCACAGCTAAACGTTTTAAGGTAACTAAAAACGAAAAAATTTTAAAAAGAAAAGCCGGCCAGGATCATTTTAATTCGCGCGAATCAGGCAAAATTACCAGAAATAAGCGCCGCGATATCAGTATTTCCCAGACCGAGGCCAGAGTGATTAAACAACTAATGCCGTATAATAAGTAAAATTACAAATAACAAATTACAAACTTTTTTAATTTATTTTATTTTTTTGTAATTTAGAACATTAGAATTTGTTTGTGATTTGGAATTTGTAATTTATTAAAGTTATGCCAAGAGTTAAGCGGGCGAAAATTCATCTTAAAAAAAGAAGAAACTTACTTAAAAAAGCCAAGGGCTATAAATGGGGCAGAAAAAATTTAATGCGCGCGGCCAGTACGGCCGTAGTTAAGGCCGGAGTTCGCGCTTATATTGATCGCCGTTTAAAAAAGCGGGATAATCGGGCCTTATGGCAGATAAAAATCAGCGCTTTTGCCCAAGAGCAGGGTTTGTCTTATTCAAAATTAATCCATCTTTTTAAAATCAATCAGATTGAGTTAGACCGGAAAATTTTAGCCGATTTGGCGGTTAATCATAAAACTGCTTTAGTTAAAATTTTACAGCAGATTCGGAAGATTTCATGAAAAATTTACAAATAATACAAATTATTATCGCGGCTTTATTGATGCTGGCGATCCTATTGCAGAATCGCGGTGTCGGGCTGTCCGGAGTTTTTGGCGGAGCCGGAAATATTTATCGCACTAAAAGAGGCTTGGAAAAAAAATTATTTATCGCCACTATTATTTTAGCCGTTTTATTCTTTTCGATCTCGTTAGCCGTTGTTTTATTATATAAGCGCTAAACATCACTCCAGGAGGTTTTTTAATTAATTTATAAAAGTGAATTCATTAAAAGGTAAAATAAGCCGTTGGTTTAGCCGGATTAATTTTAGTTTTTTAATTACCTGGTTAAAGAATATTTTTTGGCGCGGCCAAACACAGCTGGAGTTGGATAAAAAATTAGTTTTTTCTCTGGCTAAATCAAGGTGGCCGAGTTTTAAGCAGCTTAAGTATGTAAAAAAATATTTAAATCCGGCTGAGCGACTAGCTGTCGGCGTCTGTTTAGCGATTATTCTCTTTAGCTCAATATTTTTAGCCGCCAGATTTTATAAAACGCATTTGCGAGTTATTCCGATCGCGGGCGGCGACTATACTGAAGGCGCGGTCGGCTCCATAAAGTACATCAATCCTTTGTATGCAAGCGTTAGCGATCTTGACAGCGATCTGGCCGAATTAGTTTATTCGTCGCTGTTTAAAAGAAATGCCCGGGCTGAATTAGTCAATGACCTGGCGGAAAAGTATGAAGTAAGCCCGGACGGCAGAACTTACCTAATAAAAGTCAGATCAGACGCGGTTTGGCATAATGGCAGTCCGGTGACCGTTGATGATGTGGTTTTTACTTTTGAGGCCATAAAAAATATCAAGTATAAATCTACTTGGCGAGAGGCTTTTAGCGGCGTGGAGATTACTAAAGTTGACGACAAAACCATGGCTTTTAATTTAGCCGAACCATACGCGGCCTTTTTGGACCTGTTGAATTTTGGCATTTTGCCCCAAGAATTATGGCAGCAGATTGAACCGGCCGCGGCCAGTTTGGCTGAATTGAATTTAAAGCCGGTCGGTTCGGGCCGATATAAATTTAAGTCATTGGTAAAAGATAAATCAGGCAATATTAGAACTTATATTTTAGCCCGCAATGAAAACTATTATGGGCAAAAAGCCCGTATCAATACTATCAGCTTTAAACTTTTCGGCAATTTACCGGAAACTATCTCGGCTTTAAATAACAATTTAATTGACGGCATCAGTTATTTGCCCGAGTCGGACAAAAACCAAGTGGTCGCGCAAGATTCTCTGAATTTTTATAATCTTAATTTGCCAAAAATTTCAGCCGTGTTTTTTAATGTTAAGTCTAATCCGGCCCTGGCCGATAAAAAAGTGCGCCAAGCCCTGGCTTTGGCTATTGATAAGAATAAAATGGTGGCTGAAATTATGGCCGGAAACGCCCGCCTTATTGATGGGCCGATCTTACCCGACAGTTTTGCTTACAATAACGAGATTAAGAAATATGATTATAACGCGGCCAGCTCAAGCCGTTTATTAGCCGAAGCCGGCTGGAAAATCGCGGATTTGACCGCCGCAGATATTACTCGGGCTAAAGCGGATTTAAAGGCCAAAGATGAAGCCGTAAAAAAACAAGCTGAAGCTAAAATAAAGATGGGGCCGGGCAAATGGCTCGTAAATAATAATAATTATCTGACCATCACCCTGACTACGGTGGACAATCAGGAGTATGGCCGGGCGGCTGAATTGATCGCTAAGTTTTGGCATGATCTTAACATAAAAACTGAAATCAATTTGGCGCCGGCCAACCAGATTCAAACCGATATTATTAAATCCAGAAATTTTACGGCTTTAATTTACGGAGAAATAACCGGCGCTGATCCTGATCCTTATGCTTTTTGGCATTCTTCGCAGGCGGGGCTGGCCGGCTTAAATATCGCCGATTATGCCAATAAGGAAGTTGATAAATTATTGGAAGACGGCCGTTTAAATTCTAAACCAGAAGTGCGCCGGGATAAATACAAAAAATTTCAAGAAATCATTGCCGAAGATGAATCGGCCATATTTCTCTATAGCCCTAATTATACTTATGTTCAAGCTAAAAAAATTAAAGGTTTTAATGTTAAAAGTATTATTTTGCCCAGCGATCGTTTTGGCGATATCAGCCAATGGTATATAAATACTGGCAAAAAAATTGTTTGGTAGAATTTATAACTCATAACTTATCATTTTTTTAAACTGGTCGAATTTGACCAGTTTAAAAAGCATAAATTTTGCCGAAGTGGCGGAACTGGTGGATTTACCCCGCACCAAAATTATTTAACAATTTTTCGCAAAACACGATGCTGAGATGGCGGAACTGGTAGACGCACTAGCTTCAGGAGCTAGCGATAGAAATATCGTGGGAGTTCGATTCTCCCTCTCAGCACATAAAAAAATTAGCTGACGCGCTCGGCGTGTCGGCTGATGAATTATTGAAATAAATATATGAACGAAGAAGTAAGATCAAAAGAATTCGATAGCCAAATATTTTTTCTGGATTCCTTCCCCCCTTTCGCGAGGACTAAAGGCCGCAGGAATGACGGTACTTTTTTAGACAGCCGAAAATGGGGGTTCAGAAATAATTTATAGTGATTATCCATAGAAAATTTGGCGAGAATATTTTTGAGAAAATTATTTCTGGCAAGGAAAAATATGGACATTAAACAAAAAACAACAGAAACCTATAATAAGATTGCCTCTAGATATAGCGCAGGCCATTTTGCTCATTTTTGGATTGAAGAGTTTGATTTTTACAAAAGCATTATCAATGGCAAAAAGGTTATTGACCTTGGTTGTGGAGCAGGCCGCGACGCTGCCATTTTTGTTGAAAATGATTTTGATTACACTGGCATAGATGCTTCAGAAGGAATGTTAAAAGTGGCCAGCAAAAGAACGCCAAAAGGAAAATTTCAGCAAATTGATTTCAGCAAAATAAATTTTCCCAACGGCGCCTTTGATGGTTTTTGGGCAGCCGCTAGTTTTTTGCATATTCCTAAAAAAGATATTGCAGGTGTTTTACAAGAAGCAAAAAGGATAACAAAAAACGGCGGTGTCGGTTTTATATCGGTAAAAGAGAAAAGCGGAATGGACGAAGGCATGATAGACGAAAATAAATATGGTGGGTTAAGTCGTTATTTTTCGTTCTATACTCAAGACGAGTTCAAAATTTTACTTGAGCAAAACGGCTTTTCTGTGCTAAAAATGACTACGCACGCAGAGGATGATGAACGAAAAACAAACTGGCTTTGCTATTTTGTGAAAATTCAAAAGGGATAATTGGTGTCGAAAAAAGCGTATAATTACAGCACTAAATTAAATAAAAATTAAACAACTCTGTCACTCGCGAGCGAACAAAAGAGTCAATCAATTTAACGAATGACTCATTAAATTAATAGTTCGTGAGATTGCTTCGCCCCGACCAAAGCGTCGGGGCTCGCAATGACAACTGACAAACATATGATTACAAAATATAAATCAAGACCTAGAAGACAGCCCATGGTTGTTTCTAGGGCCGGCTTAATTCCGGCGGAAAATAAATTAAAGGTCATCGTTCTGGGCGGACTTGAAGAAGTCGGCCGCAACATGACCGTGTTTGAGTATGACCAAGAAATTATTATCGTTGACATGGGCTTGCAGTTTCCGGAAGAAGATATGCCGGGGATTGACTACATTATTCCTAATGTTGATTATTTAGATAATAAAAAAGACTGGATTAAGGGGGTAATTATTACCCATGGCCATTATGACCATATTGGCGGCATTCCTCATCTAATGGGCCGGCTCGCAAATCCGAATATGTATATGGGCAAATTAACCGCCGGCTTAGTTAGAAAAAGAGCCGAAGAGTTCAGTAAGTGCCCTAAATTGAATATTCAGGAAATAAATGAAGATTCAAAACTGCAATTAGGCAAAAATTTTCGCGTGGAAATTTTAAGAGTCAATCATTCCATTCCGGATTGCTTCGCCATTATTATCCATACGCCCTTAGGCACGGTTATTCATTCCGGAGATTTTAAGATAGATTATTCGCCGGTTAATGATAAGCCGGCGGATTTAAACCGGATCGCGCAAATCGGCGGCGCCGGGGTTCTACTTTTGATGTCAGACTCAACCGATGCCACGCATACCGGCTACCAGATTTCCGAATCTTCCATCGGCGATGAAATGGGAAAAATTTTTGAGAAGTTAGATGGCCGGATTATTATCGGCACCTTCGCTTCGCAATTAAGCCGCGTGCAAAAACTTTTTGATTTGGCGGAAAAATTCGGCCGGCGCATCAGCCTGCAGGGCCGGAGCATGAATGATAACGTAGAGATTGCCCGCCAAATCGGTTATCTTAAATTTAATCCGAAAATTTTAGTGGAAGATCATGAATTAAGCCGTTTGCCGGATAATAAAATTATTATTATCGGCACGGGCGCGCAGGGCGAAAGCAATGCTTTTTTAATGCGCGTGGTTAATAACGAGCATCGCGCGATTAATTTAAAAAAGGGCGATACGGTTATATTTTCTTCCTCGGTCATTCCAGGCAATGAGCGCACGATTCAGGGGTTAAAAGATATGGTGGTCAGGCAAGGCGCCCGAGTCATCCATTACGAGATGATGGACGTGCATGCCGGCGGCCATGCCAAGCAGGAAGATTTAAAGCTAATGATGCGCCTTTTAAAGCCCGAGTATTTTATGCCGATTGAAGCTAACCATTATATGCTGCAGGCGCACGCTGATTTAGCCGAGCAAGTTGGTATTCAAAAAAATAAAATCTTCGTGGCTGACAATGGCCAGATTATTGAATTTCATAAAGCGGCTAATGGCGAGATTTCCGGCAAGCTGACGAAAGAAAAAGTTATAACCGATTATGTTATGGTTGACGGCTTGGGCGTGGGCGATGTTTCCAATATCGTCCTGCGCGATCGCCGGGTTATGGCCGAAGACGGCATGATTGTGGTGATCGCCACGATTGACGCTAAAACCGGCGATACCATCGGCAACCCGGATATTATCTCGCGCGGTTTCGTCTATATGAAAGAAAATAAAGAGCTAATTCAAAAGACTAGAATGAAAGTTAAAAAAATCGTTAAAGATCATAACCCGCGCACGCCGGCCGATGATGATTATGTTAAAAATAAAATCAGGAATGATGTGGGCCAATTTTTGTTCAGTCAGACTAAGCGCCGGCCCATGGTCTTGCCGGTGGTGATAAAGGTGTAAGTTAACCCGCAAATTGCCAAGATAAAAAGAAGCATTTAAACAGCTTCTTTTTTTATATTTTAAAGATTGACTTAAGCCGGTTAAAATGATAGTATAATAATGTTTAATTTATTTTAAGCCTAATTATATTAGCAGAAATTTTAAAAAAATATCGGTAAATTTACTGATATTTTTAATAAATTTTTTAATATTTTTCAAGAGATTATTGGCCGTTTTTTTTGTTAATCTGATATTAAAGCCGATTTTAGCTATTTTAAAATTTGTCTTTTATAAAATTTTCATCAGACTTTATTTATTTTATCTTTCGGCCATAAAACGGCTTGGCTTAGTTGATAAAATTAAAAATAAATCAGCCGCCTTTTTCGTTAATCAGAAATTAGTTCATCTGGCAGTGGTAGTTTTAACTGTATTTTTTGTTATTTTTAATTTAACGCAAAAAACCCAAGCCGTGGCGCCGGAAGAAATTGCCGGAAAAACTTTTTTAGCCGAAATAATATCAGATGAATTAGGCGAAAACGACCAGCTGATAGAGGAATATTTTGACGAACAGGCGGCGATTACGCCAGTGCAGCAAACTTATTTGGATAATTTAACCGCTTTCAAGCCCCAGCCTACGGCCGGAATGACAGCGCCGGAAGACGACGCCGCTTTTGATGCGGAAGATTTGGCGCAGGCGCAAGGCGGTGATGCTATCAGAAAGCCGAATTTGGCCGCTACCAGCAAAACCCGGCGCCCCAGAGAGGGTATAATTGATTATTTAGTGCAAGACGGCGATACGGTTAGCACAATCGCGGCTAATTTCGGTATTAGCGTCAACACTATCTTATGGGAAAACGACCTTAATGCCTATAGTTTAATCAGGCCGGGTAATAAATTAGCGATTTTGCCGGCCAGCGGGGTGTCATATAAAGTCGCGCGCGGCGATACTTTGACCGCTATTGCCTCTAAATATGGCATAGACACCAACATTATTTTAGAAACTAACAAATTAGCCAGCGCCGAGATGCTGTCGGCGGGGCAAAAATTAGTTATTCCTGGCGGTAAAAAAACTTATTACGCTCCAATTTCCAGCCAGCCGTCTAATAATATTTCCGCGGTGGCTATTATTAAAAATTTGTTTAAGCCGCAAAGTCCTAGGCCGACGGCCAGCAATAAATTAGCCTGGCCCACGGTTGGTGCCCGCATTACCCAATATTTTTCCTGGCGCCATTACGCGATTGATATTGCCAATCACACCGGCACGCCGGTTTATGCCACTGACGCTGGCGTAGTTGAGGTAGCCGGCTGGGGTCGGGGTTATGGCAACCAGGTTGTGATTGATCATGGCGGCGGCAGAAAATCGCGCTACGCCCATCTGTCTAAATTTTATGTTGGCAGAGGCGAGGCGGTGGAAAAAAGCGAAACTATCGCGGCCATGGGTTCAACCGGCCATTCAACCGGCCCGCATGTGCATTTTGAATATATTATCAATGGCGTAAAGTATAATCCTCTTAATTATTTAAAGTAGTTTTATTTAATATTCAGGATTAGCCGTAATTAAAAATTTATTATAATAATTTCCAATTTTCAATTTTCAATTTTCAAACAATTTTCAATGAATTAATTTTCAATTTGAAAATAATTTCATTGAAAATTAAGATATTAAATCATTGTTTAGAAATTAGAAATTGAAAATTAGAAATTATTTATGCATATTTTAATTGGTTTAATTATTTTGGTTATCGGCGCATTTATAGTAATAAAATCAGAGGCTATGCTTAACGCTTTTGGCCGGATTGAATTTTTTGAGCGCCAGCTTGGCGGTGAAGGCGGTTCCAGACTGGGTTATAAATTATTAGGCTTATTGGCTATTTTTATTGGCATGCTGATTATGACTAACATGATTGGCGGATTTTTAGAATGGGTCTTGTGGCCGATTTTAAAGTATAATAAAGTAGAGCAGTAATTTTAGATTTTTGATAAAATTTATAAATCAGAAATCTTAAATCGAAAATCATAAATCTGAAATGTTTTTCGGGGCCCATAGTTTAAAGGCTAGAATATCGCATTTGCAATGCGATGATGGCAGTTCGATTCTGCCTGGGTCCACCAAAGACGATTGGCCGCCTCGCTCCAGACTGTCCGAGAACTCGCTTTTTGTCATTCTGGAGCGTAGTCCGCTCGGGCTTATGATTATTTTTCTTAATTTGTTAGTAATTCTTTTGATGGTGTATTCAGCAATATGCATTTTCAGCAAATATCTCC
>JACPHD010000033.1 GCA_016188785.1 Parcubacteria group bacterium | reverse complement strand
TTATTTTCTTTGCTCTTTTCCCCCTCCGCCTGGCCCTCTTCTATCGCTTCTTTAACTAAATTCATGACTAACTTTATGCCTTTAGAAGCGTCGTCATTGGCCGGGATAATATATTGAACGCCGTCAGGATTAACATTAGTATCGCAAACCGCCACTACCGGAATTTTTTTCTTGACCGCTTCGGTAAAAGCGGTTTTTTCTTTTTTAATATCCCAAATAAAAATAATATCCGGGGTTTTAGTTAAGCTTACCAGGCCGCCGACATTAGTTTCTAATTTAGCGATCTGGCGGTCAAAATCAAGCCTTTCTTTTTTAGTGTATTTATCTAATTGGCCGCTGTCTCTTTTTTCCGATAAATCCTTGAATTTCCTGATTAAATTTCTAATAATCGGAAAATTAGTTAAAAACCCGCCCAGCCATTTTGCGGCCACATAAGGCACGCCGGCCTCAATGGCGGTTTTCTTTAAAATATTTTTAACTTGCATTTTAGTGCCGACTAGAAGAATGGTTTTGCCTTCAGCCGTTTCTCGTTTTATATATTCCAGGGCCAGGCCCAGCATTTTTTGCGTCTGCCTTAAATCAATAATGTGCACGCCTTTTCTTGAACCAAAAATAAAAGGCTCCATTTTCGGATGCCATTTTGAGGTGCGATGCCCAAAGTGCATGCCGGCTTTAAGCATGTCTTCAATTGATGGTAAAGTCATAATTTTTTCCTTTTTATCCTCTACTCTTTACGCCGGATTAACCTATTTAATCCGAAGGAAAAATATCCGCCAGCTGGCGGAGAGTATGAGAGATTTATTATTTAATTATTCAAGCTATAAAAGCAGATTATAATATTATTAGTGATTTGTCAAATTTTTGCGGCTAAAAAAAGAGCTCGCCGAGAATTTCTTCCCGGCGGGCCTTAGAGCTGGTCATGAGACCGCCACTTTCACATTTTCAGCGACGGAACTTAAATAACTTTTCAGCCATTCAACCAGCTCCGCGTCCATCGCTAATTTTTCGTCTTTCAGCTCTTGACCAAGAAGATTGGCGCCGCAGCCTTGGCACTTAACTAAGCACCAAGGATTTTCCGCGTCGCACCTAAGGCAAACCGTGGGCAGGGGTTTGCCGCATTTCCGGCAATTATGGCTCTCGGTGGAACACTCTGTTTTGCAGTTCGGGCAGGTTACTCCATGCATTTTTTACCTCCTTTTAGTAGCCATTTACCGATGATAAACGGCTCAAGCACAACTTTATCCGATTTCTTCTTGCAGTTCTCCGCTTCTTCAAGGCACTTTAAGAACTGTTCGCAGCCGCAAAGAGCAACACAGCGCGTACGAACATACTCCGCGCTTACATTTTTTTCGTCATGGGGACACCTAAACTTTTCCATCTTCCTCACCCTCCCTTTCTATAGATGTATGGAAGGTTTTATTTTTTATTGCGCCAATATTCAGTATAGCCATAAGCGGATGAAAATTCAAGGGCTTGTATTTTTTTATCATTTAAAAATAGAAATCGGACTGTCTTTAAATAGAAATCGGACTTTTTTGACAAATTTTAATATTTTGTCATTGCGGGCTCCCGCCCGTTTCGCAAGCGAAGCGTTGCGGGCGGGTGACCCGCAATCCAGGAGTAACCCGTAGGCTGATTGGTTCTAAATAATTTGGTTTTAAAGGCAAATATGTACGTTTTACTCCTGGATGCCGGCTCGCCCGCCCGGCCCAACGGTCGTTCGGGCAGGGGATGGCCGGCATGACAAATAAAAATAAGTTTTTAAAATTGACAGTCCGATTTCTATTTTTTCCTAACAAGGTTAATATTTTTTGCGTAAAAAGAAGGCTCAAAGAAAAAATTTCTTCCCTTGAGCCTTGAAAGAGTCTCATCTTTATCGTATAGGCTAGCTAGGACTCCTCACTAATCGGTAAAGACTCAGTCTTGCCAAAAATAATTTTTCATGTTAGCCTAATATCATATGAAAAAAGACATTCATCCAAAATATTATCCGCAGGCTAAAATGACCTGCGCCTGCGGCAATAGTTTTATTACCGGCTCAACTTTACCCGAGCTAAAAGTTGAAATTTGTTCGGCCTGCCATCCTTTTTATACCGGCAAGCAAAAACTAATTGACTCGGCCCGTAGAGTGGAAAAATTCCAGGCCAAATTAGAGGCCAAGGCAAAAGCCAAAACCGCGCATAAAAGCAAACGAGCCAAACACGCGACCAAAACTAAAGCTAAAGCCGCCAAAAAAACCGAGAAAAAATAGCTACAACAAACAGTTGCCCTTTTTGTGATATAATAACTTATATTACGAGGTAACTGTTTTTTGTTAAAGAACAGGTTAAATTTTCAATTACCAATTTTCAATTTTCAAACAATTTTTAATGCTCTAATTTTCAATTGAAAATTTAATAATTGGTCATTCATTGAAAATTGGTCATTGGGATTTGAAAATTAATATAGTATGTATTCTGACATTCTTAAAAAATTTAACGACTTGGAAAACCAGCTGGCGGACAAAAACGTCATTAGCGACCAAAAGAAGCTTAGAGAAACTTCCCAACAGCATAGCCAGCTCAAATACGCGGTTGAGCTGATTTTGGAATTGGAAAAAAAGCAAAAACAATTAGAACAAAATCATGACCTGATAAAAAACGAGACTGATCAGGAGCTAATAAAAATCGCTAAAGAAGAAATCGCTGAATTGGAACCGCGAATTGAAAAACTAAAGAGCCAAATTGAAATTGAACTGCAGCCGGCCGAGCCTAACGACAAAAAAAATATTATTATGGAAATCAGGGCCGGCACCGGCGGCGATGAATCGGCTTTATTCGCGGCCGAACTATTCCGCCTCTACGCCCGTTACGCGGAAAAACAAAACTGGCAGATAAAAATTTTATACTCCAGCCGCATCGGCCTGGGCGGCTTTAAGGAAATTATCTTTTCCGTGGCCGGCAAAGATGTGTATGGCGGCTTAAAATACGAAGCCGGCACGCATCGGGTGCAAAGAGTGCCGGCAACGGAAAAAGCCGGACGGGTCCATACCAGCGCCGTCACCGTGGCGGTTATGCCCGAGGCCGAAGAAATGGACGTGGCTATCAGGCCGCAGGACATAAGGATTGACACTTACTGCTCTTCCGGGCCGGGCGGACAAAGCGTTAATACCACTTATTCAGCCATCCGAATTACCCATTTGCCCACCGGCCTGGTGGCCACCTGCCAGGATGAAAAATCCCAGCATCAAAACAAGGAAAAAGCCATGCAAATTTTGCGCTCCCGCCTTTTAGCTAAAATGGAAGAAACCAAGCGGGCCAAAGAATCAGCCCAAAGAAAGCAGCAAATCGGCTCGGGCGACAGAAGCGAAAAAATCAGGACTTACAATTTCCCCCAGGACCGATTGACCGACCACCGCCTGAAGAGAAACTGGCACGGACTGGCGAGGATTATGGATGGAGAGATTGGGGAAATCATAGACGCGCTAAAAAAGGCTACCCTAAATAAAAATGACAAATGACTATCACCCAAGCCCTTAAATTCGCAACTGCAAAATTAACCGCTAGCTATATAACAGACAGTCCGCGGCTTGAAGCGGAAATTTTATTAGCTGAAGTTATAAACCAACCGCGCGAATTTCTCCTGGCGCACGCGGAAAAACGGCTGACAAAAAACCAAAACACAAAATACAAATTACAAATTACCAGAAGGCTCAAAGGCGAACCAATCGCCTACCTGATCGGCCGCCAAGAATTCTACGGCCTTGCTTTTAAAGTTAATAAAAACGTCTTAATCCCCAGACCGGAAACCGAGTTAATGGTAGAAGAAGCTTTGCCACTCATAACTCGCAACCCTGCCCGTCCGGCAGGCGGGTCACAACCCGTAACTCTAATTGATATTGGCACGGGTAGCGGCTGCGTTATTATAGCGCTGGCTAAATCAATTATCAATTACGAATCATCAATTACGAATCATAAATTCATTGGAATTGATATAAGTAAATCAGCCTTGGGCGTAGCGCGTCAAAACGCTAAACTTCACGGTGTAAATAAAGATATAAAATTCATTAAAAGTAATTTACTAGAACTAATATTAAATTCAAAATTCGTAATTCGTAATTGTAAATTGATAATTTTAGCCAATCTACCCTATCTTACAGCCTCTCAAATAAAAAATTCGCCAGCAATTAAACGCGAGCCGCGCCTAGCTTTGTCTGGCGGTAAAAACGGCCTGGAGCTTTATGAAAAATTATTTAAGCAAATAAAAAAACTGCGGGATGTAAACATTCTCTGCGAATTTGATCCGCGGCAAAGCGCAAAAATTAAACAGCTTATCAAGCGCGAACTGCCGCAAGCCGCGCTCCAAATAAAAAAAGACCTGGCTGGCCTTAATCGTTTAGCTATTATTGAGTTATTGAGTAACGACAGTGGTATTAATACCGGCATTGCCAGACTTAGAATTTGATTCAAGAAAAAAACTGATTTTATACTGATTATTGAATTCGGAAAAAAAATAATAGCAAAAATTCGCTGACGGGCTGACGGCCAGGCCGCTACTGACATTGCCCGGCAAAGTATTGGCCCACAAAGGATCTAGGGGCACGGTTAGCAATACTTGAGCGGCTTTCAGTTCGGCCCCGACGCCGGAACTCTGTTTTAAACATTCGCCGGTTGAAGCCGGATAACCGGTTCTTGAATCATTTAAATACATAGCCAAGGCGCGCGTAATCGTAGCCATATTTCCCGCCCTAACCGCGTCTCTGGCATTCATCCTGACAATATTAAAAACCACCACTGAAGCCACGGTCAAAAAACCGACAATGGAAATCACCACTAAAAGTTCAATCAGGGTGAAACCGTTAGTCCGATTATGACTGTTGAATATTTTTTTAAGCATAGTTTTATTTTATCGGCTGATTATTTTATTTTTTCCGGTGCGGTTTTTTCCGGCTCCTGGTTCTCGGTCGGAACGACTTCGGCCGGTTTAGGCGCTTCCGCTTCAGCTTTAGTTTCAACTACGCCGACCACGGCTTCATTGGTTTGTTGAACCAGAGCTAGGCCGCCGGGCAAAGCCAGGTCATGCAATCTGATAAATTGATCAAAATTTGCCAAAACGGAAATATCAACGTCAATATGGCTTACCAAATCTCCGGGCAAACATTCAACTTCCACGGCCGCCATATTTCTTACCAAAGTTCCGCCTAATTCTTTCACGGCTTTAGCTTCGCCGATAAAATTCAAAGGTATCTGGGCGGTAATTTTTTTACTCATGTCAACTTGATAAAAATCAACATGAATAACGCCGTCAGTTAAGCCGTGGCGCTGAACATCCTTAATAATAACTTTGGCCGGCGGCGCTTGGTTGATTGACAAATCAACCAAATTAAACTCGCCGGCGATGGCGAAAACTTTTTCAAAATCATGCTTCTTAATTTTGATATTCTGGTTAGTTTTGCCAAAACCGTAAATAACCGCGGGAATAAAACCGGCGACTCTTAGGCTTTTAGCCGGGCCGTCGCTCAAGCTTCTTACTTGAGCGTTTAGCTGTACTTTTGTCATAATGCTAATTTATAACTAACTAGTAGTTTATTTTTGATCTAATGGCGATACTTTCTATCACGCCAACCAGCATTAAGCTGGAAATCAGGCCGCTGCCGCCATAACTTAAAAAAGGCAAAGAAATGCCTATGACCGGCAAGGCGCCCAAGTTCATCCCTATATTAACAAACATTTCAATAAAAATCAAGCTCATCGAGCCCAAAATAAAAAATATGCCGAAATCGTTGTTAACTCTTTTTAGATGATACAGGCAGCGATAGAAAAATATGCCGAAAAATAATAAAATCAGCAAAACCCCGGAAAAGCCAAGTTCTTCGGCCACCACGGCAAAAATAAAATCAGTTTGCGCTTCAGGCAAAAACTTTAATTGCGACTGTGAGCCGAAACCAAGCCCGCGGCCGGTTAAACCGCCGGCGCCCACGGCGATAATCGCCTGCGAGACATTATAGCCTTGAGCTAGCGGATTAAACGAAGGATTTAGAAAAGTGATTATTCGCTGTTTTTGATAATCTTGCAAAGCAAAATACCAGGCAGCGGAAAAAACCACGGCCAAAATCAAACCTATAGCCAAAAAATATTTTTTATTAAAACCGACTAAAATAATCATAGACAGCCAGGCTAAAAATAAAATAAAGGCCGAGCCAAAATCAGGCTGGACTAAAATTAAAATTACGAATAAAAAAACGCCGCCGCCGGAAATTAACAGCCGCTTAAATTCTTTAGTCTTAGGCGAGCTGCTAGAGAAATATTTGGCCAAAAATAAAACTAAAACAAATTTTATGAATTCAGCCGGCTGGAAATTAAAGCCGGCTAAATTATACCAGCCTTTAGTGCCGCGGACAGTTTGCCCGAAAAATAAAACTCCAACTAATAAAATCAGCCCCAAAACATAAAAAAGCTTACTGTAGCTTCTTAAGCTGTGATAATCAAAACCAGCTAATAAAAAAACCGTGATTAGGCCTAAAACAATAAAGATGATTTGTTTCTTAAAATTTAAAAGATCCAATTGCGACCGGCCCAGGGCCACGCTGTAAATTTCCGCCAAGCCAAAACAAATTAAAAGCAGGACTGCAGTGAACATTATCCAGTCGAAGTTTTTAAAATAGATTATTAGTTTATTAAACATCAATTTAAATTACTTCTCTTGTCCGACGCCGCCGTCATATTTAATATAAATATCGTCTTTCATGATATTAATTTCCGGAATTATTTCAACCCGGTCCGGCCGGCCAAAATCTCCGGGCCAGCTAATTTCCACCAATCTGGTTTGCCCGGACATAAAATCATTTAGCGCGTAATGGTTAAGGCCGGTTATTTGGTCTCCGGCGTAAAGCAAAATAACAAAACCAACGCTCCAGTAATTATAAGCCGTGCGGTTAATGGCCTTGAAACTTAATTGATTTAAGCCTAATTTTTCCGACAGCGGATTGTCCCTGGCTGGAATAAATTTAATCTCCGCGCTGGCAATCTCTAAATGGCTGGCCCGGTAAGCCGGCCAGTCGGCTATCTGATGCCGATTGATTCTACGCCAGCTGATATTCTCAATTATTAACCGGCTGTCTGCCGGATAGTAAGGCAAAGCTTGGGCTAAAGCTGTCAGATACCTAATCTCTTCCGGTAAAATATAGCCCTTAACTTTTTCGGTTGGCCGGCCGGCGGCCATAAAATAATAATCAAATTCCGCCCACCATTTCGGATTATCATTTTTTAATTTGCCGTATAAATCATATTTTCCTTCAGACGGCCGAAGAATTTCTACCGGCGCTATGGCTAAACCCTTAGCTGAAACTTGCTTAATATAATCATGACCGGCGCTATTAGTCTGTACCAGCTCTTTAATTAAAATCTCATCGTCATTCATGCCGCGAGCGATATAATAAGCAAAGCCGTAAAGGCCATAGGCCCAGAAAGCCGCGGAAATTAAAATTAAAAAACCGATTAAAACCAGTTTAAGCTGTCGTTTATGCTCAACATACCATAAACCTATTTCCAGTTGTTTAGTGGTAATGCCTTCGGTACTAACGTAATTTTTTACTTTTTTTTCAATTTCTTTTTCTTGATTAACCATAACTATTTTTATTTTAACATAAATTCACCTTCTAAGTAAAATATTCTTTTATTCCCTTGCCATTCCAGAATTTTTTTGCTAAAATTATAGTATAAAAATAAGCCATAAATAACGGCTTAATTTTTATGTTTAAACGGCTAATAATAAATAAAAATAAGATATTATGACAGATAAAAAATTAAGTAAAAAAAATACTCAAGCCGCTTACGACGCCGAATCAATCACCGTGCTGGAAGGACTAGAGCCGGTGCGCTTAAGACCCGGCATGTACATCGGCTCAACCTCGTCCTCGGGCTTGCACCATTTGATTTGGGAAGTGGTTGACAACGGCATTGACGAAGCCATGGCCGGTCATGCCACGGAAATCACGGTTACCTTATTGCCTGACGGCCTGGTTGAAGTGGCGGATAATGGCCGCGGCATTCCGGTAGGCATTCATAAAACAACTAAAGTCTCGGCTCTGGAAACGGTTTTAACCAAACTGCATGCCGGCGGAAAATTCGGCGGCGGCGGCTATAAAGTTTCCGGCGGCCTGCATGGCGTGGGTGTCTCGGTGGTCAATGCTTTAAGCGAATATTTAAAAGCCGAAGTACGCCGCGAAGGCAAAATCTGGCTGCAAGAATATAAGCGAGGCGCGCCGCTAAAAAAAGTCAAGCCGATTGGCAACGTTAAAACCACCGGCACCACCATTACTTTTAAACCGGACGCGCAAATTTTTGAAACCCTGGAATTCAACTGGGGCTTGATTTTAGATCGTTTAAGGCAGCAAACTTATTTAACTAAAGGCGTAACCATTAAAGTAGCCGACCGCAGAGAAAAACACCGCGCTAAAAATTATAAATTTTATTTTGAAGGCGGCATTAAGGCTTACGTCAAATCATTAAACCGCTCCAACCAGGTAAAAAACGAAACCATCTTTTATGTTGACAAAGAAATAAACGACTCGCGCGTTGAAGTGGCTTTGCAATATAATGACGGCTTTAACGAAACCGCCTTGGCTTTCGCCAATAACATTATCAATCCCGAGGGCGGCACGCATGTGGCTGGTTTTCGCGCCGCTTTAACTAGAACCTTAAATACTTACGCCCGAAGCCAGAATTTAATTAAAGAAAAAGACGAAAACCTTACCGGCGAAGATGTGCGTGAAGGCTTAACCGCGATTATCAGCGTAAAATTAGCCAATCCCCAATTTGAAGGCCAGACTAAGGGTAAATTAGGCAATGCGGAAATTAAAACTTACGTTGAACAAATTTTCGGCGATAGCTTGGCCGCGTTTTTGCAGGAAAACCCGCGCCAGGCCGAAGCCATAGTAGCGAAATGCTTTCTTTCGGCCAAAGCGCGCATCGCGGCCCGAACCGCCCGCGCTTCTATCTTAAGAAAAGGCGCGCTTGAAGGTATGACCCTGCCGGGCAAACTGGCCGACTGCTCCAGCCGCCAGCCGGAAGAAAGCGAACTTTACATCGTGGAAGGCGATAGCGCCGGCGGCTCAGCCAAGCAGGGCCGCGACCGGAAATTCCAGGCCATTTTGCCTCTGCGCGGAAAAATCCTGAATGTGGAACGGGCGCGGCTGGACAAAATGCTGGCTAACAATGAAATAAAAAATTTAGTTATCGCCCTGGGCGCCAATATTGACGATCAGTTTGATCTAGGAAAATTGCGCTACCACCGTATCGTGATTATGACTGACGCGGACGTTGACGGCGCGCATATCAGGACGCTCTTGTTAACTTTATTTTACCGCCATTTTAACGCGCTGGTAACCAACGGCAATTTATATATCGCCCAGCCGCCGATTTATCAGATTAAAAAAGGCGTATCCATAAAATACGCTTACTCGGATGAGGAAAAAGATAAAATTATTAAAGACTTCGGCGGTAGCAAAGAAGAAATGATTGAAACAGAGGCGAATGAAGAAGAAACAACTGAAACAGGAGCGCCGGCCAAAGCCAAAACTTCAACCCGCTTGAGCATCCAGCGCTATAAAGGCTTGGGCGAAATGAATCCGGAACAGCTTTGGGAAACTACTATGAACCCGGCCAGCCGCGTTATGAAGCAGGTTAATGTTGATGACGCGGCTTTAGCCAATGAAACTTTTGAGATGCTAATGGGCGCGGACGTAGCGCCGCGCAAGCATTTTATCCAGACGCACGCCAAGCGAGTGGAAAATTTGGATATATAAAATCTTTTTGTCATTGCGGGCTCCGACCCGCAATCCATTTCCTTTATTTTCTTTTTTTTATTTTTTCTCTAACTTCTTTTATAAATTCTGCTTTATTTATTTCTCTAGTCTGCTTTTCTCCCCTATCGCGCACAGACAGATTAGTAGACGCCATTTCCCGATCGCCAACTACCAGCATATACGGCGCTTTTTCGGCCACGGCTTTTCTAATTTTATTACCCACGGTTTCGTCAGTTTCGTCAACTTCAACTCTTATATCCTCTATTTCAAATTCAGCCGCTAACTTTCTGCAATATTCCGCGTGCGCTTGCCCCACAGAAATGATTTTAACCTGTACCGGCGAGAGCCAAAGTGGAAAAGCGCCGACGTAATGTTCAATTAAAATGCCCATGAATCGTTCAAAAGAACCCATAATTGTGCGATGAATTAATACTGGAACCGCCTCTTTACCATTATTATCTATATATTTACAGCCAAATTTCAATGGCATCTGAAAATCAAGCTGAACAGTGGCGCATTGCCAAGTTCTGCCGATAGCGTCTTCCAGCTGATAATCAATCTTTGGCCCATAAAAAGCGCCATCTTTTTCTTTTAAACCATAATTACCAGCGCCATAAATTTCATCTAGAATTTTTTTTAAAGCTTTTTCCGCTTTATTCCATGATTCAATATCGCCCATAAAATCATCCGGCCTGGTTGACAAATATGCTTTGTATTTCATACCGAACGGCGCATAAATTCTGTCAACCAGACTAATAACATTTTTTATTTCCCCTTCAACTTGATCCGCGGTAATAAAAATATGAGCGTCATCCTGCGTAAATTGCTGGACGCGCAACAATCCATTTAGCTGGCCGGATTTTTCTTTACGGGTAATTAAGCCTGGCTCGGCGTAGCGTAAAGGCAAATCGCGGTACGATTTTAAGGAATTATTATATATTAAAATCGCGCCCGGGCAATCCATCGGCCGCAGAGCGTATTGCTTTTCGCCGTCTTCAAAACGTAAAAAATACATATCATCTTTATAGTGATCCCAATGGCCTGATTGTTTCCAGATTGAAACGTCAAGCATGGAAGGGCAATAGACATATTGATAGTCAAATTCTTTTTGCGCCTTTACCCAAAATTTTTTTAACTCTTCGTAAATTACCGCTCCTTTAGGATGAAAAAACGTCATGCCAGGAGCAACTTCATGAAACGAAAATAAATCCAGCTCTTTGCCCAGCTTCCGATGATCCCGCTTCTCGGCTTCTTCAAGCATTTTTAAATAATTAGCCAATTCGGCTTTAGCCGCGAAGGCTAAGCCGTAAATTCTGGTAAGCATTTTATTTTTTTCATCCCCGCGCCAGTAAGCGCCGGCCAATTTTTCCAGCCGCCAGCTGCCATTTTGTATTTGACCGGCAGATTTAATATGCGGCCCGCGGCATAAATCGGTAAACTGGCCTAATTTATAATAACTGACAAATTTTTCGCCGGACTTCTTAAAATCTTTAATCAACTCCAGTTTATAAACTTGCCCGCTCTTTTTTTCTCGCGCCAGAGCTTTAGCAATTGGTAATTCAAATTTTTCAAAAAGTAAATTAGCTTTAATGATATTTTTCATCTCCTCTTCTATTTTTATCAGATCGCCATCGCTGATTTTTTGTTTGCCAAAATCTAGATCATAATAAAAACCATCAGCCACGGCCGGGCCGATGGCAAATTTTACTTTAGGATACAATTTTAATATGGCCGCGGCCATGATATGCGACAAAGAATGACGGGTCATTTCTAATTTATTGTTTTTTTCTTCCGACATATTTTTTCACCTGTCATTGCGAGCAATTTTCTCTTTTCGTCATTCCGGCCTACGAGCCGGAATCCAAGACGATGAGAGTATTTTACCAACGTGAAATTTCTGCCGCGCCCGACTTCGCCTTGACCGCATAGTCTATTTATTAAGATTAAATATTTAATATAAACTATTATGTTCATCTTAAATTTTAAACCGCGAAGTCAAGGCGGGCGGGGATTCCTGCTCCGCCGGCTGGCGGACGCAGGAATGACGAAAGGAATTTGCTCCTCGCAATGACAAAAATTTTTTTACTTTTTTATCTCTATGTTTATCCGATCAACCAAATTAGGCGCTTTTTTTACGAGTGTTGGGAAAAATTTTATCTGATAACCGGCCACTTCGGGCAGGCTATTTAAATAAGCCCTTAACTGCTCGTAGTTTAAGCCGGTTAAATTATTTTTCTTTATCGCCTTGGCGCCGTCTTTTAAGACGGCCTGAGCGATAGAATCAACCTTAACCATGGCCACGCCTGGCATTATGTTAAAACTTTCTAGGGCATAAGACATATCTTGTTTATCAAATTTAGCAATTTCCTTATCGTCGGCCAATTCGACTGCCAATTTAGCCTTAATCTTATCATAAATTTCATCGTCATTAAAAGCCACGACATTAACCATGATTTTCATTTTAAGGCTGAACTTTTCTTTGGCCTCGCCAACCTTGCCGTTCAGTTCCTGACTGACCGAATTATTATCAACCGCGAATAAGACTTGCGCGTAATTTTGGTAAGCTGCTTTAACCTGATTTTTGGCATTAGCCAAAAGATCATTTTTTAGCTCCTTAACCGCTTTGTCAATGTCGTTTTGCTCTATGTTATATTTAATCTTTTGGCTGTATTTCATGGGTGCTTGGCTTTGGGCATAAATTTTATCTTGCAGGCCGGCCCATAAGCCTGGCAGACTGAATTTGTCCGGTCCAACCGCCATTTCCGGTTTAGCCACATCAGCATAAACTTCAGCCTGTACCCGTCCGCCGGCCGGTACATTAACCGTATTTTTCAATCTAAAAAGCTTATTATCTGAACTAAGCAACCTGGTCGTAGCTACCAAAGGCTGATTCTTCACATAATTATTAATAATAGTAACTTGGCCGGCCACTTCTTGGCCTAAAATTTCTTGGCCGCTCGCGCTAAATTCTCTGGATTGTTCTACCGGCACCTGCTTGACCACGCCATAAATCTGCTCTGGCGCTAAATTTGAACCGCTGGTTTGGCGAATTATTTCCAGAGTTGAATTATCAGTAATCTTTTCTTTAGCCGGAATAATAATAATGGTTAGCTTAACCAAGCCGAAATACAAAACGGCCGCGGCCAAGATTAAAGTTAAAGCGATAAAACTAAAAGCCAGCCGCCGATAAATTTTTTTGGAGTCACCGACCTTAACCGCCACCGACTCTGCTTTTAATTTTCCGGCCGCCGGTCCGGCCGGCGCCAGATTCAAATCATCCGATAATTTAAAAATAAACTGCTCGATTTTTTTTCTTCTGACTGGTTTTTTTCCGGATTTTTTTGTTTTAATTTTGCTTGGGAAAATAATGTTATTTTCTTTGGACATATTTTTTTCTCACAAGAATTAAAATTTATCAATATTAAAATTCCTTAATAAGGATGAGTTAATTTTCAATTATGCAATATGATTTGGAGGACAGAACAAAAAAATTCAGTAAAGATATAATTGGATTGTTGATGAAAATTGAAAATTAACTCAGAATATTTTTCCTAAAATATTCTTAAAAAATCCCCCAAACCGGCTTACGTCCCTAAAGGTCACGAGTAATATTAAAATCATAAGTAAAGCAAAACCGATATTATGAATCATGCCTTCAAGTTCTTTTTTAACCGGCGAACGTTTTATTTTTTCAATGATTAAAAATAACACTCGGCCGCCGTCTAAAGCCGGGAAAGGAAAAAAATTTATAACCGCCAAGTTAATGGACAATAAAGCCGTAAACTGTAAAAGATAAACAAAACCCAAACGCGCTACCTGGCCGGTTAAAGTGGCAATACCGACCGGGCCGGATAAATCAGCGGTCACGCCCCGGCCAAAAATTAAATTCTTAATTAACTCGTAAAACGCTATGATAATGGACCAGGTTAAAATTAAAGTAGTTTTAACCCCTTGCCAGATCGCCCAATACCAGGGGTAGCTTACCAGGCCGGTTTCGCTAATGGCTACGCCGATACCGCCCTTATTAGTTTCTTTCATTAGCTCGGGGACTATTTCCGCCTTAATTAAATCCTGGCCGCGCTTTATTTTATAAGCTAATTTATGCCCGATATTGGCGGCCACATAATTTTGCAGCTCTTGATAATTAAAGAAACTATTATTATCAATGCTTAAGATAGTGTCGCCAACCTGCAGACCGGCTGATTCGGCCGGAGTGTTTTTTATAACCTGCGCAATCTGAATTTTTTTATCGCTTATATGGGCGCGCGCGTCCGGCTGGCCGTCTAAAGCCTGGGGCAGGCCGATCATAAAACCGGCCGAGATTAAAACCGCGGCCAAAATAATATTCATAACCACGCCGGCCGAGAGCATAAAAGCTCTTTGCCAGATCGGCCGGCCGGCAAAACTATTATCATCTTCCACCAGCCCTGAGCTTGCCGAAGGGCCGTTTTCACCCTTAATTTTTACAAACCCGCCTAAAGGCAGCCAATTTATTGAATAAACCGTACCCGGACAATCACTCACCTCTTTGGCGCCCCAAACAATTTTTTTTCTGCCCTGATTGTTTTTATAAACCCCGAAAAGCCGGGGCGGAAAACCGAAACCGAACTCCTCGGCTTTTACGCCGAATTTTCGCGCCATCATAAAATGCCCCAGTTCATGCGCGAAGACCAGGATAGAGAGGACTATGATGAATGTTATGATAGTTAATAGCATATAATATAGCCTGTCATTGCGGGCTTGACCCGCAATCCAGGATTTGGCGCTCTAAACAAGTTTCTGCCGCGCCCGCAACGCCTTGCTTGCAGGGCGGGTGGGGATTGCGGCTCGGAGGCCGCAATGACAATTTAATTTAGATCGTCATGATCTCTTCTTCTTTTTTCTCTTTTATTTTTTTCAGTTCATCGTTTTGCCGCGCGGTTTCCTCGTCCAGTTCTTTAAAAAAACGGAATTTATCATCTTCACTCACGGCTTTATTTTTATAGGCCGCCTCAATTGCTTCTTTTATCTGGTCCCTGATCTGCCGCAGGGCCACTCGGGCGGTTTCCATTTTTTCGCTTAATTTCTTTACCAGCTCCTTACGGTTTTCCTCGGTTAATTGCGGCACTACCAACCTGATTTTATCGCCTTCATTAGCCGGACTCAAGCCTAAGTCCGCGGCCGTAATGGCTTTTTCAATGTCTTTAATAATGGTTTTATCCCAAGGGGTAATAACGATACTGCGCGCTTCCGGCACGCTGATTGAAGCCAGAGCGGCTAAAGCGGTCTTCACGCCGTAAGCGTCAACATAAAGTCCGTCCAGCATGGCCGGATTAGCCCGGCCGGTGCGCAGGCTGGTAATGTCTTTCTTAAAAAAATCAATAGCTTTAATAAAATCAGCTTGCTTGGTTTTAATGTATTGGTTCATAAAAGTTATTATTTAGTTATTTTCTATTTTGTTTTTTATAGCCTTTTCCAAGCCGTCTTTTAGCTCTGCAAAAATTTCCAGATAATCCGGCAGGCGAGTATAAACATCTTCGGCATTTTCTTCGTCATAAGTATGAGTGGTTAAATTTCTATCCGCCAAAGCCTTAAGCCAGCGCGGATCGTCATTTATCAAGCCGAACTTAAACGCTTCTTTTAAGCATTCTTTAGGCGACCGGCAAATTATTTCCTGGTTTCTTAAAAATTTTTGCGCGCATTTCCATGCCAGCTCGATGGTAAATTCAAATCTTTGAATAGCCGAATCGCGATTTTCCACGGTCTGGTCTTTGTTTAAAATTTCTTTTAGCCTTTGCAAGGATTTTTTAAATGAATTGAATATTTCTTGCATAAAATCTCAATCTAATAATTTTGCTTCTTTTAAGGCTTTATTTTTAAACTCTTGGTTTTTAGTGTTTAAATCTATTACATCCAGGCTTCTTAAAGTTTGCACCGCCTCTTTTTCGCTTAAAATTTTAGACATTATATCAAAAGGAATTTTCTCTTTGCCGAAAATTCCTATGTCAATATCAGAAGTCGGAAGCGCGTCGCCGCGCGCCCAGGAACCAAAAAGATAAATTTTATAATCTTCTTTATTAAGATAATGCCTGATTATTTTAATAATTTCTTTTATTATTAAATCAAAGTTCATAAACATCATCTGTCATTGCGAGCGACCGAAGAGAGCGAAGCAATCTCACGTACTCTGATTTTAACCAGAGATTGCTTCGTCCCCCGCAGATGCGGGGTACTCGCAATGACATTTTACTATTACTTATTAACCTGCCTGGCGGCCAAATAAACCAGAGCCGGATTTTTCGGGTCAAGCAATAACTTAAAACCGGCGCGGCTGGTCGGCAATTTTTTGGCGATCCAGTTCTTGCCGCTGTCCAGCGAATGGTAAAAAGTCGTTGCGGTGGTATAATATATTTCTTTAACGTCTTGGGGATTGACCGCGATAGAGTATATTTTAGCTTGTGCTTCCGCGGTTAACAGATCAATCTTTGACCAGCTAGTGCCGTCATCGGCTGATTTTAGCAGGCCAAAATCAGTGGCTAAAAATATGACTGCTTTTTCTGATTTTACTATAACCAAATCGCTAAAACGATTACTGCCGTCAAAATCTTTTAGCTGGTCGGCTAACTTTTCCCATTTATCGCCGCCGTTAACCGAGCGGAAAATACCGCTGGCCGTTGTGCCGGCGAACATGATTTTTGAACTAACTGGGCTGATAACAATTTTATCCACCCGGCCGCTAAACTTGTCTAGAGCGCGCCAGCTCGCTCCCTTGTCCGAGCTTTTAATAATATAACCTTTGTCAGTGCCGATGAAAACATTATTACTGTTAGCGTGATCAATTACCAGCGAGCTTACGACCGTTCTTACATCATTATCAAAATAAATTTGCGCCCAGTTGCGGCTACAATCCTCTGATTTAAAAACTTTATTGGCCGCGGTAGCGTAAATCACGCACTTATCAGCCGGATCAACCGCCACGCCGGTTATGGTTAATTTACCCAGGCTGGCGGCTAACTGCCAGCTGTCAGCCGCGTCATAGCTATAAAATAAGCCGTTATCAAAACTGCCGGCGTAAAGCGCTTTATTATCGCTCGGGTCCAGAGTTAAAAAAATAATATCAATGCCAGAAAAACTTTTTCTAACATTAACGGTTTGCACCAAAGTCTTTTGCGCCCAACTTACGCCTTTATTTAAAGATTTAAAAATTCCGCCGTCGTTAGCGTTGCCAGAATCGCTGTTTAAGCCGGTATTAAAGCTTAAGGTGCAGCCGGAGAGCAAAAGCGTAATTGCAAGAAATAAAACAAACATTTTTAAAAACAATAATTTATTCATACATTTCATTTTAATTTTCAATTTATAATTTTTAATTTTTAATTTTTAAACAATGCTTTAATGTTTCAATTTCAATTATATCTTCATTAAAAAATTAATTCATTGGAAATTGTTTGAAAATTGAGAATTGAAAATTGAAAATTATCAGAAGCTTACCGCCACATTTTCCAGCGCCAGCCGAGGACTGACGTTGGCCGCCAAATATTCCCGGCTCTGTTTTAAAGAGTTGACTAAATTTAACAGCGCTGTTAAATTTAATTTATTTTTTACTTCGGCTAATTCCTGGTTA
>JACPHD010000032.1 GCA_016188785.1 Parcubacteria group bacterium | reverse complement strand
GCTCCATCAAGCCGTGAATCAGATGCATCTGTCGGCCCGGGGCTATTTTCGCATGCTTAAATTGGCCCGCACTATCGCCGATCTGGCCGGCCAAGAAAGCATCTTAACGCCCCATATTGCCGAAGCCTTGCAGTATCGGCCAAGAATAGAATAGCATGCGAATATTTTTTTAAAGTATTTTTTATGTTATAATACAAATATATTTAAATATCATAGTTATAATTTTCAAATCCCAATTATCAATTTTCAATAAATGACCAATTATTAAATTTTCAATTGAAAATTATAACATTGAAAATTGTTTGAAAATTGAGAATTGATAATTGAAAATTTTATAAGTTTTTTTACTAATATTATATGAAAAACCGCCTAATTATTTTATCTTTTATTTTTATTTTTCTCCTCACCTCCGCTTTCGGCTGCAAATTAGTTGATAAAAAAACCCAAGAAGCCATGAAACCGATTACCCTGACTTATTGGCGGGTTTATGACGGCCCGGACGCTTTTGAGGAAATTTTAAAAGCCTATAAAGAACTGCATCCTTTTATTACCATAAATTACCGCAAATTGCGCTATAGCGAATATGAAAGCGAACTCTTGAACGGCTTGGCCGAAGATCGCGGGCCGGATATTTTTTCCATTCATAATACCTGGACAAAAAAATATTTAAACAAAATTACACCCCTGCCGCCGACCATCACCATGGCTTATCCGGTAATTCGCGGCGCCATAAAAAAAGAAGTTATCCCGGAATTAAGAACGGCTAAAAGTTTGAACCTAAATGACATAAAAAATAATTTTGTTGACGCGGTTTACGAGGACGCGGTTATTACGGTCCTGGACCAAACTACCAAGCGCTATGAACAAAAAATTTACGGTTTGCCTTTGTCGGTTGATACATTAGCCATGTACTACAATAAAGATTTATTTAATAACGCCGGCATCACCAAGCCGCCGGCTTACTGGAATAATGAATTCCAGCAAGACGTTAAAAAGATGACCAAGCAAAATGATAAGGGCCAGATCGTCCAATCAGGCGCGGCCCTGGGCGGCGCTTTAAACATTGAACGTTATAGCGATATTTTATCAATTTTAATGATGCAAAACGGCTCGGCCATGATGGATGATAACGGCCAAACGTTGTTTAATAGAATCCCGGCGACTTTTAAAGACCAAAAATATAATCCCGGTCTGGAAGCTTTGCGCTTTTATTCTGATTTTGCCAATCCGGCCAAAGAAGTTTATGCTTGGAATAAAAATCTTGATAATGCCTTAACCCTGTTCACCCAAGGAAAACTAGGCATTATGTTCGGCTACTCTTATCATCTGCCCATGATTAAAGCGCAAGCGCCAAAACTTAATTTCAGCCTAGCCAAACTGCCGCAAATTGAAGGCAATACGCCGGTTAATTTTGCCAACTACTGGCTGGAAACGGTTTCCAGCAAAAGCAAATATGCCAATGAGGCCTGGGATTTTATTCAGTTTGAGACTAAGGCCGAGCAAGCTAAAACTTATTTGGTCAAGGCTGAAAGGCCTACGGCTTTGCGCGCTTTGGTGAATGAACAAGCCGACGATCTGAATATAACCGTGTTTGCCCAGCAAGTTCTAACGGCTAAAAGCTGGTATAAAGGCGCGGATTCAAATGCTATGGAAAAAATATTCGCCGAGATGATTGACGCCGCGGTCCTGGCCCAGGATCAAATAGGCAATATAATAAATTTAGCCGCCAATAAAGTTGAACAAACGGTGAATGTTGTTAGCCAACAATAGTTTATATAAAAAGTTTTATCAATAATTTTGAATTTGAGCATTGATTATCATTCCAAATTTTCAATTTTCAATTTTCAATTTTCAATGAATGTTTAAATTTATAAAATTTTCAATAATATTTATACTCTTAACTAATATTTTTTCTATCAGCGTTTTAACGGTGAGCGCGGCAGGAATTTTGCCGGAGCGGCATGGACCAGAATGTCCGGATAGCTCAACAAATTGTGGCAACTACACGCTTAATGATATAGTTAGAACGGCCGGAGAAATTTCTAGATTTATTCTTAGCATTGTCGGCTCCTTGGCGCTTTTAGCTTTTGTGGCCGGCGGGCTGATGATGATGCTGTCAGCCGGTAATGCTGAATGGGTTACGCGCGGCAAACAAACTTTAATCGGCGCGGTCATCGGCCTAACTATTGTTTTTACTAGCTATACTATTATATATTTTGTTTATAAATCATTAGGTATAGAATTTAGCGGCACAAACATCTTTCCAATACCAATAATAGAAAAAAAATAATAATTCGCTAAATTCGCTCTAAATTCATTGTTATTAGTATTTCATGAACTTATTTAAAGCTAATAAAATTTATCTAGACAGCCAGACCGTGGCTGAGCAACTGCGCGGCGCCCGGCAGGCGAAAAAACTAAAACTGCCGCCAATCGCCAAAAAATTAAACATCAGCGAGGAATATTTAACTGCTTTGGAAAAAGGCGAATACGAGCGATTGCCTCACGGCGTCTACGGAAAAAATTTTTTGCGCGAATACGCGCTTTTTTTAGGTTTAAATTATAAAAAACTGTCTAATGATTACGATGCTGAAATTAATTTAATTGAGCCCAAAAGGCAAAAAAACTTATTTTCCAAGCAAATCGTCAAAGCGCGCCACCTTTGGGCCATGCCAAAAATTTTTAAAAATATTTTAATTTTTTTAATTATCTCCGTTTGTTTTATTTATTTGGGCTACCGCATCAATAAAATAATTTCGCCGCCATTATTAATCATAAATCAGCCGGCGGCCAATTTAACTACCGGCCAAAATTCTTTGCTGGTCGCCGGCCAAACTGAAGCCGAGGCCAGCCTGATGATTAACGGCCAAACCGTCTTAACCGATAAAAACGGCGGCTTTTCCCAAATTATCAGCCTGAAAAACGGCATTAATATTATAATCATAACCGCCAATAAAAAACATGGCCGCAACCAGACGATTATTAGGCAAGTTTTGGTTAAAGATCAGCCATTGCTAAAAAATTAAAAATAGTTTATTATGAAAATATAGTAAGGGGGTATGATAACCCCTTTTTTAATTTATTAAATCATTATTATGGAAGAGAAAACCAAAATTGATAAAACTAAAACTGAGGTTGCCGAAAAAATGCAAGCAGCCGAATCGGCCATCGAACAAATCAAACAAAAATATGGTGAAGGCGCGATTATGAGATTTGGCGATGCTAGAAAATCAGATATTGACGCCATACCTACCGGTTGCTTATCATTGGATATTGCTTTAGGCATAAACGGCGTGCCGCGCGGCCGCATTATAGAAATTTTCGGCCCGGAAGCCAGCGGCAAAACGACTTTAGCCCAGCATATTATCGCCGAAGTGCAGAAAACCGGCGGTATCGCCGCCTTTATTGACGCCGAACATGCCCTGGATCCGGAATACGCGGCCAAGATAGGCATCAATGTCCAAGAAATGCTAATCAGCCAGCCTGATACCGGCGAACAGGCCTTAGAAATATTGGAAACTTTGGTTCGCTCTAACGCGGTTGATGTGGTGGTGGTTGATTCAGTGGCCGCTTTAGTGCCGCAAAAAGAAATTGAGGGCGATATGGGAGATTCCCATATGGGTCTGCAGGCTCGCCTCATGAGTCAGGCTTTGCGTAAATTAACCGGCATCATCGCTAAAACTAAAACCGTGGTTATTTTTATAAATCAAATCAGAATGAAAATCGGCGTTTTCTTCGGCAATCCGGAAACCACCACCGGCGGCACAGCTTTAAAATTTTATTCTTCGGTCAGAATTGAGGTAAGGCGGGCGGCGCAGATTA
This sequence comes from Parcubacteria group bacterium, assembly GCA_016188785.1. GTDB lineage: Bacteria > Patescibacteriota > Patescibacteriia > Patescibacteriales > GWC2-42-12 > JACPHD01. The sequence goes on along the minus strand of JACPHD010000032.1, from coordinate 5,770 downwards.
AGCAAGGCGATAAAATTATCGGCAACCGCGTCAAGGCTAAAGTGGTTAAAAATAAAGTTGCCGCGCCGTTCCGGGCCTGCGAGTTTGATATTATGTATAATGAAGGCATTTCTATTTCCGGCGATTTATTAGACACCGGCGTGAGCCATAATGTAGTCAGCAAATCAGGCAATTCTTATGGCTATGGCGATATAAAATTAGGCGTGGGCCGGGAAAACGCCAAAAGATTTTTGCGCGCTGATAAAAAATTGATGAAAGAAATCAGAAAGCGGATTTTATCAGAAGTAAACGCGCGGGAAGTGGATGCCTAAATAATTTACAAAAAAACAGAGGCGCTTTAACCTCTGTTTTTGTTTAATAATTTTAGGCCCGGCCGACATATTCGCCCGTATCAGTATTCACGATTACCAGATCGCCTTCATTTATGAACATAGGCGCGTTGACTTGCGCGCCGGTCTCCAGCTGAACGGTTTTAGTGACATTGCCGGCCGAATTGCCTTTTACGCCGGGCGGCGCGCTTACCACCTTAAGAGAAATTTTAACCGGCAATTTTAAACAAGCCGGCTGGCCTTGAAAATATAATACATCTACATCCAGGTTTTCTTTTAAAAATTTCAGCTCGTGGCCGATCTGCTCTAAGGGCAAACTAAACTGCTCAAAATTTTCATTATTCATAAAACAAGCCTCGGTTTCGGTTTTATATAAATAATTCGCCTGGCTAATTTCGGTTTCAGCTTCTTCGGCTTTGTCATTGCCCTGGAAAGTTTTTTCTATCACCTTGCCGTTAAGCAAATTTTTTAATTTGATTTTTAAGACCGCCCCGCCCCGCCCCATTTTATGGTGATCGGCTCTAATAACCGCGTAAGGCTCATCGCTAATTTTAAGCAAAGCGCCAATTTTAATTTCATTTAAACTTAACATAAATACTATTTGTTAGTGAACGGTAAAATAGCCATCACTCGCGCGCGCTTAATAGAGATGGCTAATTTGCGCTGATGCTTTGAGCAGACACCGGTTCTTTTCTTGGGTAAAATTTTACCATAAGAATTTATAAACCGGCGCAGTAAATTAGCCTCTTTATAATCAATCTCTTTTACATTATTCAGGCAAAAATGGCATTGTTTTTCTTTTTTTATTGTTTCTTCCATATTAAAATGGTATATTTTCAACTCTGATTTCTTCTTCGCTCGTATCGCCCATGCCCGCGGCTTCTTCAACATCAATCACCGGTTCGCTTGGCAAAGGCGGCTCTTCCGCGCGGCTCATAGAACTGCCGGCGCCGGCGCGATCCAGCATAATCATATTTTCGGCGATAATTTCCGTGCGGTAGCGCTTGACTCCGTCCTGGCCGACCCAATCCCTAGTTTGCATCCGGCCTTCAAGATAAATTTTTGAGCCCTTTTTTAAATATTGTCCGCAGATTTCGGCCAAGCGCCGCCAGGCTACAACATTATGAAATTCCGCTTTGTCGCGCTTCTGGCCCGATTGATCGGTCCAAACATAATTAGTGGCCACGGCGAACGAAGCGACCGTCTGCCCGGTGGGCGTAGTTCTTATTTCCGGATCTCGGGTCAAATTGCCGATAATCATAGCTTTGTTTAAATTCATAAATTTTTTTATTATAATTAATAAATTATTAAAGCAAATCATTGGTCTCTAAAATTTTATCAAGTTTTTCATCCAAATCTTTTAAATCAACTTTATCTTTGTCGGTTTCTTTTCCGCCAAAGGCGGATTTTTCTCTAACCTCTTTTTCTTCTTTAACGTTCCTGGCCGCGATTTTCTCGGCGATTTTTTTATCTTCCGCGATCTGCTCGGCGGTTTTTACTAGTTTAATTACGATCTGATGCCTTAAAATTTCACTCATCAGGCGCAAAGCGCGATCAATGTTAATTAAATTTTCTCCGGCCAAATCAAACTCAACTAAATTATAGTAGCCGTAGCGAAAACCTTTTATTGGATAAGCCAGCCGTTTTTTGCCTAAATCTTCAGCCAAAGTTATTTTGCCCTGGTTGCTTAAAATTAAAGAATTTACTTTTTCCCTGATCGGTTTTACTTCATCTTCGCTGAATTTATTGGAAATTAGAGAAAGCAATTCATAATGAGGCATCTCGCCTGATTTGGTTTTTGACATAATTTAAAATAATAAATCCCGGATATTCTCTTAAAATTCAAGCCGGGATTGAGAATACCTTTAGCCCTTTGAGCAGGGCCGTTTCTTAAATATTTAAGAAACATGGGAAAGGTTTGTTGATTGTTTCCACTTTAACATAGCTTTTTTAAAATTGCAAGAGGAGCTCGTCATTACTGTTGTCGTCCCAATTCCAGCTGTTGCAGTTGAGGCCGTTAGCATTGAAATTACCGAGATTCAGCCGGTTGCCGTCTGAGTTGAGCGCCGAACTTAAAGTGCCTAGAACCGTCTCTAACACCGCCCTTAGAATACTCTCTGGGCTGTATCTTATTTGGAGTTTTTAAACTCGCAAGCCATAAGCACGGGGTGTGTAAAAAATCATTTAACTGCCGGCCGGGGGCCTTGGCTTCCGGCATCTTGCGGCGCAGTTATTTTAATTGTAGTTTATTTTTTGAAAAAGAAAAAGGTCCCGATGCAAAAATCGCAAAGGGACCAAAATTGAAAATCCTAGGAGCCTAGGCTCCTAGATCCACCCCCAGAGGAAAACAGCCGATGTACGGATTGCGATAGCCATCCCAAGGCCAGTCGTCGCAGTCCAAACCGCACGCATCGAAATCACCGAGAACTACCCGGTGGCCGTCTGAGTCGAGCGAACCAGTACGTGTCCACTCGCCGTTTAGCGGGGTTCGTTCTCCAGTGTGTTTAAAATGAGACAGAATAAGCCCGGACAAAAGACTGACGCTACCATAATAAGTAAGATGGTGCGTCGGCAGTTCAAGCTTTTGCCGTAGCTCAGCGAGAACTAAAATATTTTCCTCCATGGTCTTGTTTTTACTCCCCTGCACCAGCCGCGGCACCCAGAAAACGAGCGAGTTCTTAGTTGACTCGTCGTCCTGGATATTCCAATCCTGAAGATACTGGAAATTTTCGTAGCACGGGCCAGCCAGAGGAGCATGCTCCTTGAGGGTAAACCCCTCTTTGACTTTCCATACCACCGGTCCTGTATAGTCCAATTCGGTCGCCAGTCTGCGCCAGTTAACCGTAATTTCAGCCAAATCTTCCCGGACATCCTGATCCGATAGCGGCATGAAAAAAATTTCCTGCGCTATTTTTATAGATAGATCGCCAGCGAACTTTTTCAGCTCCTTCGGATAATCCAGTAATGCCCGCTGCTCCTCTTCCGACAATCCCATTAAAACTGTTGCTAACTCGTTAAACGATACCTTTCTACTCATCTCTACCTCCTTAATTTATTTTGGCCGCATCATTGCAGCTTTTAAAAAACTTGCCTAAAATTTTCTAAAAGCCGCAATGATTGCTTGAATATTGGCCCTATTTTAAAAGTACAATTTTAATTTTACTTTATATCACATAATTTTATTTATGTCCAGGCAGGACTTGCAAAAACCTTAATTATTATGCTAAAATTTAATTAAAATACTTACCCCCGTTAGAAATTTATTAAATTTAAAACGAGGGCATAATAAATTATAATATGACGAATAAAATTTCTAACGGGGTGCGATACTTCTTTATCTTAGGCGCTAACCCCACTCTTTCCCTGGCTGAATTAGCGACTATTTTTAATAACAACAAACTTTCCCTGATTCAAAAAAACATCGTCATATTAGAAAGCCGGCAAGAAATAAAACTGGATATTATTAAAAAAATCGGCGGTGTCATAAAATTCGGCTTAATTTATAATGAGCTAACCTCGCTCGCGGCTAAAGATATTTTAAAATCAGCGGCCATTTTTGCCAAGCCGGAAAAAGTCCAGGCAAAATTTAATTTTGGCGTCTCTCACTATGGCAAAAGTAAAATTAATACTAAGACAATCGCCATGGAATTTAAAAAACTGCTTAAACAGACTAATATAAACAGCCGCTGGGTTATAAGCCGCGAGCCCGCTTTGTCTAGCGTGGTAGTGGAGCAGAATAGATTAGTCGGGGACAGGGGAGTGGAAATTGTCATGATTGAATTTAATAAAAAATTATTTTTAGGAAAAACTTTGGCGGTTCAGCCGTTTAAAGAATTATCCTTTCGCGATTACGGCCGGCCGGCGCGCGACGACCGCTCCGGCATGCTGCCGCCTAACTCCTTGGCAAGGAGAGGGCAGGGGTGAGGTCATCCTTGATCCTTTCTGCGGTTCAGGCACGATTTTAACCGAAGCGGCTTTAATGGGCTATAAAAATTTAATCGGCTCTGACATTTCTGATAAAGCATTACAAGCTACTAAAACCAATATTGCTTGGCTTCAATCAAACTTTCAACTTTCAACTTTCAACTTTCAACTTTTTCATTCTGACGCAACCCAAATCTCAAAACAGATTGCGCCAAACTCCATTGATGCTATCATCACTGAACCGTATCTAGGTCCGCAACGAGGCCGAATTGAAATTAATAAAATAAAACTTGAACTGGAAAAATTATATTCGGAAAGCCTGCGCGAATTTTCTAAAATTTTAAAACCCAGCGGCAGAATAGTTATGATCTGGCCTGTTTTCCAAATGTCATCTGGAGCAATCTCCTTCCCGTCATTCCCGCGTAGGCGGGAATCCAGAAATTCATTTTCAGAAAATACTCTCCATCCTAACCTTGATGGTTTTAAAATCATCAACCCCATCCCCGCCAATCTGCGAAAAAATATTTGGCTAAAACTAACCGAACGAAATACTATTATCTACGGCAGGGAAGGGCAAAAAATCTGGCGGGAAATCGTGGTGCTGAAAAAACAAATAAAAAAATAGAATTTTTTTGTCCCATTAAAATTATTTATGAAATACCGCCCGTTTGAACAATTTTTTCAACAAAACTTAATTGAAACATCATCACCAATTAATATGCCACAAGAAAAAATCAGCCAAAAAGAAATTGATATTTTTTGCAGAGAACTGTTGGCGGATAATCCTAAATTGAAAAGCGAAATTGTTAGTCAAATGCAAAATTTAATGAAACAAGGTCTTCCTATGCCGGTTATACATATTACATCACGAGCGTTATATGGTGCGAACGATAAAGAGATAAATACTAATTTTATTGAAAATATTGAAAAAAATGGTTTTCGTAAACGAGATACTAATGTTGGCGTATTTGTAAAACGAGACAAAAAAACATCAATAGCTCAACCGGATTATTATACTGAACATCCTAATGAATTTATCAAATCATTAAGATTATTTTTTGAAAGATATATTCGCCACGGGATAAGGACAAATAAAAGCGCCTTGGGCGATTTCAAAGACAGCGGCACGGCAATCGCCTCAATGATTATTATTGATGGCAATGTTTCACTAGAACGCGGAAGTGACTATGATGACCATTATATTTTGAAAGACGGCGCCGCGCCTGATCAAATTATTGGCGCAGTTGATTTAAAAGAACATTATCATTATCGTTCTAAAAATGATATTACTTATATTGCCGAAAAAATATTAAAACAAACTAACTCTTTTTATGAGGCGGCAAAAAGCGGGGCTGCTTAAAATTTTATTTATTAACCAAAAAATTGCAAACATCCCCGTCCTGAATTACATAGTCTTTGCCTTCGGTTCTAATCAGGCCTAACTCGCGCGCTTTAGCTTCGGAACCGGCTTCAACTAATTTTTGCCAGTTGATAACTTCAGCGCGAATAAAGCCTTT
>JACPHD010000003.1 GCA_016188785.1 Parcubacteria group bacterium | reverse complement strand
TATAAAAACAGTTTATTATATTCGTATTATTCGTAGCAGATTTGTAGATTTGTGGATTAAGGAATTAAGGAATAGAATATTAACATCATTACTTAATTTTAGATTAAATTTAGAATAAAATCCCTATAAGTTAAAAATAAAATGCTAAAAAATAATTTAAACAACCGCGGCCTGTCTTTGATTGAGATTATGGTGGCTTTATTGATTTTAATGGTAGCTTTTATTAGCTTAATTCAGTCTTTTCCTTTTAGCCAAACCATAGTTAAAACCGCGGAAAATTCCACTAAAGCCTCTTATTTAGCGCAAAACGAATTAGAACGGCTCTTGGCGCTTAACTACGACAATATCCCGGCCGGCACGATTGAAACTAAACAGCGGCTAGCCGCCGATCCGACCAATTATTTATATTATTTCCAAAGACAGACGATAGTTAACTACCTTGATAGCAACTGGCAGGCCTCGGCTAGTGATACGGGCCTGAAAAAAATTTCTGTTACGGTTTATTATACTAATTCTACTGCTAAAAAAGAAAATTCTTACAGCTTATCGGCTTTAGCCAGCCAGCGCTAATTATTTATGTCTGAAATAACCAAACCAATCGGCTTTACCCCGTTAAATCCCCGCCAAAGCGGGGTGCGAAGCAATTTAACGGGGTTTACTCTGATAGAAATAATAGTCAGTATGTCTATTTTTGTCGTGGTTATCCTTTTGACCGGATCAATCTATTCGCTAGCGCAAAAATCTTATAAAAAAAGCTCTGACTTAGCCGAATTAACTCAAAATAACCGAGTTTTTCTTGATCGTTTATCAAGAGAACTGCGGCAATCAATTAATATTATCACCAGCCTGCCGCCGACCGCTAGCGACCCCTTAAATCCTCCGGCCGAACAAATTATCTTCCAGGACGGCCATGATTCAAGCCTTATCACCTATTTACGTTATTATTTAAACGGCACTAACTTAATGAGAGAACACTCAGCTTATTATTTTGACACTGACATAACAACTTATATCCCTTATAACAGTCTTGACCAAAACGGCCAGCCGGCTCAAGTAAAAATTTTAGAAGAGCCTCGGATCATCGGTGAATACTTTAAACAAATAAAATTTTGGGGCACAAATGATTTAATAAATATTTATCTTAAACTAACCAAAAATACCAACAGCTTTGAACTAGAAACCAGCGCTTTTAGCAGAAACTAATAATAAATATGACTAGCTATAAATCACAAAACGGCGCGGCTCTCTTAATTACGGTTTTAATAATGTCTTTAATTTTGTCTTTGGCCGTTTATGTTTTAAATTTTTCCGTGACCGAAACTAAAATCGCCTTGAGCCAAATTAGCGGAGGCAAAACCTATTATTTAGCCGAAGCCGGCATCCAGGAGATGGTCTGGAAATTAAAAAACGACGTCAGCTACAAAAATAATTTTGAAACTAATCCAAGCTGGACGGCTAATTTTACTCGCTCAAATCCGTTCGGCGCGAATAGCGGCTCTTACACTGCGGCCATAACCAACACCAGCCTGGCTCACGGCAATATTATTTCCACCGGCTCCATAAATATCAACGGTAAAACCAGCCAAAGAATAGTTAAAACCAATGTTTACCGAGCCATTGGCCAAAGCGGCATCGGCTCAAGCGCCAGCTACGCCGACGGCAACATTGATATTTCTTCATCTAACGTAAATTATAGCGGCGGCAACGCCCATTCTAACGGAGTTTTTAATATTAACGGCGCCAGTAATGTCAATATTGCCGGAGACTTGGAAGCGGTCGGCAATTATAACGAAAACCAGCAAGCTACCGTAGCAATATCTGGAGCTAAACATGCGGCCAACTTTCCGCCGGCAGCCGCGGAAATAACCATGCCGGCAGTGGATTTTAATTCAAACGACAGCTCTTCTCTGAAAAATAGAGCCACTGCCGTCTACACGCCGGATCAATTTGAAGACTTAATAGAGGCTAATTCAACCCTAACTTTAAATGGCCTTATTTATGTAAGCGGCCAGACGGAAATTGAAGATAACATTAATTTAACCATTAACGGCCTTTTAGTGGTTAACGGCGATTTAGAAATTGAGCAGGTAACAAGCCTAACGGTTAATAATGCCACTTCAACGGCTTCTGGACTAATGACCAACGGCAAAATGAAATTTAAAGATGACTTGGGCGATGTTAATATAAATGGCGTGCTTTACGCCACCGACCAGCTGACGATTGAAAATACCAGCGCGGGCCATACTTTTACTATTAACGGCGGTACGGCCAGCCGTAAATTAACCATCACCAGTTCGGCCAGACTCATAGATATTATTTTTAACAACCAAATTTTAGTTGATACGTTGTCGCCGACGTCTTTTTCTCCGGTGCTGACGGTTGATCATTGGGAAGAAGAATATTAACCGCTGGCATTATATGGTATAATAAATCCAGCACCTTCCAGAATAACCAATGGGGTTTAATGCCCAGCGGTGAAGGTGCTGGATAAATATTATGATATTAATTAACGGCTCAAACAGTCCGGTTGGCCTGGACATTTCCGACTTATCCATAAAATTAGTCCAGCTGGGCAAGCGCCGGGATAAAATAAAAATTCAAGCCTTAAGCAAATCGGCTCTGCCTCAGGGCGTTATTGTTAATGGCAAGATAAAAGATAAAACCGAACTGATTAAAGCCATTAGAAAAATAATCGCTAATCCGCTGTACGGGAAAATCAGTTCCGAAGAAATCGTGGCCTGCCTGCCTGAATCAAAAACTTTTATTAAACTAATCGCCGTACAAAAATCGCCTAATCCTTTAGCTGATATGATCGGCTCGGAAATTGAAAAACATGTTCCGCTTGAACTTAATGAAATTTACTACGATTGGCAAATTATTGAAGAGCTGGCCGATAAATATCTGGTTTTAATCGGCGCCGCGCCCAAAGATATAATCAACCAATATACGCAAATGCTCGATGAGGCTAAATTATCGCCTCTGGCTTTAGAAATAGAGCCGATCGCCATCTGCCGCTCTTTGCTTAAAGAAGAACTGGCCGCCGCGAAAACAAGCGCCAGCCAAAATTATGGCATAATTGATCTCGGCGCCAGCCATACTTCCATGATATTTTATTCCGGCGGAACCATCCTTTTTACCGTTAGCATACCCGTCTCCGGCGAAGAAATCACTGCTAAAATTTCCCTGGCCTTAAATTTGACTAAAGAGCAGGCGGAAAAAGCCAAAATCATCTGCGGCCTGGACGAAAATAAAGCTAACGGCGTAATTAAAAATATATTGGCCGAGACTTTAAAAAATTTAACGGAAAAAATAAAAGAAGCAATTTCATTTTACGAAAATTACTTTAAACAGCGCGGTCCCTTAAACCGAATTTTACTATGCGGCGGCAGCGCCAATATACCAGATCTGGAAAAAATTATCAGCCAAGAACTGGCGGTGGAAGTAAAGCCGGCCAATACCCTGACTAATTTAACCGAAGTCAAAGATGAGTTTACTGAAATTTTTAGAAAAAACCATACCTCCAGCGCCGCTTTTGCTACCGCCTTGGGGTTGGCTTTAAGAGGAATTTTTATTGATGAATTATAATATGCTGACCTTAAACCTTATTTCCCAGGAGCTGAAAAAAGAAATTAGACTGCGCCATCTTTATTTATTTATAAAAAAAATCAACTTAACTTTGATTATTATTACTATTGCCGCGGCCATTATACTTTTATCCGCTAAAACCATACTCCAGCTGGGCTTTAACGATATCGTCAACCAAACTACTCTGATAACTAAAAACAACCAAGGCTACAATAATAAAATAAAAGATATAAACGGCAAACTAGACTTGGTGGAAAAAATCCAAAATAACTTTATTCCCTGGTCAAATTTATTGAAAACTTTAGCCCACCTAACCCCTAAAGATATTAGCTTATATTATCTTAAAATTAATCTGCTAGAACAAACCATAAAAATTAAAGGCCAGGCCGGCCAGCGCTCCAGCCTGCTTAATTTTAAACAAAATCTTGAAGACGCGGCTATTTTCCAAACCATTGATTTTCCTCTTAAAAATATTTTGGAAAAAGAAAATATTAATTTTGAAATTGACGCTAAAATAAATCTAACCAGTTGGCCAAGCTTATATGAACGGCGCTAAAAGTTTTAAATTTAGCCTGAAGAATAAAATCACCGCCAGTCTGATCGGTTTTCTTTTGATAATCTTGTCTCTAATTTATTTTATCGTCATGCCGACGATTAAAGAAATTAAAGCGATGGGTAAAACCATCGAAGCGCAAAGAGAAGATTTGGAAAAAAAATACCTCAAAGGCCAAAGCTTAAAACAGCTAACCGAAAATCTAAATAAAATCGAGCCTAAGCTTAAGCTGTTAGACCAAATCTTTATCAACAAAAACCGGGAACTGGAATTTATTACCAGCCTGGAAAACCAGGCCAATAAAAACCAAGTGAGCCAAAAAATAAATTTAAGCGCGCCGTCAGAAGATAATAAAGATCTGCAAAAAACCGGCTTGCAGCTTTTTACCAGGGGCGACTTCATTAAACAGCTGGGTTATCTAACCGGCCTTGAACGTTTAAGCTACTACATCAACGTTAAGATTTTGGAATTATCATTAGCCGCGGGCGGCGAACAAACTCAGTCGCCCGAAGCCAGCCTTAACATGTATCTTGACGCCGATACTTATTGGAACTAACATGATAGCCATAAAACCGATTAAATTAACGCCGAAAAAAATATCCAGCCTGACGGCCACGGCCATTATTTTAATAACTCTGATAATTTTAATTTTCCTGTCATTATTTTTGTACAAAAATTTTTATCAGGCTATAACGCAAACCAAAGAAATTATGATTCTTAGGGAAAAAGTGGCCATAGACGCGGTCAACCTGGAAAAGTTCAATCTTATAATGGATAAATTAGCGGAAAAAATCAGACCCAGTGAAGCCCAGGAGATTATCAGCCCTTTTCGCTAACCTTATAATTCCGGCGCCAGGCGCCTTAATCTTTTTACAAGCGGCGGCAAAATTTTTAAAACTCGTTTTACTTCAGCCGCCGTATTATTTTTGCCAAAAGTGAACCTGATGGTGCTATGAGCAATCTCCTCTTTAAGGCCTATGGCCAGTAAAACCGGCGAAGCCTTGAGGTTAGCTGAAGCGCAGGCCGAACCGGTGGAGACGGCAATGCCTTCCAGATCCAGAGCAATTAAAATTGATTCACCTTCAGCGCCGACAAATGAAATATTGGCGTGCGCCGGAGTGGAATTTTTTAGGTCCGTGTTAATAATAACCCGAGGGATAAGGCGCTTAACTTGGGCGATAAATTTATCTCTTAATTTTAAAATTTCTTTATTATTTTTCTTTTGATTGGTCGCGCAAATTTTAATGGCTTGGCCCAGGCCAACTATACCCGGAACGTTAAGCGTGCCGCTTCTTAAATTTTTTTCGTGATGTCCACCTAACTGCACGCCGCTTAAAGCCGTTCCGGCCCTGACAAACAAAGCGCCCACGCCCTTAGGTCCGTAAATTTTATGGCCGGACAGGGATAATAAATCAACGCCCAGATATTTAACGTCGCAATTTAAAAAATTCAAGGCTTGCGTCGCGTCAGTGTGAAAATAAATTTTCCGGTTAGCGCCGCTTTTTGCCCTTTGCCGGTTAATTTTTTCAATAACTTCTCCCATCTGCCTGATCGGCTGAATCGCGCCGATTTCGCTGTTAACGTACATAATAGAAATAAAAACTGTATTATCTTTTATGGCTTTAATAAAATTTTCTAAATTTATTACGCCGTTTTTCCGAACCGGCAAATAAGTAACTCGAACGCCCTCGGCTTCAAGCCGGCGCACTGGTTCTAGCACGGCCGGATGTTCTATAACCGAGGTTATGAGATGAAGTTTTTCTTTAGGATTTTTTTCTCTCAAGGCGTTAACCAGACCGAAGATCGCCAGATTATCAGCTTCGGTGGCGCCGGAGGTAAAAATTATCTCGCTGGCCTGGCAACTTAAAAAGTCGGCCACATTTTCCCTGGCCTGGCTTACCGCGGCCGCGGCCGCCTGGCCAAAACTATGAAGTGAAGACGGGTTGCCGTAAGTCTGACTGAAATATGGCAACATAATTTTTAAAACCTCTTTATCCACCGGCGTGGCGGCGCTGTGGTCTAAATAGATGGGTTTAATATTTGACATAATATAAAAATTTAAAATTACAAATAACAAATTCCAAACAATACCAAAATTCTAATTTACTAATTTCCAAAAATTTAATTCTTTAGTATTTGTTATTTAGAATTTGTTTGTAATTTGGAGCTTGTAATTTGGAATTTAAATAACTTTGCATTTTTAATTGTCATTTTTAATTTTAATTTTTCAATTTTACATCTCTACTGCCCTTACCTCTCTAACTTGCGGCACTGATTTAATAATCTCCTCCTCAATCCCCTGCTTTAAAGTAATAGACGACATGGGACAATGCGCGCAATGGCCCATAAGTTCCACTTTAAGCACGCCGGACAACTCGTCAAAATTAACAAAATGCACATCCCCGCCATCCATCTGTAAGGACGGACGAATCTTTTCTAACGCCTGTTTTATTTTTTTCTCCGCGTTTATTGGTTTGGCCATATTATTTATTTAAATTACTTAAAAATAACTCGTATTTTTGATTCGCCTCTGAATATTCTCGCGCGATCCTCTCAAATTTTTCCAGCAGCTTATCTTTTATTTCCTGACTCAAGGCTTCATCAGCCATCGGGTACAAAATATTATCTTCCTTGTAAATATGGTCTTTAAGTAAATTGCCATAACCTCTGGCGCCGGCCAGAACTCCGGCCAGATTATTTATTTCTAAACCCGTGGCCAACTCCTTAACATATTGGCGGCCCAAATCATGCTCATACAGCATTTGCTCGGTTGGGTTGCAATGCGGATTGGCCGAATCTTTATTTAATTCAACAAACAAAATATCCTCTTCTTTGGCATGATGAAATTTATCCGCGTAATTTCTAATAAAATCAATTTCTGACTGATAAAAATCATGGCTGATCGCGCCGGACTGCTCGTCTTTGGCGCATTGATTAAACAAGCCAGCAATGGCTAATAAAATATTTTTATGCTCATTAGTAAGCATTTCCGTGGCTTTTGACATAATTTATAATCAAATAAAAATTTTATGGCCGTAGAGCTTTGCTCGCTATAAAATTTTTATTTGATACATTATATTTTTGCCCCGCAAATGCGGGGTTTTGAAAAAGTTTTTAAAGGTTATTAATGGCCAAACGCAGGGCCTCTACGCCCAGCATGGAACAATGAACTTTAATCGGCGGCAAGCCGCCCAAATCTTTAACGATTTTGTCTTTGGTAATGGCTAACGCCTGCGCCAGAGTCTTACCTTTAGCCAGATCGGTTAAAGCCGATGACACGGAGATGGCGGCCGCGCAGCCCAGGGTTTCAAATTTTATATCTTTAATTATTTTTTCGCCCTTTTTATTTTCATTTATCTTAAGATAAATTTTCATGACATCGCCGCAGGCCGCGTTGCCGACCTGGCCGACCGCGTCCGCGTTTTTAATCCGCCCCTGGTTATGCGGATTTCTAAAATGCTCAATGACCTTTTTTGAATATTGCATATTATAATAGTTGATCGAGTTTAATATCTTTTAAAGTTGCATTAATCGCTTGCTCCACTTTTACTAAAACTTTAGCCGCTTGGCACCAGCAGTCATTAGTGCAAAATATTTTTTTATTTTTATTAGAGCAATGAAACGGATTTAATTTGCCCTCAAGCGCTTTAGTCATATCATAAATATTTATTTTAGAAGCGCTTTGAGCTAGTTTATAGCCGCCGGCGGCGCCCATTTCAGACTTTACTAAACCGGCTTTTTTTAGACGAGAAAACAATCTTTCTAAATATTTTAAAGAAATTTTTTCATCTTTGGAAATTTGAGTTAAGGCGACGCTACCACGGCCCTGCTTTTTGGCCAGATATATCATCGCCCTGATGCCGTAAGTTGAACGAGTGGAAAAAATCATAATAATTTATTAGACCCCCTTTAGTCCGCCAGCTGGCGGAGGGGGTTGGGGAATTTTATTCCTACTAAACAAGTTGGTATTGTTATAATAATAACATATAACAATTATATGTCAAGTCTTGACATAATAAACGATCTTTTGCTATATTATAATCAATTCGTAATTCTTAATTCGTAATTCATTCTTATGGCCCATAAAAAAGCCGGCGGCTCGACGACTTTAGGCCGCGATTCGCGCAGCCAGCGCTTAGGCGTAAAACTCCAAGACGGCGAATATGCCAAGGCCGGAGCAATTATTATCCGCCAGCGCGGCACTAAATACCGGCCCGGCAAAAATGTCAGAATCGGCAAAGACGATACTCTGTTCGCCGGAGTTGCCGGACTGGTTAAATTCGCCACTAAAAAAATCAGAAAATACGACAACCATCTGGTAGCGGCGAAGCTAGTTAATGTGGTAGCGCAAAAATAATTTTTATTTTAACTTACCGCATACTCTGATAAACTCCACGAACAGAGGATGCGGATCAAGCGGCCGGGAAATATATTCAGGATGAAATTGCGTGCCGATAAAAAAAGGATGCTCGGTAATTTCTATGGCTTCCACGATTTTACCGTCCGGCGAGACGCCGGCTACGCGCAAGCCGGCTTTGGCATACTGCTCGCGGTAGTCATTGTTAAACTCATAGCGATGGCGATGGCGCTCGGAAATAATCCCCTTTTTGCCGTATTTACTATAAGCCGCGGCTAGATGCGTGCCGGCCACAATTTTACACGGCCAGCCGCCTAAGCGAATAGTCCCGCCATATTGCTTTTTAGCGATCAATTCTTTTTGCCCGGGCATGATATGAATTACCGGATCAGCGGTTTCAGGATCAACTTCCTCGCTATTGGCGCCGGCCAAACCCAGCACATTGCGGGCGAATTCTATCACCGCCATCTGCATGCCATAACATAGGCCGAAATATGGCACCTTATTTTCGCGAGCGTATTTAATAGTTTTAATCTTGCCCTCGGCGCCGCGCGAGCCCCAGCCCTGCGGCACGATAATGCCGTCAAGTTTTTTTAAAATTCTAATGCCTTGTTTTTCTACGTCTTCGGCGTTGATCCAATGCAAAACCGGCTTTAGATTATTAGCCGCGCCCGCGTGCTTAATCGCTTCTATGACAGAAATATAAGAGTCAGCTAAAGTAAAATCGCCGGTGGAAAAATATTTGCCCACCAGGCCGATATTAACCTGCTTTTTGGCTGATTTAATTTTATCAACCAGCTTCCGCCAATCAAGCAAATCTTTCTTTTTGCCCGGCAAATCGAACTTTTTTAAAATGCGCTCGCCTAAATTATCTTTTTCAAAATTAAGCGGCACGTCATAAATTGAATCAATATCCGGCGCGCTGATAACATCATCTTCGCGGATATTGCAAAAGGTGGCCAATTTGCGCCGCCGCGGCGCGTCAATCGCGGCCACAGAACGCGCCACTATAAAATCCGGCTGTATACCGGCCGAATTAAGGGCTCTAACCGCGTGCTGGGTGGGCTTGGTTTTCATTTCCCCAATAATTGACGGCACCGGCAGATATGACACCATAATAAATAGAACATTTTCCGGCTCGGCTAAATGCATCATCCTGGCCGCTTCTAAAAAAAGCAAATTTTCATACTCGCCCACTGTGCCGCCGATCTCTATCAGCATAATCTCGGCTTTATCATTTTTGGCGGCGGCTTTAATCCTTATAATAACTTCATTCGGTATGTCCGGCACCACCTGCACACAGCGTCCGCCATATTCTAAATTTCTTTCGCGATTAATCACTGTTTGATAGACCCGGCCGGTGGTCATATAATTATCGCGATGAATATCACGATTTAAAAACCTTTCATAATTACCAATGTCTTGATCGGTTTCGTCGCCGTCTTCGGTTATGAAGACTTCGCCATGCTCTACCGGATTCATAGTGCCGGCGTCAAGATTGATGTAAGGATCAATTTTAATGGCGCTAACGTTATAGCCTTTGCCAATTAAAATCCGGCCGATAGAAGCGCAGGTAATACCTTTGCCTACGCCGGAGATAACACCGCCCACGATAAAAATGTATTTCACTGGCTTGGCTGTCTTTTTATTCGGCATATTATCTTCCTGTCATTCCGGCCTCCGAGCCGGAATCCAGGGTTCAGCGCTCTGAACAAGTTTCTGGATTGCGGGTCACCCGCCCGCAACGCTTCGCTTGCGAAACGGGCGGGAGCCCGCAATGACAAAATAAATTATGATTCTTTAGTAATAGTTATTATTTCTTGCTTAATATCTCTACCGCCTTGTCCATTTGCGGATCTTTATTTTTATTATAATCTTCTAAAGTCAAATCAACTTCAACGTCAGGAGCTATGCCTTGTTCGTTAATATTATAGCCTTTAGGCGTAAGCCATTTAGCCACGGTGATTTTTACGGACGAACCGTCTTTTATCTGCTCTAAAGTCTGCACCGAACCTTTGCCAAAAGTCTTCATGCCCACGATAGTAGCTCGGCCATTATCTTTTAAAGCTCCGGCCACGATTTCCGAGGCCGAAGCGCTACCCTGATTAACTAATACGACCGTGGGAAAATCTTTTAGCCTGGCCCGGCCGCGAGGCAAATATTCATTCTTCTTTTCCGGATTAAACTGCTCGGTTACCACTAGGCCTTGATCAATCCATTCACTGGCCACATCAATAGCGGTTTCTAAATAGCCGCCTGGATTATTTCTTAAATCAATAATAATGCCACGGGGATTTTTCTCAAACGCGGCTTGGGCCGCTTGTTTAAATAACTCGCTGGTATCATCGTTAAAATTAGTTATAGTGATAATGAATATTTTATCATCGCTCATTTTCGTTCTAACGCTTTTAACTATAATAGCTTGCCTGATTATTTTAAAATCCTTGGTCTTGTCAAAGCCGTCTCTAAAAATCGTTAAAACAACTTCCGTGCCTTTTGGTCCGCGAATTTTATTAACCGCTTCATCAATCGCCATACCGGCCGTGGTTTGGCCGTTAATGGCGTAAATTTTATCGCCGGCTTTAAGACCGGCTTTTTCCGCCGGCATCTCGGCTAAAGGCGCGACAATGGTTATGATATTATCTTTTTTGCCTATTTCCGCGCCAATGCCTTCAAAAGTGCCGGCCAAATCATCGGAAAATTCCTTGGCCACCTTAGGCTCCATAAAAACCGTATAAGGATCGCCGGTTGATTCAACCAAGCCTTTCAGCGCGCCATAAAACATCTTTTTATCGTCTAATTTATCCCTATCAACATATTCTTTCTTTAATATGTCCCAAACGTTCCAGAACAAATTAAAATCAACATCATTCGTTAATTTATTGGCCGGCGCGGTAACGTTTTTATTATAAACTTTACCGGCGTAGACCGCCTCTTTAATACTAGCCTGTTTAATAAATTCATTTTTTTGCGCCAAAAACATGCCACTGCCGAAAGCGGCTGACAGCATAATCAGGCCTAATAAAACAAGGCCGGCAGTTTTCCAGCGCTTATGATTTTTGACATCCGGCGCGCCGGCCGGTGATTTAAGATTATCCACCCCGTTAGAAATTTTCATGTTATTGTTATAATTAAATCCCCGGCAGAAAACCTAGTCTGAATTTCTAACGGGGTCCATAAAAGTATATTATCACAGCTTAGTTAGTTTTGACAAAT
>JACPHD010000031.1 GCA_016188785.1 Parcubacteria group bacterium | reverse complement strand
CGGACGCCTATTTTTAGTCGATGGATTTATTCCTGAATTGTGAAATTGCAAACGAACTAAAATATTACTAGTATAGCCTATATATCTACGACCATCTTTCAATGATTTTAAAATATAAGTATAATACATTATTCCTCCTTATTTACTTTTATTTTTATAAACTCCAATTTAAAATAAAATAACTTATAACTCAAAAGCTTATTAAATTAAGTTATAAGTTATAAATCAAAGTTATTACATTTCATCAATCTGCCGCTTAAACTCTTCAAGTTTATTATTATCCGGATTGGCTTTAGCCAGCTTTTTATAAGCGTCCAAGGCCAAGGCTTTGTCTTTTATAATTATACTGATTTCCAACATAGTGTCAAGGTATCTGGGATTGGCCGACTCTATCTTTAGCACTTTTTTTAAACTACGCGCGGCTTCGGGTAATTTGCCCATGGCCCGGTAAACTTCGGCCAGACTAAAAAGAGTTTGGGTATTTTGCTTATTTATATTGAGTGATTTTAAATATTCACTGCGCGCCTTGTTTAAATCCCCTTTTTCTTTGGCGATTTGCGCTAGATTATCGTAAATATCTTCATCATCTGTTTTTAATTTTAAAATATGCTCAAAGGTCTCTCTGGCTTCTTCAAATTCTTTTTTTTCAAAATATATCCGGCCCAGCTCTTTAAAAGCTTTTAGATTTTTACTGTCTAAGCCGATTATCTCAATATATTTCCTTTCCGCCGAAGCCAAATCATCATGTTTTTTTAATTCTTCGGCCTGGGAAAATAATTGATCAATCATCTTTGAATCATCGGCTCCTTGACTCGCCTCGTAGACATTTTTCGCCTGATAAAGTTTATGCAATTTGGCTTTTAAATAATCGCCGGCTAACTTACCTAACGGCGCCAGCAGCCGGCCGGCCCTAGCCCAATACTTTATGATGTTTCTTTCTAAACGATTAGAAATAATTCTTTTTTTAAATTTGGCTTCTTTCTCCGCCGGAATGCTGTCCACGTCCAGAGAGGCCAGAACTGAAAATTTTCGGCTGACGATAACAATAACCACACTTAAACTGATTAAGATTAATAATAAAGGAATTATATTATACATAAAATACTATGAGATGGTTGCAACGCGACCAGCGCTGCCGAATAATTTCATTTTTCCTAAAACCGCTTTTTCAACAGCCGCGATGGTCGGCTTTAATAAATTTCTGGGATCGGTTTCCTGCTTATTTTTTAAACAAACCCCAATTAGAGCGCGGCAAAAAGCGACTTTTAAATCAGTGCCGACATTAATTATATTAACGCCTTGTTTTATGGCTTTTCTGATTTTAGCATCAGAAATGCCAGAACCGCCATGCAGGACAAAAGGAATTTTCACCTTGTCTTTTATGACTTTAAGCAGACTAAAGACAATATCTTCGTTAGCGTGTATGCCATGCGCCGTGCCGATAGCCGCCGCGATTGTGTCAACCCTGGTCTGTTTAACAAACTGAATAATCTCATCCAGCTTAGCCAGCGGTATGACTTTTAATTTACTTTTAATATTTTTTTCATGCGAACCGACGATAGCGCCAACTTCGCCCTGCACCCAGACCCGGCGGGCATGCGCCACTTTTACCACCTGCTTAGTTAAATTTATGTTTTCATCTAAAGGCAGACTGGAAGCGTCAATATGAACCGAGGTAAAACCGGAACTGATACATTCAAAAACCGTATCAAAACTTGAGCCATGATCAAGATGCAGAGAGATCGGTACGTTAGCCGCCACGTTTTTAGCCACCGTAGAAACTATATGGGTAATCGGCTTAAGCCCCATATATTGAATGGCGCTTTCCGAGACTTGAATAATGGCCGGCGAACCGGCTTTGACCGCGGCCTGCGCCACGGCTAAAACAGACTCAAAATTAGCAATATTAAAAGCGCCGATCGCGTAACCGTTTTTTTTAGCGCCCTGAACTAGATCTTTTATGTGCACCAGCATAAAATTTAAATTCCAAATTACAAACACCAAATCACAAATAAATTCTAAATTATAAATACTAACAATATAATTTTAGATATTAGCAAATTTTAATTTTGATATTGTTTGTAATTTATTTTGTTATTTCCTTGGCTACTTTAAAAAATTCATCGGCGTTTAAACTGGCGCCGCCGACTAATAAGCCGTCCATATTTTCCAAATCGGCAAAACTTTTAACATTTTTTGAATTGATACTGCCGCCGTAAACTACGTTGAAATTCTGGCTGACTAGCCGCATACCGACAATATCATTTAAAGCCAGCTTAATAATTTTATGCGCGTACTCGGCTTCAGCCGGTTCTATGGCTGTGCCTGTGCCAATCGCCCAAATCGGTTCATAGGCGATAATAATCCGCTGATTGCCGAAAATTTCCACGCCGGAAAAAGCCTGTTCAAGCTGTTCCACTAAGACGAAATCGCGCCGATCGGTTTTTCTCTCCTCTGAACTCTCGCCGATGCAGACTATGGGTATTAATTCTCCATTTTTAATAACCGCTCTGACTTTTTTGTTTATTATTTCATAATTTTCCAATAAATATTTTCGCCGCTCGCTATGCCCTAAAATAACGTAACCACAGCCGGCTTCAGAAAGCATAGCCGGCGACACCTCGCCCGTATAAGCACCGGCCTCTTGCCAAAAAACATTTTGCGCGCCCAGAGCGATCCCGCTGTGGCGCAAAATTTTAGCCGTGTCCGCTAAAACTAAAGTTGAAGGACAGACCGCGATCTCGGCCTGCTTAAAACCTTTAAATTTTTCTTTAAATTTTTTAGCTAGACTTAAGGTTTGGGCTAAACTTAAATTCATTTTCCAATTGGCAATGATGTATTTTTTCCTAGGCATATAATTATATTATATCACAAATATAGCTAATTAACATTATGGCTTATTATTATAATACAACTCAGCTAACTTTTTAGTTAAATCAAAACGGCTGGCTTCGCTGTCCGCGCCTAAAACCACAGTAATAATCGCCCGGCCGTCCTGGCCTTTAAATTTACTGACTAAACAATAGCCGGAAGAATTTATATAACCGGTTTTTCCGCCCAAAAGACTAATGCCTTGTTCAGGAAAAATATTTAACAGTTCATTAGTGCTGGCAATAGCTTTAATTCTCCCCTGTTCAGTGGTAAATTCATATTCTTTGGTTAAAGCGGCGCGCTTAATTTCCTCGGTTTCTAAAGCCAAATTGGCGAACTGGGCGATTTCACGAGCCGTTGAAATATTACCGTTTACCAAACCGGTCGCGTCAACTAGCCTAGTATTTTTTAAGCCTAAATCTTTAATTTTATTATTAATTTTAACCACGAATTCAGCTTCGGTCAGGCCGGTAGAACTTACCAAGGCGGCCGTAGCCGTATTGTCCGAGCCGACTAAGCTGAAATAAAATAAATCTTTTACCTTTACTTTATCGCCGGTAAATAAATAAATCTTCCCGCCTTCGCGCTTATCCGAGGGCTTAATTTCATAGTTTGTTTCCCAGCCCGGATTATAGTCCAAAAAAGTATAAGCCGTAAATAATTTAGTTATGCTGGCTATAGGCCAGGCCCGATCAGGCCTTTTAGAAAAAAATAAATTATGACTCTGGCTATCTAAAATCACCCCGTTTTCAGCCGCTAAATCAAAGCTAACAGTTTCGGCCGCGGCTGGTTTTTTCGGATTTGGCGGCAATTTTCTCATCGGCGCGTTAAGATTAAATTGAGGCAGCTGCGGCAGGGGCAAGGCTTTAGCCTGCTCAATTACTTTAATTATGGCTTGATTAAAACTATTACCCTCTTCAATTATAATTTTGCCGGCCGCCTGATATTCGCTTACACCTAAAACTAAACCGGTTTTAGCCGAATTAGTTTTCCCGGACGCTAAAAAACGGCTGCTAAACGGCAGCTCCAAATTTAAAAAAATGGTTGATACTAATAAACTGATTATCACCGGTATAAGCATATTTAATTTATAGGCTTGTCTTATTTTGTTCTAACATTCTATCAATCGTATCGTCTTGATGCAATCTGTCATAATCAGGCAATTCTTTAATCTGGCTTAAGCCGATAAAGCGGATAAAATCAAAAGTCGCCGTATAATAGGTTTGGTTTTTCTTTTTATCAAATTTGCCCTCAATCAAGCCTCTTAAAAGCAGATTTCTTAAAATTAAAGCGCAGTTCACTCCTCTGATTCTGTCTAAATCAATTTTTGCCACCGGCCCGCGATAAGCTATAATGGTCAAAGCCTCCAGGCTGGGACGCGACAACTCGCCCGTAGTTTCGTCCTTAATTAGCTCCTGGATAACCGCGGCGTTGGCCGGCGCGCTCACCATCTGATACTTGCTGCCGTCTTTAATTATTTGCAAGCCAGCCTGATTATTTTTATAATCATTAAGCAATTCATCCGCATTAGTTATAATTTCTTTTTTATCCACCTTCAGCAAACCGGCCAGCTGGCTCGCGGCTAAAGGTTTGGCGGAAATGAATAATAAAGACTCAATCTTAGACTTTATGGAACTCATAAATATTAATTAATGACAAATTTCCAATGACAAATGTCAAACCAATGTCAAAGCTCAAATTTCAAATTATTATTTTTTGACATTTGGATTTTGGGTTTGATTGGTCATTTGACATTAGTCATTTGTCATTTTAAATTATCTTATTTATCTCAATCTCCCCGAACATCTCTACCTGCGCTACCGCGATATCTTTTTGCTTAATCAGCTCTAACAGCGCCAGAAAACTTACAATCATTTCGCTTTTATTTTTCGCGCCGGCCAGAATATGATCAAAGCTTACTTTTATCTTTTCTAAAAGCGCTTGCTGAATCGCTAAAATCTTTTCTTCAATATTAACTATTTGCTCTAAACTCTTTTGTTCAAGCGGCGCGGCCGGCTTGATGTTTTTAATTATTTCGCTAAAAATATTTAATAAATCAGCGGCTGTTAAATTTTTAGCCTGCCCGCCAGATAGGCGGGGCGGCGAAAATAAACGCGCGCTGGCTAAAAAGGACTGGCGGTTGAATTCCCGAGCGAAACTAAACCATTTTTTCCCGATAATAGCTTCTATTTTACCGGCCGCTTGTAGAAATTCTTTATACATTTTTAGCTGATGCTCAAATTCCTGGATTTCCTCTTCTTCTTCGCCTTTTAAGAATGGCAGAAGCGCCCGGGATTTTATTAGTAATAATTTAGCGGCCACGACCAAAAAATCAGCCAGCTCTTCCGGCTTAAGCGCTTCGGCTTGTTTAATATATTTAATATATTGATCGGCAATTTTGGCTAAGCTAATTTCCGTAATATCCAACTCTTGCTTCTCAATTAGTTGCAAAAGCAGGCCCAGCGGCCCTTCAAATTTATCTATTTTAAAATTCATAATCTAATCTGTCATTCCCGCCCCGTCCCGCATTTGCGGGGCGGGGGGAATCCAAAATTTTATTTCTTTTTCATCGCCACAATTTTTTTCTTAACCCCAAAACTGCCTAAAACCGCGTTTTCCAATTTAACAAAATCTTTAACCGCCAGGGCCACTGAATGGTTAAAACTGCCGGAAGCGAATAAGGCCTTTTTTAGCCCGGCTAATTTTTTTTCCATGACTACGGGCAGTTTATATAGGCCGCCAAAAGCGCTCATGGCGCCGGCTTTAACTTTTAATAATTTTCCCATGACCGCCTCGCCCGGGATTTTCACGGCTTTTATTTTTTTGCCAGTAGCTTTACTGATAAATCGCGCCAACTTCTTAAAATCCAGCTTATGATCAGCCGGCAATAAGACTAAATAATAATCTTTGTCCGCCGCCACCAGCAAAGTTTTAACGATTTCATTAAGTTTTTTGCCCATGGTCGCGGCCGCGTCATAAGCCGTGTAGACGGTTTTATGCTCTAAAATATCATGCTTAATCCCAGCCTTGTCTAAATATTTAGTTAATTTTTGAGGAAATTTTCTTATTTTTGCCATAAAATTATGTTTATAATTTATACCATAATTATAACGCAAAAATAATTTTAAGGCAAAAAACCGCCCCAATAAAAAACCGGCCAATTCGCTTAAATGAACGGGCCTGGTTGAAATGTTTATTATCTCCTTTATAAAATTACCGAAATACCAATCTAAACAAATTTGGTGACCCCAGCAGGAATCGAACCTGCATCTTGAGCTCCGGAGGCTCACGCTCTATCCTTTTGAGCTATGGGGCCGTCAGGCGAGTCGGGCGGGTATCCGTTGAGCTATGGGCGCCAAAAATTATCGGCCTCGGCGCCGACCGAAACCGCCCGGTCTTGAACGCGGAGCGCTTGATCGGCCAAAACTCATAGTCCGGCCATATCTTCTAAAAGTCGGACGCGTATTAGCCTGCTCCAGCTCGGCGAATTTAGTCAGGGTTAATTTTTTATTTATCAACCTTTCAATGTTGCGAATATCTTTCCATTGGCTGGGCAGGGCAAAAGAAATCGCCTGGCCTGGTCTGCCGGCTCGGGCGGTGCGGCCGATGCGATGGACATAATCTTCGGAATTATCCGGCAAATCATAATTAACCACCAACTCAATGCCCGAAACGTCAATACCGCGCGCGGCAATATCGGTCGCGATCAAAATCCGATATTTTTTGCTTTTAAAGCCGGCCAAAGCTTCTTTACGCTGGTTGAAAGACAAATTAGAGTGAATTTCGGCCGCCTCATGCCTGGCTTGCTTAAGATTATTGGCTAAATGTTTAGCGCCATGCTTGGTGCGGGTAAAAACTAAAACCGAGCCATTATGCTCCTGGAGAATTTTTTCCAATTGCCGGTACTTGTCTTCTTTTTTCATAACATACATTTCCTGGTTAACAAACTCAACCGTAGTGCCAGGCGGAGCCACTTCAATATGAACCGGCAAGCTCATATGCGCCGCGGCTAATTTTAAAATTGCCCGCGGCATGGTGGCGGAAAATAATAAAGTCTGCCGCACTGGCGGCAGTCGCTTCATAATTTCTTCAATCTGCGGGGCAAAACCCAGATCAAACATCATGTCAGCTTCATCTAAAACTAAAACTTTAACATAAGCCAATTTTACCCAGCCTCTTTTTAGATGGTCAATCAACCGGCCCGGCGTGCATACAAAAATATGCGGATTTCTTTTAAGGCTTTGGACTTGGCTGCCAATCGCCTGGCCGCCGATTAAAGCCGCGGTTCTTAAACCCAGTCTGGCGCCTAATTTCCTTAAATTCTCATCAACTTGCAAAGCTAATTCGCGGGTTGGTAATAAAACCAGGCCTTGCCCAGATTCAAGCATCAAGCGCTCAATCATGGGGATGCCAAAAGCAAAGGTTTTACCCGTGCCGGTTTGCGCTACGCCGATTAAATCTTGGCCGGATAAGGCCACGGGAATTGATTTTATTTGAATCGGCGTTGGCGTAGCTAGTTTTAGATTTTCCAGCTCTTTTAAAACTGAAGCGCTAACGCCCAGCTCTTTAAAGCCTGATTCAGTTTGTTTGTTTGGTAAAGGCATAAATTTTTCTCAGATTTTGGTGCTCTCGGCAGGAATCGAACCTGCATCGCTAGCTCCGCAAGCTAACGTCCTATCCATTGAACGACGAGAGCCAATTTTATAATATCAATATGGCGCAGAATATTATCCTGCGCCTAAAAATAATTATTCTCTAATACAAACTATAATTTAAACATTTTAGCTAAAGCTTCAGATAAAGGCTGGTCGGTTCTGTCCATGTCTTCCGCTAAATACTTTAGCAGGTTTTCGCGAATTGGCAAGGGGTTCATACTGCCTAGAGGTATTGATAGCCTTGGCTTAAGCACATTTTTAAATTCAAAATACAAACTTTTTATGTTCTCGCTTGGCTTATAAACCAGGGAAAAATTTTTTATGACGTCATAATCGTAAAAATTTTTGCCCACGATCAAGCCTTGGTCGGTAATAATAAAATCTATGTTCAGCGGTTCCTGACCGTCATGGATTATAATGACTAAAGCGGCGATTATAATTATAGCGGCGAACAGAAAATTGCCGCTAAAAAATGAATAGATTAGAAATAATAAAGCCACGCTGGCCGAAATAATATACCAATTTTTTTGCCGTTCATGCTTATCATATTCCGCTATGCTCCAGCCGGCAATTTTTTTACCATAATCAATTGTTTTGGCTGATTCCGCCATATTTTTAAATTGACAAAACTTGATGAATTATATATATTTACTATAGCACAATTTGCTAAAAGTGAAAAGGTTAAAAATTTTTAATCTTCTGCTTTTAGCTTTATTTTAATTCGTAAATCGAAAATCTTAATTCGTAAATTTCAAGGGAGAGATGGCTGAGCGGCTGATAGCAACACCCTGCTAAGGTGTTAGGCTTTAACGAGCCTCCAGGGTTCGAATCCCTGTCTCTCCGCAAAAAATATCGTCCAAACCGAAAGAATGTTTTTTAAAATTTTGGAGAGATGCCAGAGCGGTCGAATGGGACGGTCTTGAAAACCGTTAGGCCTTCACGGGTCTCTAGGGTTCGAATCCCTATCTCTCCGCCAATTTTAAAATAGCTCTGAAATTAGAACTATTTTTTGTATTGACAACTTATTTAAAATGCAATACAATATAAATATAATGATAATAAAAATATATGATTGCTAAAAATAATGAACAAATTCAAATTCGCATAGATGCTAAAACTAAAAATGAGGCCAAAAAAATTTTGGACAGCTTGGGACTGGACATGAGCTCGGCAGTCAAGCTTTTTTTTCGTCAGATAATAAACGCGAAAAATTTTCCCTGCGAGCTAAGAGACGAGAACGGATTTACTTTACGTAAAGCTGAAATCCTGCGCGAATCGATCGCGGAGGCCGAGAAAACTAAAAAATCTTTTAAAACCGGATCGGCGCTTATTAAAGACGCTTTAAAAGATTAATGAGATGGTTACAAAACTATTTCTACTGCCTCGCATTTGCGAGGCTATTTTCCGTCAATACTTCGTCAAGCTGGCGCAAAATGATTTTCACCGTAGCGTTGCTACGTTTCAATCATTTTGCTGGCTTTCCTCGTCTTGACGAAAAATATCTAAATTTCGTTACGAAATAGTTTTGTAACCATCTCAATTTATGTTTTTGCTAAAATATTCTAATCATTTTAAAAAAGATTTAAAGCGCTATAGCCGCAATCACGCCGCGCTTATTGAGTTAGAGAAAGTTTTGGATATTTTAATCAAAGGAGAAAAGTTGCCAATAAAAAACTTCAATCATCGCCTAACCGGAGAATTTAAAGCTTGTTTTGAATGTCATATCAAACCGGACGCGCTGCTTATTTATAAAATAGAAAAACCTGAAGCAACTATTCTACTATTAAGAATTGGTTCGCACTCAGAGCTTTTTTAACTTTACGGAAAGGCAAAATAAATTTTCATAATTAGCGGAAAATAAAATTTCATGGCCAGATTAGATAAAAAATTTTTTCAGCAAAAAACCGAACATGTCGCCAGCCAGCTTTTAGGTAAAATTCTGGTAAGAAAATTGGGCCAAAGAACTCTGTCGGGAATGATTGTGGAAACTGAAGCCTATGCCGGGCCGCATGATTTGGCGTCTCATGCGGCCAAGGGAAAAACCAAACGAACCAGCGTGATGTTTGCGGAGGCGGGACTGTGGTACGTGTATTCAATTTATGGCTTTTATCATTGTCTTAATATAATTACGGAAAGAAAAGATTATCCGTCCGCGGTGTTGATTCGGTCATTAGTGCCGTTAGAAGGTATTAAATATATGGAGCAGTCTAGAAAAATTGATAGCTTAATTAACCTGGCCAACGGGCCGGGAAAATTATGCCAGGCCTTAAAGATTGATAAGGCGCTTAATAATACCTCGGCCGTATTAAAAAATTCAATACTTTTTATAGAAAACCGAGGCATTAAAATAGCGGCTCAAAACATTATAAAAGCCGCCCGGGTAGGCGTGGATTACGCGGGCGTCTGGAAAAATAAGCCGCTTAGATTTTATGTGAAAGATAATAAATTTGTGTCAAACAAAATCTAAATTTCATTTCACCCTTTAGCCACCACCAATCCCCAAACCTCGCCGGCGCCAGCGGCTTTTAAAACTTTGGCGCATTCGTTTAAAGTGGCGCCGGTAGTAACCACGTCATCAATTAAAATTATATTTCTTTTTTTTAAATTGCCGCCCCGCCATTCAAAGCAATCTTTAACATTTTTTAACCTGGCCGCTTCGGTGAGTTTGGCCTGAGGCTTCTTATGTCTTGTTCTGATTAAACTTACGCCATCAAACTCCAGCCCATATTTTTCCGCCACGCTTCGCGCCAGCAGTTCTGACTGATTAAAGCCGCGCCAGCGCAAACGTTTTTTTGACAAGGGCGCCGGCACGACTAAATTATCCTTAAAATTTAAAATTGCCAAAGGCAAATTTTCCGCCAGTTTAAAATTTCGCCAAGCCACGCCCCCGGCCAAAGCGGATTGTAAAATCCGGCTCGGTTTAAGCAAGCGGTCAACAAACAAAATAATCAGCTGGCTTAAATCGTCAGCCAAATCAATGATAAAATAATATTTTAGCCCTTTTATAGCCCGACTAACTAATAATTCATCGTAAAGCGCGGCGATCCAAATCCCGTCTAAGCTATAATTAACCCGGCACCCGCCCGAACGACTATTCAGTCGGGCGGGAGCCGGACAAAATTGTCCAAAGTCATTTTCTTTCTTGCAATAGAGGCAGTACTGCCTGGGTTTAAACTTAATTTCTTTAAAACAATCGCAGCAAAGCCAAAAACCGGCGCGGCCGCAGCCTAAACACTCAATCGGAAAAATCAGATCTAAAAAAAATAACCAAACATTGTTGGTCATATTTTTCACTCTTTTAACAAACTCAAAAAACATTTATTTTTATTTATCTAGCGAAGCGAATTACGAATAATGAATTATGAATAATGGATCTAAAATAAAGGCTTTATTTCATTTGCCTAATTCGTAATTCATAATTCATTATTCATTTTGACTGCCAATAAGTTTTGTCCACCCGCCAAACACCTTGTTCGCGCGCGTATTTTATTATTATATCCTGATAAAAAGTTGAACTGTTGCCGCTTACCCCGGCCAATTCCCGCCTCTGGGTTTTAACCAAAATTTCAGCCTGGCCGGTATCAGCGTCAAAATTTTTAACTTCATTGGAAATAGCTTTAGTAACAATACCGTAATAAATCACGGTCTGGATTTTTTTCGTTCTGGCGTCATTGATATAATTCTCCGCCCAAGTTTTCATAGTGTCGGTCATGAAAATCTGCAAATCGCGAATATTGCCATAATC
Organism: Parcubacteria group bacterium; assembly: GCA_016188785.1. GTDB lineage: Bacteria > Patescibacteriota > Patescibacteriia > Patescibacteriales > GWC2-42-12 > JACPHD01. The sequence continues at coordinate 7,438 of JACPHD010000031.1, read as the reverse complement.
AGACTGATTGGAAAAACTGCCAAACCTTTCGGCAAAAGCCGAGGCTAGCCTGGCTAAGTCATCGGCCCGCATCTCGGCCGGTTTGGCCGGAACAATCGGCTGAACCGCTTTACCTGCCTGCGCAGGCAGGCCCGGCTCCTCGGCCGCCGGCGGCTGGACGGCTGGCTCTTGGGTCACCGGCGGCTGGACAGCCGGACTAGCCGGACTGGAAAATCTATAAAAAAAGATAATATAAGCAATGCCTATTATTAGGACTAAAGATAAAATTACTATAATTATTCCCCAAACTTTTTTGTCCATTATTATAAATTATTTTAAAAATTTTTAATTCTCAATTTTCAATTTTCAAACAATTTTCAATAACTTAATTTTCAATTGAAAATTTGATAATTTAATCATTCATTGAAAATTGAAAATTTGTAAATTGAAAATTTAAACATACTTTTACCAACTAATTAACTTCGATAACTGTTTCTGCCCCTTCCTCCCCGCCAAGCATGTTAGAAGCAAACTCTTTCTTTTCCTGTTCAATTTCCAAAAGCTGGCGCGGATCAGAGGTAATTAGCTGATCCTCGGTATAGGAAGCCACGACTTTAATCGCCACATGCTTATTGCCGGCGAAAAAAATACCTTCGCCCACGCCGCATTCAAGCAAAAGATACTTTTCTCCCTGAGTTAAAACAAAAGTTTTTTGCACCAGCTCAATCGCGGCCGGCGACTGCTTTAATAAAAGCTGGAGCGCCGAATTATTAACGATCGCCTGGCCGTAGGGCGAAGTTAAAAAATCATTGACGTCCTGGGTAATCGTAGTCACGCCCAGATAATATTTGCGGCAGCGCTTAACTAAAGCGTAAATAAATTTGGCGCTGTCTTCATGCTGCATCAGCCACCAGGCTTCATCAATCACCAAAATTCTTTTTTTCAGCTCCGAGCGCACTACATTCCAGATGTAATTAACTATGGTATAAATGGCGATCGGCCTAAGCTCGTCTTCAAGATCGCGCACGGAAAAACAAACCAGCTGATTGTCCATTTTGACGTTAGTCGGGCTGTTAAACAAGCCGGCAAAAGTGCCCTGAGTGTATTTTCTTAATCTCAAGGCTAAATCCGCGCCGCCTTCCAGGCCGCTTAAAATATCTTCCAAATCCTGCATGACCGGCGCTTCAATTTTTGACAGATCCACGTCCGCCGTAATATCTTTTTTAGCGTAAGTTTCTAAAAGAGCGCGGTCAATGATTGAGTCTTCTCCATGAGTAAGCTCGCCCAGCATCAGCCTGACTAAGCCTTTGATAGTTATAACACCGCTTCTGATTATGTCCTCGGCCTTGGATTCACCATAGACCGAACGCGGCAGATCAAAAGGATTAATTTTATTTTCACTGGCCAATGAAATATTGATATAAGTTCCGCCGACCGCCTCGGCCAGATGCTTATACTCGTTTTCCGGATCAATAATAATCACTTCCGCGCCCATCATCAGGCTGCGTAAAACTTCCAGCTTGATAGCGTAGCTTTTACCGGCTCCGGAAGTGGCGAAAACTACGCTATTGGCGTTTTGCAGGCTAAAGCGATCAAACAAAATCAAACTATTATTATGGCGGTTGATGCCGTAAAGAATGCCGTTGTCCGAGGTAAGCTCGCTGGAAATAAAAGGAAAAGAAGAAGCCACCGGCGAAGAATTCATATTAAAAGCGATATATAATTCATCATTGGCCAAAGGCAAAGTGGAATTAAAGCCTTGTTCAGCCTGATAAAAAACTCTTTTAGAATAAACTAATCTGGAGCCGAAAATATTTTCTACCTCCTCGGACAATTTATCAAGCTCGGCCTTACTCTCGGCGTAAATCGTCAAGTATAAAGCAAACTGAAAAAATTTTTCCGTGCCTTGGGTTAAAGCGTCGCGCAAAGATTCTATGTCGCGCAAAGCGGTTTCGCGCAAAGGATCCCTGGCCGCGCCTTTTTCCGAATCGGAAATAATTTGCGCCTCCAGATTACCAACTTTCTTTTTAAGTTGATTTAGCACTACCGCGCTTTCCACCGGATAGAAAAACATGGAAATATCAAAGGTGGAATTCAAATTTATAATCGGCGCGAACCAGCCGACGCTGATATAGCGCGGATAATTAACCACGAAAATAGTTCTGACGAATTTAGACCCCAATTTTAAAAAATCCGGGTTTACTTCAATTGAAGCCGGAGCGATTAAATCTTTAATGGAAAGCGCGCCGCGGCGGTAGGATTTTTCTTCTTCAACTAATTCCCGAGTTAAGGCGGCCGTGGCTTCTACTTGCCTGGCTTTTTGCCCTTCAGCCAGGGCTTTTTCCTTAGACTCAATTTCCTCTTGTTTTTTTAGTTGGTCTGGATTAAACATATTTATAGACTACTCAGCTAGCCGCAATTCTTTTACGTCAACTAACTTTTGATTAGCCGAAGTTTCCGGATTATAGGTGTTATAAAATAATTCAATTAAACTTTGCGTGTCTAGCGGCGCGGCATTCACGCCCATAGACGCCAGACCGCCGATAACATTTTCCACCCGCCTGGTCAATTCCGACCTTCTTTTTAAAAATTTCTCTTCCTTCATTTTAATCAGAGAGGCCGGCCTTAAAGATTCGAGCAGTTTGCCGAAAAAACCTTTTTGCTTGTCGGATAAGGGATTATAAGCCACCACCAGATAAAATCTTTTATTCATAATTTTACCCAGCGAAATCAGCTCGCCGACATATTGCAGATACTCGGCAGTCTGTATTTTTAAAAGTTCGTTGGTCTGCTCTTTTTCCTTTTGTTTTAAGAAGGCCAGATAGTTGTCAATATTAAGTTCGCGCGATTGGATAACGATCTGCAAGGGGAAATCAATATTATTCAAAAAACCCACGTAAGCGGAAATAATAGCGTTTTGCTCATCCTCGCTTTTTAAAGCAAAGTTGATGCTGGCAACCAATAAAACCGCGCGCAAAGTGCCGTCGCGCATAATTACGGTATCTTCGCGAAATTCAGCAATATCTAAATATTGCTGGGTGGAATTAGTTATTTTTTTACCGGCTAATTTATTGGCCATAGTATTTTAATTTTCAAGTACCAATTCTCAATTTTCAATGAATTTTCAATGTTTTAATTTTCAATTTCTAATTAATTATTTGAAAATTTATTTATTGGAGCTTGATTGAAAATTGGTTATTGAAAATTGAAAATTAATTTTTTTCTCTCCTCACTTCTGCCGCGCCCATCTCCTCCCTCTCTCCCCGATAAGCTCCTTTAGTATCAACGATCAGCGACAATTCAGCCAGGCGGGAAGCCGTATAATGTTTATTTAAAACTGCCGGAGCGGCCGGAATAAAACGGCTCTGTTCAATTCCATAATTATCACCGGCCAATAAAAGACCGTTATGCCAGGCCCTTAGCCTGGGCCGCTTTAAAGTTTGAAATAAATTTAAAACAAAATAATGGAAAGGCCGGCCGTTTATTTTTAAAAAAGCGAAAATACCGGTAATCGCTAAAGTCAAGAGGCCAAGAGTTATAAATAAAGAAAAATCAAATAATTTATAAGAAATGGCGATAATTAAAAATCCGGCCAACATAACAATAAACTGCCTGATAGTTATGGGACCGATAATTTTGTCTTCAACGTCAATAAATTGCGGCACGACAAATTGCTGCATGAAATTAAAATCTCAAACTTTTATTAAGATCCATAATTGCTTTAAACTCCTCGCTTGACAAATATTCTTCCCCTCTGGCCTTTCTCTCTTCTATTATAACATCAACCGGCTTGTTTTCGCTAATGCTTAAATGGCCGATCGCCAAATATAACTTATTGATCGGACTTAGCCGCCACAGTTTGATGCCTTCAAGTTTTTTGCCATAATCCTTTTCCGCCAATAAATTTATTTTGCTTTTGATTTTATCAGCGCTTTTTAACGAATCCGGATCCAGCCGACGGAAGCTGATTAAATCTAAATATTTAAGCTCGTCTAATGGCCCCATGACGCGCGGCACATATTTAACGTCTTCAATTTTAACTTTCTGGCTTTGGTTTAAATTTTCCGCTTCAAAGCGGCGTTTTATTAAAGGCCTAGCGCCAGCATCGCTCTTCAGCGGAACTTTTTCTTGAGCTTGAGGCGTTTTTTTGGGCGCTGGCGCGGCCGAAGCACCTGCCTGCGCTGGCAGAACCGCCGGAGTCAAGGGAGCCAGTTCGCGGCTAACGTCTAATTTTTTTAAATCATTTTTTAGTTTGTTATCCTTGGTCGCCAATTTTGAAAAATCATAAGCCGCGTCCCGGGAAATTTCCGATTTTTCTAATTCCGGCAGACTAATTTTCGGCAAGGGTTTAATTGGCTGGCCTGCCTGCCCTGCCTGCGCAGGCATGGCAGGCAGGCCTGGTACTGAATTTACCCCGTTAAATACGCTTTGCGTCCCAATTTCTGATTGGGATTTAACGGGGTGAACAACTTTATCCGCCAATAGCATAACTTTTTGCGCCGAATCTTCATCAAAATTTAAGCCGCCGTTTAAAAACGGCTTCATTAAAGCCGCCTTAACATCCAGCTTATTTCTAATGCCGCGCAAATAAGTTCTTAAAATTTGCGAAAATCTTTCGGCCAACCCGGCTGAACCGAAGTTGATTTGCGCCCGGCTGATTATTTCTGTTAACTTATCGTCAATTACCGCCGGCGCCAGGCTAAGATTTTCCGCCATGACTATCTTTTTAGTTAATTGCCTGATTTCTTCTTCATCATCAGGAGAAAAGAAAAAATTAGCGCCTTTAACTTTGGGTTGGCTTATTGACGGAACCGCTATAGCCGCCGCGCTGGCCGGTTTAACCATAGCAGAAGAAAAAATATTTTGCTTTAGCGCCCGGGCCAGCTCATTGGCCTGGCTTTCTGATAAATTTTCCTTAAGCAAATTTTCGGCCAGCTGATTAAGCGCGATTTCGCCGACCATGATTTTCATTATCAAAGCGGCCAGAGCAACTTTATATTTTTTCTCCAGCTCTTCAATGATCGCCAGGGCGCGGCTGTCAGAGACTTGACTCCTGACCACGGCCGGCAATTTATTAAATTTTTCCAAATAAGCCAGCATGGGATTGGGAAATTACGAATTACCCGCCAGCAACGCCAGCAAGCTGTCTTGCGTGGCGGGCGGGCGAATTACGAATTATTTAATTCCAGCAAATCTTTTTCTATCTGCCTTTTTAGAGCCTCCGCATTATCAAATTTCCTAACCGGTCTGATTTTTCTACCCACTTCAATTTCTAACGCGCGACCATAAATATCTTGATTAAAATTTTTTAAATAAACTTCAACCGACACTGGTTCGCTGAAAGTTTTTTTTGGCCCATAATGCAATAGCCCCCGACAGGTTTTACGGCCTAATTTCGCCTTGACCAAATAAACGGCATAAGCGATCGGCAAATCACCTGCATCCAAATTAGCCGTGGGAAAACCGATTTGCTTGCCCCGCCCTCTGCCGGAAATGACTTTTGCCTTAAAGCGATACATTATTTATAATTTACCCCGTTAGAAAAATACTATATTATTTAACCGCGAATTTTTGTCAAAGGCTTTTTTCTAATGGGGTTGGCCAGCACTTCCAAAAGAGCGCTGGCCGCTTCATAACCTTTGTTAGTTTTACCCGAGCCGCTGCGGGCTTTGGCTTGAGCTAAACTATAAGCCGTAATAATGCCTAAAGAAATGGGCAAACCGGTTTTAAGCATAACTGACATGACGCCGTTAATAGCCGCCTGGGAAATGTATTCAAAATGAGCGGTTTGACCCTTAATAACAGCGCCTATGGTTATTATACCATGATATGCTTTAGTTTGGGATATTTTTTGGCAAATCAAGGGAATTTCAAACGCGCCCGGAATTTTAAATAAGCCAATCTTATCCGGCTTAACCCCGGCTTGTTTAAGCGCTTGCCGCGCTCCGTCGGCCAGCTTATCGGTGATTACCTGATTAAATCTGGCCTGAACTATGGCTAAGCGCCAATTTTTACCGTCAAGTTTGGCAAATGTATTTGCTTTCATGTTGGCTTTCTTAATAAACTCTCTAAATATCTGGCAATAGTATCTACTTCCAGATTAACTTTATCCCCAACCAGCAATTTTCCCAAATTAGTGATCTTTAAGGTGTGGCCGATTAAATAGACCTTGAACCAATCCCGGCCGCTTTGGCCGATAGTTAAACTTACGCCGTTAAGCGAGACCGAGCCTTTATAGGCTAAATATTTAATAATTTTTTTCGGCGCTTTTATTACCAGGCTCACGTCAGGGCCTTGATTAACGATTTGTTTCACCAAGCCAACCGCGTCCACATGCCCCATAACAAAATGGCCGCCGATAGTATCCCCGACTTTTAATGATTTTTCCAAATTAATCTGATCGCCGGCCCGGCTTTGACTGAATCTGGTTAAACGCAAAGTCTCGGGCATCAATTCAACCGTGAACTGGCCATTGGTTATTTTAATCACCGTCAGACAGACGCCGTCGCAAGCGATACTTGAGCCGATTTTTACGCCGCGCAAAAATCCGCCGGCCCTAATCGTAAAATATACTTTGCCCTGTTTGGTTTCAATTTTTTCCAGCCGGCCCATTTTTTCTACAATACCGGAGAACATAGATGTAGAATTTACAATTTACAATTTTCAATTTTCAAACAATTTTCAATGCTGCAATTTTCAATGGAAAATTTAATAATTGATCATTCATTGAAAATTGGTCATTGAAAATTGAAAATTATTATTTTATCCCCGCTTCTTTTCTTAATATTTTTGCTTTATCAATCGCTTCCCAGGTAAAGTCCTTGCCGTTTCGGCCAAAATGGCCATAAGCCGCGGTTCGGCGGTAAATCGGCCGTCTTAAATTAAGCGAATCGATAATTCGTTTGGGCCGAAAATCAAAATGCTTATTTACCAGCTTTAATATCTTGTCTTCACTAATCTTATGCGTGCCATAAGTGTCAATATAGATACCGACCGGTTCGGCTACGCCGATAGCGTAAGCCACTTGCAAGAGGCATCTGTCGGCCAAGCCGGCCGCCACCACGTTTTTAGCCGCATAGCGCGCCATATAGGCGCCCGAACGGTCAACTTTAGTTAAATCTTTGCCGGAAAAAGCGCCGCCGCCATGCGGCACAGCGCCGCCATAAGTGTCAACAATAATTTTTCTGCCGGTCAGGCCGGTGTCGGCCGGCGGTCCGCCAAAAGTAAATTTGCCCGTGGCATTGATAAAATATTTAGTTTTATTGTCCAATAATTTTCCCATAACCGGCTCAATCACCTTTTCCCTGATGTCGGCTCTTAATTTTTTTAGATTTACTTTATCGCTGTGATGCGCGGCAATTACCACGGTTTCGGCCCTGACCGCTTTATCGCCATGATATTCAATCGTCACCTGGCTTTTGCCGTCAGGCCTTAAATAAGGCAAGAGGCCGTCTTTTCT